>JAYZDP010000044.1:0-12316 GCA_036337765.1 Acidobacteriota bacterium
GACAAGGAGGCCGGAGATGTCCGCGGCGACCACGGTCGTTTCGGGGCTCTGCATCGAGCCGACGGCGCTGAGCGAGCGCACCAGCGCGGTCTGAGAGGCGGTTGCTACCTGGACTGGCAGCGGCGGCGGGCCTCCGCCTCCCGGTCTCCCGTTGCCTCCAGCGGCCGCTCGCCCGCCGCCGGGTGGGCCGCCGTTCGGCGGGCCACCCGAGGGGGCGTCCTCGCCACCCCAACAAGCGCCCCGCGACAGGGTGAGAACGAGGCAGAGACGGCGAGACATGGACACTCGATCCTACTCGATGACGCCCGTCGACCCGTGATCCTCGCTATCCTCTGCGAAACCGAGAACCGGAGGCTGGAATGTCGAAGATCGAGATTGGCGTCGACGAGCTACTGACCACGACCCGCACCGTGCGCAAGAGGCTCGACCTCGAACGCCCGGTAGACCTGAGCCTCGTCAGCGAGTGCCTCGATATTGCGTGTCAGGCACCCAGCGGTTCGAACGCACAGGGCTGGCACTTCGTCATCGTCACCGACGCGGACAAACGCCGGGCGATCGGCGATCTCTACTCCAAGGCCTTCGATGCCTATCGCGACATGCCGATCTCCGCCCATGCGCTCGCCGCGGGAACCGAGCCCGACTACCGCCCCGTCATGGACGAGGTCGTCAGCTCAGCCGAGCATCTGGCCGTCCACCTGGCGCAAGTGCCGGTCCACTTCATCCCCTGTGTTGAGGGACGCTTCGACGGTCTGACCGGGCCGATGGCCAACGCTACGCATTCCGGCGCCTTCGGATCGATTCTTCCCGCTGTATGGAGCTTCATGCTTGCCGCACGGGCCCGTGGCCTGGGCACTGCGTACACGACCCTGCACCTCTTCCACGAGCAGAAGGTGGCAGAGATCCTCGGCATCCCCTATGACAGTGTGACCCAGGTGGCTCTGATCCCGGTCGCCTACTACACCGGGTCGACCTTCAAGCCTGCCAAGCGCCGCGGTCTTGACAATTTCCTGCACGTCGACGAGTGGTAAGGAAGTCCACAAGAGCTTGGTGGCGCTGTCGGGTCGCCGGCGGTACCGTTGCCTACGCGACTCTGTTGCTCGCCGCCGTGCCGTCGAGTGTCGCCGCCGAGAAAGGCCTCGAATGGTCGCCCGACAAGAGCGTAGAAGGTGGCAGGGGAGAGCTGCGAACGACGCTGAACTTCGGTAGGGGGCTGGCGGTCGATGCCGAGGGCGGAGTCCATGCCGTCTTTTACCGGCGGGCAGATGATGCGGGCGGGGCCACCGCGGTTCACTACAGCCGTAGCGACGGCAAGCGTTTCACCCGATCGGTCGTGCTGTCGGACGAGTCGGGAGGCGAGTACCCGTCGCTGGTCGCGACGGGCGAGCGGTTGTTCGTGGTCTGGCAGTCGGGCGGACAGAACGGCCGGATCTGGCTACGGGATTCACGCGACCGTGGTGAGACTTGGTCCGCACCCTTCGCCGTCAGCGAGGGAGGCTCGGTGGTGCATGCCTCTGTCGCGTCGGTCGGCTCCACCCTTCATGTGGTCTGGGTCGATTCCCGCGAGGGGCCGGCCGAGGTATACCACCGGCGCTCGACCGACGCCGGCGATACCTGGGAGGCGGCGAGCAGGTTGTCGGCGGCCGAGCACGATTCGTGGACTCCTTCTCTGGCCGCGGAGGGCGACCTGGTTGCGGTGGCTTGGGTCGACACCCGCGATGGCAACGAGGAGGAGTACGTCCGGGTGTCCGCCGATGGGGGCGACAGCTGGGGTTCCGAACGACGACTGACTCTCGACGACATGAACTCGTGGGCGCCGACAGTGGTGGTCGCCGACGGCGTCGTCCACCTCGCCTGGTTCGACCAGCGCGACAACGAGTTCTCTCTGCGCGACGCCGAGGCGATGCTCGACCAGGCGATGCGGCTGGTCGGGCTCGAGTCAGACCCTGTGCCCGAAGGGATCTTGGTGCCCGATCCGGAGCAGCCGCAGAGGCTGACTTTCTACAGCCAGGCCTTCCAGCACCGGGTGCAGGTCAAGTCGGGTGCGATCGGCGAGGCGGTACACCCGTGGGTCGAGGCGGGCGGCGATCCACGCCGGGTCGCTCGGCTGATGGGCGAGTTCAATCGCCGCATGTGGATCGCGAGCCGTGAGTGGGAGCTGTACTACGCACGCTCGACCGACGCCGGCGGGAGCTGGAGCCCGATCGAGCGACTGACCTATGCAGAGGGCAGCTCCTCGCGTCCGAACCTGGCCGCGAGCGGCCGCGAGCTGCATCTCGTGTGGTTCGACGACCGGCACGGCGAGGGCGAGATCTACTACAAGGCGTCCGCGGACGGCGGCCACAATTGGGGCGAGGACACTCGCCTGACCGACGCCCACGGCGACTCCGAGCAGCCGATGATTGCGGTGGCGAACGACGGTGCGGTCCATGTGGCTTGGCTGGACGAGCGCGCCGGACCGAGCGCGATCTACTACAAGGTCGGTAGGCCTTCCTCGGAGCGGCCGTAGCAGGGGGAATGCGGCGCAGGCGGGACGCGTTGCGACCGGTAGAGTCCGCCGATAGAGTCCTTGTTTCGTGAGCTTTCGCCGACACCACCGCGCCACCGTCGTTTGCGGGCTCGTGGTGTCGATCGCCGTCGCCGGCTGCGCTCCCAACGGCGCGCCTGGATACTTCGGTACGGTCGTGCCGCCGCACCCGCCGAACGAGATCTGGATCAACAACTCCAACGAGCCGGAGTACCTCGATCCCGGCAAGCTCTCCGACAGTGCCGGGAGCTCGCTGGTATGGAACATGTTCGCCGGCCTGGTGCAGGCTCATCCGCAAGATCTGGCGCCGATGCCCGACGTCGCACGCAGTTGGGACGTCTCGCCCGACGGCACGGTCTTTACCTTCAAGCTGCGCGACTCGCAGTGGTCCGATGGTCGCGCTCTGACCGCGTCCGACTTCGAGTGGTCGTGGAAGCGCGTGGTCGACCCGGCAACCGCCTCGAAGTACGGCAGCATGATGTACGTGCTGCGTAACGCCGCGCCGGTGAACCAGCGGGCGCTGTGGGTGCGTGGGGTCGCGTGGGAGACAGGTGAGGAGGAGGAGGAGGTCACCGCCTCGATCGCGGCGCTCTTCGAGGAGATCGCGCCGGTCGAGCGAGTGGCAACGGCCGAGTGGCCGGAGCGAGGCGCCTTCGTCTACCTCGGCGGTGAGACCGAGGAGCGAGCCGCGTATCGCGACCGCGCGATCGAGGCCCTCGACGGCCGGTCCTACGCAGGCGGCGCGCTTTCAGTCGAGGTCGCCGGACTCGATCTCATCGGTGTGCGTGCCCTGGACGACCACACGCTCGAGGCCCGACTCGAAGGGCCGATCCCCTACTTCATCAACCTGGTGACGTTTTACACCTTTCTCCCGGTACCGCGTCACCTCATGGAGCAGCTCGAGGCCGAGGGTGTCGACACCGAGCGGTGGACCAAGCCCGAGCACATCGTCTCGAATGGCGCCTACAACCTGGTGGAGCACCACTTTCGCTACTACTACCTGTTCGAGAAGAACCCGCGGTACTGGGATGCCGCCAGCGTGCGCATCGAGAAGGTGAAGACTCTCCTGGTCGAGAGCTACAACACTAGCCTCAACCTCTACCGCGCCGGCGAGTTCGATTGGTCGGGGCGCAACGGCTCGCTGCCTTCGGAGTTCATGGCCTTTCTCGAGCCGTTCCGTGACTTCCAGCGCTACCCCTACGGCTCGGTCTACTTCTACTGGATCAACACCGAGGCGCCGCCGCTCGACAACGCCAAGCTGCGCCGCGCGCTGTCGATGGCCATCGACCGGCAGTCGATCGTCGACAACGTGGCCCAGGCCGACCAGACGCCGACCGCGGACCTCGTCCCCGATGGCCTCGGCGGCTACGAGGGCCTAGGGACTTCGATTTTCGATCCCGAGGGTGCCCGCGAGGTGCTGCGGGAGGCCGGCTATGCCAGCGGCGCGGACGTCCCGTCCTTCACGCTGACCTACAACACCTCCGAGGGGCATCGTCAGATCGCCGAAGCGGTGCAGCAGATGTGGAAGGACCATCTCGGCGTCGAGGTGCAGATCGAGAACCAGGAGTGGAAGGTTTACCTCAAGAACCTCCAGCTCATGGATTTCGAGATCTCTCGCATGGGGTGGATCCTCGACTACGCCGATCCCTACACTTTTCTCGAGCTCCTGAGCGAACACAATGGCAACAATCACTCGAACTGGTCGAGCCCCGAGTACGACGAGCTGCTACTCGAGGCCAACACCTTGCCCGACCCCGCCGAGCGGCTGGCACTGTTTCGCAAGGGCGAGGCAATGGTGCGCGACGCGGCGCCCCTGATTCCGTTCTACGTCTACACCAAGTCGACGATGATCAAGCCGTACCTCATGGGGTTTTGGGGCAACTACCAGGATCGGCACCCCTGGAAGTACTTCTGGATCGACGAGCGCTGGTACGACGGTGTTCCCGAGCAGACGCTGCCCAACGATCCGCCTGCGCACACTCCCTTCTCCTGAGGGATCGTCGCTAGATGGGCTTATTCGTTCTGCGTCGGGTGGCTCAGCTCGTTCCGACGCTGTTTGTGATCGTCTCGATCTCGTTTTTCATCATCCGGCTCTCGCCTGGCAGCCCGTTCACCTCCGAGCGGGCGATTCCGCCCGAGGTGCTCGCCGACCTCGAGGCGAAGTACGGCTTCGACCGGCCGCTCATGGGGCAGTACTTCCTGTATCTCGGCAACCTCGTGCAGGGCGATCTGGGGATGTCGACGAAGTACCCGCAGATGTCTGTCACCGAGATCATCTCGCTCGGCTTCCCGGTGACGATTCAGCTCGGCGCCGTGGCGCTGGTGTGGGCTCTGCTGCTGGGCGTCAATGGCGGCATCATCGGCGCGCTGCGTCAGAACACCAAGTGGGACCATGGCGCGATGGCGGTGGCAATGGTCGGGATCAGCCTGCCGACCTTCGTCCTGGGCCCCCTTCTGGTCCTGGTGTTTGCCCTGAGCCTCTACATCTTTCCGCCCGGGTTGTGGGGGACCTGGCGGCACATCCTGTTGCCGGGGATCACCCTCGGTACCGCCTATGCCGCCTACATCGCGCGGCTGACACGCGGTGGCATGCTGGAGGTAGTGCGCTCCGACTTCGTGCGTACGGCGCGTGCCAAGGGGCTTGGTGAGCTGGTGATCACCTGGCGCCACATGCTCAAGGGCGGGCTGCTGCCGGTGGTTACCTTTCTCGGCCCGTCGACCGCGAACATGCTGGTCGGCAGCGTCGTGATCGAGAAGATCTTCGCCACCCCGGGTATCGGCCCCTACCTCGTCGACGCCGCGTTCAACCGTGACTACTTCCTGGTCATGGGGATCGTGCTGCTGTACTCGCTCTTCCTGTTGACAATGAACCTGGTGGTCGATCTCGTCTACGGCTTTCTCGACCCGAGGATCCGCTTCGAATGACAACCGTCGAGGCAGCGAGCCAGGAAGTCGAGCTCGTTCGCGGCACGTCGCTGTGGAACGACGCTTGGAAGCGGCTGCGCAAGAACCGCCTCGCGGTCTGGAGCTCGGTCATCATGGTGCTGCTCGTGGTGGGCTGCGTCACCGGGCCCACCCTGACCCAACTCATCTGGGGCCATACCTTCGATCACCAGAACCTGGACTATGGCGCGCAGCCGCCGAGCTTCCGAACACACACCCTGGTTCCGGGTGAGGTGGTCGGCCCCTCCGGGGACGGCGTCGCTGTGCGCAGTCCCCATGGCGACGTGATCGTCTCGCACGGCGCGGCCGGTGAGCTGCCGTCCGGTGCCAACCTGACGCTGCGTCGGTCCGGTCCGCCCGTCGACGGCGTCGACGGGCTCGAGCCCTGCCGGCGGTGCTCGCGGGTGCGCGCGCCGGTCGAGGAAGGACCGCACTGGCTCGGCACCGACTTTCATGGTCGCGACCTGATGACGCGGATCTTCAAGGGCGGTCAGGTGAGCCTCCTGGTCGGCCTCCTCGCGGCGGTGGTCTCGGCGACCATCGGCGTTCTGGTGGGGTCGGTTGCGGGATACCTCGGGGGCCGCGTCGATGCGCTGCTGATGCGTTTTGTCGACGTCATGTACTCGCTGCCGTACATGTTCTTCGTCATCATCCTGGTGACCGTCTTCGGCAAGCACCTGTGGCTGATCTTCGTCGCGCTCGGGGCGGTGGGCTGGCTGATGACCGCGCGCATCGTGCGCGGACAGATATTGAGCCTCAAGGAGCGCGAGTTCGTGCACGCCGCCCGCTCGCTCGGTGTGCGCGGCCCAGCGATCGTGCGCCGCCATCTGATCCCCAACGCGCTCGGCCCCGTGATCGTCTACTTCACCCTCACGGTCCCGACCATGATCCGCCAGGAGGCCTTCCTGTCGTTTCTCGGCCTCGGCGTGCAGCCGCCGAACGCCAGCCTCGGTTGGCTGATCAACGAGGGCGCGAACCAGATGCTCGTCTTCTGGTGGGTGCTGGTCTTTCCGGGAGCGATCCTGGCGATCCTGCTCTTCGCCATGAACTTCATCGGCGACGGCCTGCGTGACGCCCTCGACCCGCAGATGAAGAGTTGACGATGGGCGAGCCGCTGCTAACGGTCCAGGGTCTGAAGACCTGGTTTCGAACCGACGACGGTCTTGTCAAGGCCGTCGATGGCGTTAGCTTCGAGGTGGCCGTCGGCGAAACCCTCGGATTGGTGGGCGAGTCGGGCTGTGGTAAGTCGGTTTCCGCGCTATCGGTCATGGGCCTCGTGCCGCAGCCGCCGGGGGAGTACGCCGGCGGCACGATCCACTTCGCTGGCCGCGACCTGCTCGAGGCCTCCGACCGAGAGCTCAAGAAGCTGCGTGGCAACCGGATCGCGATGATCTTCCAGGACCCGATGAGCTCGCTCAATCCCTACCTGACCATCGAACGGCAGCTCACCGAGGTACTGGAGCTGCACCAGGGGATGAGCCGTGCGCAGGCTCGCCCGCCGGCGATCGAGATGCTCGAGCGAGTGGGGATCCCAGAGGCGGCGGCGCGCATGAACGACTACCCTCACCAGTTCTCGGGCGGTATGCGACAGCGCGTGATGATCGCGATGGCGCTGCTGTGCGAGCCGGAGCTCCTGATCGCCGATGAGCCCACCACGGCCCTCGACGTGACGATCCAGGCGCAGATCCTGGAGCTGATCGACGACCTCAAGCGCGATTTCGGTACGGCGGTCATCCTGATCACACACGACCTGGGAGTGGTGGCGGGGATGACGGACCGCGTCTTGGTGATGTACGGCGGTCGTGGGGTGGAGGAGGGGTCTACCGAGGATCTTTTCGAGCGTCCGTTACACCCCTACACACAGGGTCTGCTACGGAGCATTCCGAGACTCGACGACGACGAGCCAGACGATCTGGTGCCGATCGGCGGCCTGCCGCCGCACCCCTCCGATCTGCCGCCGGGCTGCCCGTTCAATCCGCGCTGCTCGCGGGTACTGGATCGTTGTTACGAGGACTATCCCGAGATCGTGAGGTTCGGGGAGGGCCGATGGACCGCGTGCTGGGACGTCGAGGGAAAGCCGGCGTGACACAAAACGGCGCACTGCTGACCGTTCGTGATCTGAAGGTCCGCTTTCCGGTGCGCTCTGGGGGCCTGTTCCGCCGTGTCACGGGCGCGGTGCGCGCGGTCGACGGCGTCGATCTTGACGTCTACTCCGGCGAGACGCTCGGCCTGGTCGGCGAGTCGGGCTGCGGCAAATCGACCACTGGTCGAGGAATTCTCCAGCTGGAGCGTCCGACCGGGGGCGAGGTCACCTTCGACGGCATCGAGTTGACGAGTGAGTGGCAGGAGCGGCTCGGCCGCTGGGTGTGGAGCGAGACCCTGCGCAACCTACGCGGCCGCATGCAGATGATCTTTCAGGATCCCTACGCCAGCCTCGACCCGCGAATGACGGTGGAGTCGATCGTTGGCGAGCCACTGAGGACCTTCGGCGTCGCCTCGGGCAGCGAGCTGCAGGCTCGAGTGCAGGAGCTGATGCGCCGGGTCGGGATGGACCCGCGCTACATCCGTCGATATCCGCATGAGTTCTCCGGAGGCCAGCGCCAGCGCATCGGCATCGCTCGCGCCCTGGCGCTCGAGCCCGAGTTGATCGTGGCCGACGAACCGATCTCGGCCCTCGACGTCTCGATCCAGGCGCAGATCCTCAACCTGATGGAGAAGCTCCAAGACGAGCTCGGGCTGACCTACATCTTCATCGCGCACGATCTCGCGGCGGTGCGCCACATCAGCGACCGGATCGCGGTCATGTACCTCGGCCGCATCGCCGAGATCGCCGGCGCTCGGGAGATCTACCGCGCCCCGGCTCATCCCTACACCAAGGCACTGATCTCGGCGGTACCGATTCCCGACCCGAAGATCGAGCGCGGCCGTCACCGAATTCTGTTGCGCGGCGACGTCCCGAGCCCGATCCACCCGCCCCCCGGCTGCCCGTTTCACCCGCGCTGCCCGGAAGCGATCGACCGGTGCAGGACCGAGGTGCCGAAGCTCGTCCAGCTCGGTGGAGGCCACCAGGCGTCCTGTCATCTGGTGGAGTAGACGCGGCGAGCGCGCTCGCGCGCCTACGTCGGTTCGGTGTGGACCGGCGACGGCGCTCACATTGCCTTCTCGAGCTCGCCTGATCCGGAGCAACGGGTTCGGCCACGCATCAAGTGGAAGGCGGCAGACGGGACCGGCGAGATCGAGGCGTTGACCGAGGCGGGGACGACGCTGCAGCTGCCACAGGGCCTCAGCCCGGATGGCTCGCAGCTCGTCTTCACCGAACTGGCTGAGGACACCGGCTGGGACGTCTGGACGCTCGATCTCGAGGGCCGCGAGGCTCGGCCGGTGCTTGACACGGAGTACAACGAAGACTCGGCGGACCTGTCGCCGGATGGCCGATGGCTGGCGTTCCAGTCGGATAGCACCGGCACCAACGAGGTATACGTGCGTCCCTTCTCCGACGTCGAAGGTGGTCTGTGGCAGATTTCGAACGGGTCGGGCCAAGAGCCCAACTGGAGTCCCGACGGTCGGTGACTCTACTTCCGCTCGGCAGACTCGATGTTCGCCGTCGAGGTGTCTACCGCCGACCGCTTTCTCATAGTGCGGGAGTCGACGACACTCGACCGCGGTGACAGCCCCCGCGTCCCGCGTGTCGTCCAGAACTGGTCGGCCGAGTTGGCCAGCCTGGCTCCGGCTGGCGCTCCCTGACTTCCGTGGTCGGGGGCGGGTCGATAGCATCTCGCAGTCTCGAACTACGAACGGAGGCGCAGAAATGGACTACGACGTGACCGCGCTAGCGGCGCAGATGCAGCAGTTGACTCTCGAATGGGGGCTGAAGATCCTAGGGGCCGTTGCGGTCTACTTTGTTGGCTGGCTCATTGCCCGGACCGTACGGCGTGCCCTGCACAGGCTGTTTCGCAAGACCGACTTCGACGAGACGCTCGAGGTTTTCCTGACGAGCCTCGCCTACTGGATGGTGCTCGCGTTCACCCTGGTCGCCGTTCTCGGCGCTTTCGGGATCCAGACGACCTCGATCATCGCGGTGCTCGCCTCGGCCGGCCTCGCGATCGGTCTGGCGATGCAGGGGACGCTCTCGAACTTCGCCGCCGGGTTCATGATCCTCATCTTCCGCCCCTTCAAGCTCGGTGACTTCATCGAGGCCGGCGGCGTGTCGGGCTCGGTGTGCGATGTCGGTCTCTTCTCGACGGGGCTGAACACTAGCGACAACGTGCGCATTATGGTTCCCAACGGACGGATCTTCGGCGAGACGATCAAGAACTACTCGGTGAACGAGACCCGGCGTATCGACATGGTGCTCGGCATCTCTTACGACGACGACATCACGAAGGCGCTCGAAGTCATCGATCGGGTCCTCGGCGACGAGCCACGCCTGCTCCCGGATCCGGCGTCGATCGTGGCCGTGTCCGAGCTTGCCGATTCATCGGTCAACATCGTCGTCAGGCCGTGGTGCCGCCGGTCCGACTACTGGACGGTTCGCTGCGACCTGACGCGCAGCTTCAAGGAAGCGCTCGAGGCCGCCGGGTGCTCGATTCCATATCCTCAGACCGAGGTCCATCTCCGAAGCGTGGGGGAGGCCGCCTAGGGCCACCCTGCGCCGGGGACCTCGACGTCGGTGACTTCTACCCGTCCTGTGGTCGAGGTCATGGCCTCGGGGCCCGAGGTCTTGGCCGTGCAGACGCACAGCGTGCGCCGGTCGGCGCCTCCGAGCATGCAGGCGAACGCCCCCTGCGTGTCGGTGGAGACACGATCGACGATCTCGCCGCCCTCGTGCACGCGAATGACCACGTTGTTGCGCGGATCCGCCGACCAGATGGCTCCCTCGACGTCGAGGCAGATGCCGTCGGGGACGTGACCACCTAGGTCGGCCCACACCCTGCGGTTCGACAAGTTTCCGTCTGAGTCGCGGTCATAGGCGGTCAGCCGTCCACCACCGGTCTCTCCCACGATCAAGGTGGCACCGTCCGGGGTGATGACAGTGCCGTTCGGGAACTGCAGATCCTCGGCGGCGACGGAGGTGGCCCCGTCGGGATCGACTCGGACCATGTTGGTCGATCTCGGCCCCTCGCCAATGTGGCGATCGAAGCCGAAGTTGCCGACGTAGGCTCGACCGTCCGCATCGACCACCATGTCGTTGCAGTGGCTCGGCGCCAGGTCTGAGAGATCCGCGGCCTCGGTCAGGCCGTCCGGGTCGAGACGCAGCAGCCGCCGGTCGCGCATCGAGACGACCAGCAGCCGGCCGTCCGGAAGCCAGCCCAGCCCCGACGGCTGGTTCGGCACTTCGCAGATCGTCTCAGGGTTGCCGTCGAGATCGACCGCGAGCACCCGGTGCGAGTAGAAGTCGGAGAAGAACAGCCTGCCGTCGTGCCAGCGTGGGCCCTCAGGGAAGGTCAGTCCGTCAAGGATCACCCGAAGCTCGCGATTACTCATCCTCGGCGCTCCTGTCGGCAATCGGCGTACGCAGCTGCATGCCCCAGTGCTCGCCCCTGCGAGTGAATACATAGAGCATTCTGCCGCCGCCGTAGCGCGTGCCGTCCGCGCGGTAGCGGCTGAAGTCGACGGCCGCGTGAACCTTGGTCGTCGTGGCCCGCACGACATCGAAAGAGTCGAAGCTGCTACGCGCCCAACCCTGCCCACTGCGCAACGCCTCGAAGTCGGTCGAGAAGCCTTCGGCCTCCTCCGCCACCACCAGCCGATCTCCGAAGAGGGTCACGAAGGGGAAGTGCATGGCCGAGCGCAGGGCGTCATTGCTGGCGGTGTTCCAAGCTGCAATGAAGGCCTGCGCCGCGCCTTGGCCGGCTGCGGTGCCGGTCGGGTCGCGCATGGCGTCAGGGGGGCCGAGGATCGATCGCACCTGTACGCCCCAGCGTTCGTCTCGGAGGGTCATGATCCAGAGCGCCGCGAGGGTCGTGTAGGTCTCGCCCTGGGCGTTCTGGCGGCTGAAGACGAGCTCGAAGTGCACCTTGTCCGGCGAGACGTAAGTGGTGTCGACCGACTCGAGAGTGCTCTTCGCCCAGCCCTCGCGGCGGCTCATTGCGTCGAAATCGACCGCAATCTCCCCCTCTGTCTTGGCAACCCGTGCGCCTGCCTCGCCGACCAGGAAGACGTGTGGGAGATGGATGACGTCGGCCAGCCCCGCGTTGTCGGCAGCGTTCCAGACGACGAAGAATCGGTCGACGGCTGCTCGCGCATCCGCCTCACTGGCAAGGGCGCCCCCGGTGAGGGCGAAGGCGGGCAGGATAGCCGCCAAAAGGATGGCTGCACGCGGCGCGCCTCCGAGGCGCTTGGGCACGTTCATGAACCGATTCTAGAGGAGCCGGCCGGGTCGCCGTTGGTGGCTACTCGTAGCGCAGTGCGCTGGCTGGGGGGATACGCGTGGCGCGTCGCCCTGACCCGCACCAACAATCCCCGGGGCAGCACGCCCAATCCGATCGAGAGTACGAGGCCCAGCACCAGTCCCGCGGCAGCCAGTGACATGGCCTCGCGCATGACGAGGCGAAGCACATCCCGACCGGTCGCCCCCAATCGCCATCTGCACGCCGAACTCCCTTGTGCGCCGCGAGATCGAGAAGGCGCGGACGCCGTACAGGCCCACGATTGCGAGAAACAGTGCGATCACTCCGAAAAAGGTGAAGATCGATGCGGCTGCCTGCAACTCGAGCTCGGTGTCGATCTCGTCGCGGATCTCGGCAGCTGAGCGCCAGGGGAAGCGAAAGCGGCGGCGAAAGCCGGGCACCTTTGGCATCTTTCAGCCTCCTCAGACGGCCTCGAGGACTTTGAAGACTGCGCTCGCGT
>JAYZDP010000045.1:0-7401 GCA_036337765.1 Acidobacteriota bacterium
GCCATCGCATCGGCGCCGAAAACCACAGCCAACGAGCAGGCCTACGTCGGCGCGCTCGCGGACCGGAACGGTGCCGAAGCGCTCGAGGATCGCTCACAGAAGCTGGACGGCGTCGTGATCTGGGGGTTGAACGCTCCCGAGACTATCCTCGCCGTCGCGACCGAAGTCCTCGCCGGTGAGATCGCCTCCGCACGCGGCGACCACGATTCGGCGGTCGCTTACCTGCGCCGAGCGGTCGAGCTCGAGACCGCCGTCGTCTACGACGAGCCACCGACCTGGAACGTACCTGTACGGCAGATCCTGGGAGCAGTTCTTCTCGCTGCCGATCTCCCATCGGAGGCCGAGCTGAGCACCGAGCTCGCGAAAGCGCGGAAGGAGGCCGACGTCGAGATCGACGCCTCTCGCTTCTGAGCGGACCTTCGAAGTCCTCCGCGAGCCGGCCTTCTTCGCCTTCGTCGTCAGCCGATTCTTCTCCGGAATCGGCTTGACGCTCTTTCGCGCCACTATCGCTTGGCAGGTCTACGACATCACGGGCTCGGCCTTCCATCTGGGCCTTGTCGGGCTGGTGCAGTTCGTGCCGGCCCTAGTATTCAGCATGGTGGGCGGAGCCACCGCCGACGCCTACGACCGCAAGCGCATCGTCATCGGCTTTCAGATCGTGCCCGCGCTGTGCTCCGTGAGCCTCGCCGTCGCCAACCTGGGCGAGCAGGCGGGGCTCGGGCTGCTCTACGCCACGGTGGTGATCGTCGCTATCGCGTCGGCATTCGAGAACCCGGCCCGCTCTGCCTTCCTGCCGCAGCTGATCGAGCGAGAGCGTTTCCAGTCGGCGGTGATCGTCCACTCGGCGGTCCAAACGGGCGCCTTCCTCACCGGCCCGGTGCTCATGGGGTTCGTCGTCGCGGCGTGGGGACTCGCGGTGCCGTACGTGATTCACGGCGGGCTGGTGGTGGTCTCGATCGTGGCCATGACCGCGGTCCGGCCGCGCTTCGCGGCGAAGCGTGGCAGGGCTCCGAGCTGGGCGGCCATCCGCGAAGGGCTGTCATTCGTACGTCACCAGCCCGTAGTTCTAGGCTGCATGACCCTCGACATGTTCGCGGTGCTCTTTGGCGGGGCGGTCGCGCTGCTCCCGGTCTACGCCACCGACATCCTCGGCGTCGGCGCCCGCGGCTACGGCCTTCTAAGCGCGTCGCTCGAGACCGGCGCCGCACTCATGGCGATCTGCCTGATTGCGCTACCGCCGATCCGACGCACCGGTGCCTCACTGATGTGGGCGGTGCTCGCCTTCGGCGTCGCGACCATCGTCTTCGGCCTGTCGCGCTCCTTCCCGCTTTCTCTGGTCGCCTACATGGCCGCCGGCATGGCCGACTACGTAAGTATGGTCATGCGCGGAACGGCAATTCAGCTCTCGACGCCCGATGAGCTGCGCGGCCGCGTCAGCGCCGTGAACCTGATCTTCATTGGCGCCTCCAACCAGCTCGGGGCCGCCGAGTCGGGGTTTGTCGCGGCTCTGACATCACCCACGTTCTCGGTCGTCAGCGGCGGCATCGGCGCGCTCGTCGTTCTGGCCATCGTCGCAGCCACGAACCCGATCCTGCGCCGCTATCGAGCTACGGGCTAGAGCACCACCGGCGGTAGCATCAGGCGATTCCAATGTACGAGAACCTCGACCCGATCCTGAAGGAGCTCCTGGTCGCTTTCGAGCTGCACTCGGTCGAGAACATCGAGGCGGCGCTCGATGCCGGAATCGACCCGACGCAGCCGATCCAGGACAAGCTTCCGGTCGACTGGTTGACCGAGATGTACACGCGGTCCGATCGCTTTCCGGATTGCCTGCGGTTGTTGCTGGACCGTGGCGCGGAGCTGCCCGATCCGAGGATCGAGCCCGTTCTTCTCGACAACGTCCGAGCAATCGGCGAGGACGCCCGGGCGGATCCCGGCTGGATCGAGCACCGCACCACGGTGACGTGTGCCTTCAACCCCCTGGTCGGCGCGACCCCGCTTCATGTAGCTGCGGAGTACGGCCATCTGGACGCGGCCCGCGAGCTCCTCGCACTCGGCGCCGATGTCGAAGCGAGAGCCGCCACCGACCCGCACGGCCTCGACGGCACACCCGATTTTTCACACCGTGAACTCCGCCTTCAACCGCTCGGAGCCAGTCATGCGCCTGCTTGTTGAAGCCGGAGCATCGATTGACATCTGCCGCCAGGTCATCGTGTGAGGGCGGGGCTTCGAATGGGAGACCATCTTCTTCGACGTCACGCCCCCAGTTACGCACAGCTCGGCATCACGCCTCAGATGTATCGCACCGAGGAAAAGACCTACGCCAATGTCCGGACAATGCTGGAAGCGGAGTCGCGGGGCACGCCGCCGCTCGCTAACGTGCCTGACCTTTACCTCGGCAAAGGAGTCGACAAGGCCGCCAGTCCTCTATGATCCGGCCATGACGAACTCTTCCATCTCCCGCGGCCTTGTCGCCGTGTGTTGCCTCCTGCTCGCGCTGCCGGCCATGGCGGCCGATGTCCCTTCGAACGAAGATCAGATTGCCGCCGCGGTCCTCGCCGGCCCCGAGGGCCGACGCGCAGGTGCTGCCGTCATCGGCTGGACCGCCGACGGCAAGCCCGTCAACTTGCGCGACGGATCGAACGAACTCGTTTGCCTCTCGGACAACCCGACCGACGACCAGTTCAGCGTCGCTTGTTACCACAAGGATCTCGAGCCCTACATGACGCGCGGGCGCGAGCTGTCGCTCGAAGGCGTCAAGGGCCCGGCGCGGCGGGATCAACGCTTCGCTGAGGTCGAGGCCGGCAAGGTCGCGATGCCCAAGGAGCCGCGGACGCTCTACGTGCTCCACGGCTCGGGTTACAACGCCGAATCCGGCGAAGTCGACGGCGCCTATCTGCGCTGGGTCGTCTACACGCCATATGCGACCCCGGAATCAACGGGCCTGTCGATCGCGCCCGCCGAGAGCGCGCCCTGGCTGATGGATCCGGGCACGCCGGGCGCCCACATCATGATCAATCCACCGCGGCCCGAGTAGCCGCAGTCAGCCGTTCGCGCGCGCCAACGCTTCCTCGAGCAGAACGATCGTCGCCTCGACACCGTAGAGCGCGATGAAGCCCCCCATGCGCGGACCCTGGGAGTGGCCCAGCAGGCACTCGTACAGACCCCGAAACCAGTCGCGGAGGTTGTCGAAGTCCTGGGTCTTACCCGCCTCATAAACCTCGTGCTGCAGCGCTTCGGCATCGGCGTCGGCCGGGAGCGCCTTCAAGCGGGCGACTAGCTCGCTCATTGCGGCGGCTTCGCGCTCGTCGGGAGCGCGATAGTCCTGGTTCGGGCCGACGAAGTCCTTGTAGTAGCGCACCGCGTAGTCGAGGATGTGATCGAGCTCGGGGTGGGACTCCGCCGAGGTGCCCGGAAGGTAGCGCGCAACGAAGCCCCACAGGCGCTGCTTGTCAGTCGCGTGTGCGGCACTCACCAGATTGAGGAGCATCGAGAATGCGATCGGCATATTCACCACGGGCGGATCGCCGCCGTGGATGTGAAAGACCGCGCTCTGCAGCTGCTTGTCCTGGTCCTCGTCGCTGTAGCGGTTGAGCGCGGAGTAGTAGTCGTCCACGGCCCGGGGGATGACGTCGAAGTAGAGCCGCTTGGCGCGCTTGGGGCTCTGGTACATGTACCAGGACAGGCTCTCGGGCGACGCGTAGGCGAGCCAATCCTCGATTGCAAGACCGTTGCCCCTGGACTTGGAGATGCGCTCCCCCTTGTCGTCGAGGAAGAGCTCGAAGATCAGCCCCTCGGGAGGCTGCGTGCCGAGAATGCGCTGGATGCGGCTCGACAGCTTGACCGACTCGATGAGGTCCTTGCCGCACATCTCGTAGTCGACGCCCAGGGCGTGCCAACGCATCGCCCAGTCGACCTTCCACTGGCACTTGACGTGGCCGCCGGTCACCGGCACGGTCTGCCGGTCGCCGTCGGCGTCGTCGAAGGTCACCGTGCCCGCCTCGGTGTCGCGATCGATCAACGGTACCTGCAACACGACGCCGGTCTTCTGGCAGATCGGCAGAAAGGGCGCGTAAGTCTGGCGGCGCTCTTCGCCGAGCGTCGGCAGGACCACGTTCTGGATGGCGTCGAAGTGGCGGAGGATCGCCAGCAGGGCGTCGTCGAAATCTCCGCTTTTGTATCCCTCGGTCGCCGAGCGGAACTCGTAGTCGAAGCCGTAGTCGTCGAGGAACGAGCGCAGCCGCGCGTTGTTGTGCTCGCCGAAGCTGGAGTGGGTGCCGAAAGGATCCGGCACACAAGTCAGCGGCTTGCCCAGGTGCTCGGCGAGGAGCTCCTGATTGGGCACGTTGGTCGGCACCCGTCGCAGACCGTCCATGTCGTCGGAGAAGCAGACGAGCCTCGCCGGAATGTCGGAGATCATGCCCAGCGCCCGCAGCACCATGGTCGTACGGGCGACCTCGGCGAAGGTTCCGATGTGCGGTAGGCCAGACGGCCCGTAGCCGGTCTCGAGCAGCGAGAAGCCCCTCTCGGGCACCTTTCCATCGAAACGAGTTACGATCTTGCGCGCCTCGGCGAAAGGCCAAGCGGAGCTCTCCAGTGCGGCCTCGGTCGACACCCTTGTCATGATCGGGCGGGGATCATACTCGTAGACCCTTCGCCGGGCGAGCTGACATGCGAAAAGTACTCGTCGCCCTAGCGGTCGCCCTCATCCTCGCCGCCGCCGTGGCAGCGATCGTTCGCGTGGACGCCACCGAACTGGGCAACCGAGCACTGGCCGCTGCGACCCGGTCGACGGGTATCCGGGTTAGCGCCGAGCACTTCGAGATCGGCCTCTTCGACAGCCTGACGCTTCACGGTGTCAAAGCCCAGGGGCGGCTTTCGGCCGGACCGTTCAATGGCACCGTCGAGCGGGTGGTCCTTGACCATAAGCTGCTCCCCCTGCTCTGGGGCCAGCTTGCGGTGGGCAGCGTCACGCTCCACAACCCGGATCTTTCGCTGCGGGTGCGTGGTGGAAAACCGCCAGCCCAGAAGCCCGGCGACGACGATCCCAACGAGGACGGGACCGCAGCCGAGCGCCAGACCGCGCGTCGCCCCACACCGACGCCGCAGCCGACGACCCCCGCCATCGAAGATCCACGGGTCACCGTGGAGAGCCTTGTGATCCGAGGCGGGCGGATCGCCATCGCCAATCCTCGCGACCAGGAGAGCATCCTCATCGAGGGGCTCGATCTCGATCTGTCCCACCTCGAGCACAACGCCGCGCTCGGAGCCAGCCTGGAGAACGTCGATACGCAAGGCACGATCCGGGCGGAACGGATTCGCACCGATCAGATCGAGGTGACCGAGTTCGAAGGGTCGTTCCAGGCCAACGACGGGCGTTTGGTGCTCGAAGACGTAAAGGCTCACCACGAGACCGGTACGCTCGAGGTGCATTCATTGGAAACTGATCTCAGCCTGCGACGCGGCAGCTACCTCGTCGTCGCCAGCCTGCGCGACCTCGACACGGCCTTTTTCTTCGGTGAAAACGGCGACGGCACGGACCTGGGCCGCGCGCACCTCTCGATCGCCGGCGAGGGCCCACTGGCGACACCGGAACGGATGATGGCCAAGGGTGTTCTGGAGCTCGAGCCCGGCCGCCTGCCCTCGATCGCCGCGCTCGCCAAAGTCGACCAGACGGTAGGCACGAGCCTCGATCAGGGGCGCTACGAGCGCGCCCACATCGAGTTCGAGCGTCGCCCCTCGGGGCATCTGGACATCGGGCCATTCGAGCTCGTCGCCGAGTCGCTCTCACTACGCGCCGAGGGTCGCTTCCGAGAAGACCGCACTCTGAATTTCAAGGCATCTGTCGGGCTCGACGCGGACGACCTCGGAAATCTGAGCCTTGCGCGCGACGCACTCGCCGCGCTGGCGACGCTCGACGAGCGCACCTGGGTGCCGGTAGCGATCTCGGGTCCGTACGACGCACCACGCGTGAGGATCGATCGCAAACGGCTGGAAGACGAGATCCAGGACGTAGCAGAACGGGCCCTCGAAGAGGGGCTCGAGCGCGTCAAGGAGCGCTTCGGCGGCGAGCTGGCCGAAAGGCTCGAGGAGCGCCTTCAGCGGGAGCTCGAAGAGATCCGGTAGCCCTGCGCCAGCTCGGTGTAGGCGGCGACCTGCTGCACCGCCCACTCTGGATCACGGCCGAGCTCTTCCATCAAGAGACTAGCGACCCTCGGCGCGGCCTCGAGCGAGGCCGCGGCGTCTAGCAGCAGCGCCCGGGTGCGTCGGGCGAGCACGTCCTCGACCGTGCGGGCCATCTCCATCCGGGCCGCCCAAATCACCTCGGCCTCGATGTACGGCAGCGCCTCGTGCAGGCGCTCGGCACCTGCAGGCAAGGCCAGGCTCAGGTCTCGCAGCTCCACCGCGTCGGCACCGTAGGGCGCCAACTCTCCGTAGCGCTGGGCATCCGAGTGGTAGCCGTGCAGGTTGAGCTCGTGGGTCACGCATGGGCGCTCCTCGAGCTGGCCGAGCAGCGCCGCCTGATCGACGGTGTCCTGGGCCATCTTGCGCACGGTCGTCCACTTGCCGCCGGCGATGGTCACCAGGCACGAGTCCGAAATGTGCAGGGTGTGGTCGCGAGAGATGGCAGCCGAATCTGCGTTTTCCGGGTCACCTACAAGTGGCCGGATGCCAGCGAAGACGCTCGAGACATCGTCGGGGCCCGGGTCCTCAGTGAGGTAGCGGGCCGCGTGGGAAAGGAGGAACTCGATCTCCTCGTCCTGCGCTCGCGGCTCGAGCGACGGGCCGTTCACCGGGGTGTCCGTCGTTCCCACAACCACGCGGTCGTGCCAGGGGATGGCGAAAAGCACCCGGCCATCATCTGTGTGAGGCACCATGATGGCGCCGTCGCCCGGCAGAAAGCGCCGCGGCAGCACTACGTGCACGCCCTGGCTGGGGCGCATCATGGGAGACGCGTCTGGATCGTCCAGTTGGCGAACCGAGTCGCTCCAGATTCCCGTCGCGTTGACGACCACCTTCGCTTCGACGTCGATCTCGTCGCCGCCCTCGAGATCCGCGATCCGCACGCCCCTGGCCAGCCCCTCGGAGCGGAGAATGGCGCGCACGGGGGCGTAGTTCACAAGCGTCGCTCCCAGGTCGGCGGCGGTGCGCGCCAGGCAGATGGCCAGGCGCGCGTCGTCGAACTGACCGTCGTAGTAGAGGATGCCGCCGCGCAACCCCTCGGTCTCGAGCGTCGGCAGCTCGGCGAGGGTCTCTTCGCGCGACAGGTGACGTGAGGCGCCGAAGCCATGGCGACCGGCCAGAACGTCGTACAGACGTAGCCCGATGCCGTAGAACGGCGCCTCCCACCAGTCGTAGTTGGGGACGACGAAGGGTATGTCCGATACGAGGTGGGGAGCG
>JAYZDP010000046.1:0-6159 GCA_036337765.1 Acidobacteriota bacterium
CCGAGACCGTCGGGTGGATGTCGTAGACTGCGAGAAGCCCTGCGACCGAGCCCCTCGGGGCGGAATCCGGACCAAGCGAGACCGATGAGCAAGAGCGCGGCGCCGGTCCCGGCAGCCACACCCTCTCGACGGCTACCGCCAGCCCGCGCCGTGTGCCTGCCGCTCGGCTTCGCTCTCGGCCTGGTCGCATTCGCGGCACTCCCGACAGTGCAGGAGAGCCCGCGGCAGATGTGGTCGTTCGTGGGCGCCGGCACCAGCCTGATCGCCTGGGGAGCGCTGTTGCTGTTTCGTTCGATGCGAATGGGCCGCACGCTCGCCCTGGAGGTGTTGCTGCGGCCCCAGCACTACGTCCAAGCCTGTGTGAACGGGTCGATCTTCCTCTACTGGGGCTACTACTGGCGTGACGTCTACGAGAACGCCCACCTCATCGCGGCGCAGCTCGTGTTCGCGTACGCCTTCGACGCCCTGCTCACCTGGTCCCGCCGCGACACCTATGCGCTGGGGTTCGGGCCGTTTCCAATCATCTTCAGCATCAATCTCTTCTTGTGGTTCAAACCCGACTGGTTCTATCTGCAGTTCGTGCTGGTGGCCGTCGGCTTCGCCGCCAAGGAGCTGATCCGCTGGAACAAGGGCGGCGGCCGCACTCACATCTTCAACCCCTCCTCGTTCACCCTCAGCCTCTTCTCGCTCGGGCTGATCCTGACCGGCACGACCGACCGTACTTATGGCTTGGAAATCACGACCAGTCAACTATATCCACCCCATATCTTGCTGTGGATCTTTCTGATCAGTCTCCCGGTTCAGTTCCTGTTCGGGGTCGCATCCATGACTCTGGCTGCCATCGCCACGACCTGGGGATTCAACCTGGTCTACGCCGAGGTGACCGGTGCCTGGTTCTTCGTTGACTCCTTCATTCCCATCGGGGTCTTTCTCGGCATGCACCTGCTGTTCACCGACCCGTCGACGGCACCCCGAACAGACCTCGGGCGCATCCTCTTCGGGGTGCTCTACGGGTCTGGGGTTCTGACGCTGTACGCGCTGCTCGCGGACGGCGGCATCCCCACGTTCTACGACAAGTTGCTGTGCGTGCCCATCCTGAACCTGTCGATCCAGATGATCGACCGGGTCGCGCGCTCCCTGAGCCGTGTCGACCCGGGAGCCTGGCTTGAGCGGCTGGTGCCGGGCCGGCGCAATCTTGCCTACATGGGCCTGTGGACTGTCCTTTTCGCAACGATGTACTCCACCACCGAGAGTCAGGTCACCCTGGTGCGCGCCAACATCATGCTCGAAGACGGTCGTGTCGCCGAGGCGATCGAGCACTACCGGTCCCTCATCCTGGACGTTCCGGACCACCCAGAGGCGCACGCCAACCTGGGGTATGCCCTCGTGCAGGACGGCCATGTGACGGAGGCGATGCCGCTCCTGCGCCGAGCGCTCGATCTGGATCTCGAGGATCCGGAGGCACTGACCAACCTCGGGCTGACGATGATGCGTATCGGCGAGACCGCGGCCGGCGAGCGCGCTCTCGGGCGCGTCGTAGAGCTCGACCCGGACGATGCGGTCGGCCACATCAATCTCGCCACTGCGCTCTACTCAACTGGGAAGCTTTTCGCCGCCGTGGACGAGTACCACGCGGCGCTGCGCGCGCGACCCGACGAGCCGCGCGCACTCGCGGCTCTAGGGTGGATCCAGGCCACCCACCCCCAGGTTCGCGACCCCGAAGTGGCGCTTCGTCGCGCCCTGAGGGCCACGGAGCTGACCGGCCTCAGCGACCTCGCGGCGCTGGATGCACTGGCGGCCGCCTACGCCGCGAATGGCCGCTTCGAGCAGGCCATCCAGACAGCGAAGGCGGCAGAGCTGCTCGCTGTAGGCTCGGCTCCGGAAACCGTCGAAGGCATCCGTTCCCGCATCGCCCTATACCAAGCGGGCCGCGCACCAGTAGTCAACCTACGCTAGCGGCGGCCGGCTCCTCACACCCGGACGGAGGCCCGCTAGCGGGATCCGGCCTGCGCGGAGCGCCCCCCGGAGGGAAGGCAACAGTAGCGGGAGCCGTGGTATGACAACGATCCATCCTTGCGACTCTCGGTACGAAAGCCGACTACCACGGCTCCCGATACGCAATGGAGGCGATCTCGACTAGCAAATCGTCCATCACCAGCGCCGACTGGACGCAGTAGCGCGCAGGCGGATTCTCGGGAAAGTACTCGCGGTAGGCGCGGTTCATGCCGCGGAAGTCGGCGAGGTCCTTGAGGAACACCTGGTTGAAAACCACGTCGGCCATCGAGCCACCCGCGGCCTCGACGACGGCCTTCACCGAGTCGAGGACACAGCGGGTCTGCGCCTCGATGTCGCCGACGCCGACGATCTTGCCGTCGCCACCGACCGCTACGGTGCCAGACACGTAGAGCGTGTTTCCCGCCCGCATCCCGGGGGAGAAGGGGAGGTTGTGCGATGCCCCGCCCGGGGGCCGAATCGGCGTGCCCGCCACTACTCGTCCTCGCGGGGGCCCGACGGGTCCGCGGAATCCATCGGCGGATCGATGAACGGCTCAGGGGCGGGATCCCTCGCGGGCGGCGGTGGAGCCGGAGGCACGGCTGGCGGCGAGGCCGGGCGCTCAGGGCTGCGCCGGAAGCCGTGCAGGAAAACCGAACCGAGGCCGATCGTCCACGCCGCGTACTGGAACAGGAAGCCGGCCACGCCGAACATCGCGGTGAACATCCAGAGGAAGCCAGGGAGGAAGTCGAGAAAAGAGGCGATCACCGACATCGACTGGATGACGCCGATGCCCACCAGTAGCGCGGTAAATGGGCTCGAGAAGCTGCGGTTGAAGCGCCCCTCGAACCAGCGTCCGACCGCCATCGCCGAGCCAGTGTAGCCGACCAGCCAGGCCAGCAGCATCGCCAGGACCACGAACGGGATCAGCAGCAGCAGCGGAATACCGATGATCGACAGGGTCAGGATCAGGCAGACGACGACCAGCACCGGCACGAGGAGAAGCTGGACCGCAAGCCCGACCAGGCCCGCCACGAAAGGCGCCGCAGAGGCGCGGCCGCGCACCCGCTCCACCGTGTCGCCGCCGATCAGCTGCACCAGGCACGCTAGCAGCGCGAGCATGACGAGGAAGGTCAGCTTCCAACCGAACTCGATCCACGGCCCCATGCCGAAGCCCCAGCCGCCGGGGCGGAATCGCCAGCGCCAACCCTCGTGGTCGTCGCCGTTCCGATCGCCCCAGCCACCCAGATCCCAGGTCATGAATCGCGAGCCGACCGAGACCTCGTTGACTCGACCCAGAACTCGCGCGTCGTCGTCCTGGCGTACCTGACCACCGACCGAGGTCACTTCGCCCAGGACCTCTGCATTCGGACCCAACTCCACGCCGCCGCCGACGGCGACCAGATCTCCGGTCACCTTGCCGTTGACCTCGATGTTTCCACCCACCGCTATGGCATCGCCGTAGATGTCTCCATCGATGCGGATGCTGCCACCGATCGTCACCACGTCGCGGGCCACCTCGTCTTCGTCGATGTGGATGCTCGAGCCGAACGACACCTTCGCATCGGAGCCACGCGATGCCTGCCGCAGCTTGCGCCGGACTTCCTCGCGGATCTCGCCCGTGTAGCGTTCCCGGTCACCGCGGTCGGGCCCGAACCCTCTCTCTTCGGGGTCTTCGGCCTGTTCCTCGAGCTGATCCTCGAGCGCCTCCTGCGGGATCGCCTCGAGAGGCTCTACCGGCGATGGGGGCTCGGGGGACTGCGCCAACGCCGCTCCGCCCACCGCTAGCAGCACGGCTACGAGAACGGCTGCGGGTCGATCAGATCGAGTCCACATGCAACGGTCTCCTGTCTTGGATGGTCAAACCATATAGAAGCCGAAAAGCGGCAGCGCCGAGCGACGCGACGATGAGCATGGCAACCGTCGTCTGAGGTGTGGCGAGCACGAGCGCCAGCTTCTCAAAGAAGCTCATGGCACCCTGCCACACCGTGACCGCGTGGCCGAGCCACGAGGCCAGGGCCTTCATGCCGCCGGCGAAGCCAGCGATCAGGGCGCTGAAGGACGCGGGCGCAGCGAGCAGCAGCGAGGGAAGCGCCAGCACTGAGCCGCCCACCAGCACGATCCCGACCACGGCAGCGACCCGCAGTAGCCAGGTGACACGGCGAGCCTGGCGTGCGTCCTGCCGCACCCCGGCCAGGACGGTCTCGGTGAAGGCGACAGCGGGGCCCTCCTCGGGCAGCCACTCCAGCAGAGCTGTCAACGCCGCTTCCGCACGTTCCTCCGCATCGGCCGCCTCGGCGGTCAACCACTGTGCCAGAAGGTCTCGATTCTGCTTCGTCACCGTCGTGTCCTCGTCCTTGCCCTACGAGTCCGCCGCCGGGAAGGTTTCAGTCGTCATCGGCGGCCAGACCCCTCTCTCTCATGCTCACCATCAGCTCTTTGCGGGCGCGATGGAGGTTGGTCTTGATCGTGCCGAGACTGGCCCCCATGATGTCGGCGATCTCCTGATACGACAACTCGTCGCGGTGGCGTAACAGCACCACCTCGCGGTACGCCAGGCGGAGCTGGCGGATCGATTCGTCGAGCGCCCGGCCCAGATCGCTCGATGCGGCAACCCGGTCCGGAGACAACGCCGCCTCGTCCTCCAAAACGTCGACGAGATCGGCCCGCTCGGGGTCGTCGGTAACCAGCGGGACGGTCGCCAGCTGCGAGCGGCGAAGATGGTCGATGGTCGCGTTGTGGGCGATCTTGAACAGCCAACTGGAGAACTTCCGATCCGCGTCGTAGGAGCCGAGCGCCTTGTAAGCCTTCAGAAACACATCTTGGGGCAGATCCTCGGCAAGCCCGCGATCCCGCACCATGCGCACGATCAGCCCAAAGACCGGCCGTTGGTACTGATCGACCAGTATGCGGAACGCGTCTTCGGACCCGGAGAGGGCACGCGCAACCAGCTCGGCGCCGGTAATCTTCTGTCTCCCGATTCAAGAGACTCCGCCCCGGGCCCGCGGCGATCGGCGAGGGCGCATGACCTTCTCCTGAAAAAACCATAGCAAGAAAAATGGGGCGTTTTGCAACGCCCCGCTTGGGAGGGATGAGAGGAGGTTTCTTCCTCCCCGTCGCAGGCGACTCTAGAGTATAAATACTCGAATGTCAATAATTCTTTCTAAGGAAGGCCGGCCCCGACTCCAGCGGCACGCCGACGGGCTGGAAGCCAACGTGCCATTTCAATTCCAGGAATATCTTTTCTGCGAGGCTCAATCCCACTTGTTCGGCAGCATCGTCGATGAACGGCTTGGACGGTAGCTCGGCAGCTGGCAGCTCTTCCTCGGCGGCCGCAGGGATCTCGTCGCTTTCCGCGATGTTCGAGAACGCAGCCAAGATGGTTCTGAAGGCGTGCTTGCTGAGGTACAGAAAGCGACCTTGTTGCGGCGGGTAGTCAACGGGCAAAGGCTCGTCTATGCAGTATCGGCTCGCAGAGCACAGCTCTCGCACACTGCGGTGGACGCCGCGCACGGTTTCATCCAGCTGGTCTATGTCCGCGCCAGTCAGACGTCTCCCTTCGCCCTCCACTACGACAGCCGGACCGCTCGTGGCTGCGAGAAGACGAAAGAGCCCCAGTACTCTCGAATAGGTCTCTTCCGGCAGGATTGGGACGAAGCTGACAAGTTCATCCGATTTCGATTCGTCCTTGTGAATGCGAACCAAATGGAAGGGAAGAATGTCGGGGAACTCGTTCGACAGGAAGATCGCTTGGACGGGGTTGAGCTCCCGTGCACCGTCATCGGCCACCCCGATCGCACCATTTCCTTTGGCTGCGAAAAGCTCCGCGCGTTCTTCCTCAGAGAGGCTGAAGAACGGATGCTCCGGCAGATTCGAGGCGTCACCCTCAACCGCGAGGAAGCGACCGTCTTCTACGAAACGGGAGTTGAGCTGATTCTGTTGACTAACGAACTGCCTGCTGATGTCGATTCCCAGGTACCTCAGCTCTTCGTAGAACCCCGCCCATTCTGATGCGCTTTTCTCAGGGTGGGGACCCATCCTGATGTGAGTCAGGATGTCGTGGGCAAGACGACCCGCGCCGCCACCCATCTCGATCAAGTAGAAAGGACCTCGCTTTGGGGGCTTCGGTGTATCCCGCCACAGCTGAAAGAGCTTCACAGCCACGAG
>JAYZDP010000047.1:0-8728 GCA_036337765.1 Acidobacteriota bacterium
GGACAGAAGCACGGTTCGCTCGTCGGCGACGCCATCGCCATCCCCGTCGCGCACGAACAGCAGATCGGGTGGCGACGCCACCAGCAGACCTCCCCTGTACGGCATGATGGAGTCGGCCACCGCAAAGCCCTCGGCGAAAACCTCGCGGATCTCCCACCGGCCATCCCCGTCGCCGTCGCGCAGGCGCACGATCCGCCCCGCCTCGTCGCGCAGCGGATAGCCCGGCATCTCGAGCACATAGGCGTCGCCCGACTCGTCGAACGCGAGATCGACCGGGTCGAAGACCTGCGGCTCGACAGCGACCAGCTCGATACGGAAGTCGGGGTGGAGCCGGAAGGTCTCCAGATCGACCAGGCGCTCTTCGCCGCTGCGGCCGCAGCCGACGACCAGGATCGCGACGGCGGCGGCCGCGCTCCTCAACCGCTCGTGCCCGCCACGGCACCGGCGGACGGAACCTCGATCACCAGGTACGCGCCGTCGCGCGTGATCTCGAAGGTCTCGGCCACGTACGGCCCCTTGACCATGCCTGGCGCCGGCGGCGCATCGCGATCGAGCTCCGCCCCCTCGACCATGGCCACGTCGTAGGCGCGCACCGCGAGACGCTCGGGAAGACACCACGACTGACCGGTTCGGATCTGGAACTCCCAGCCGTGCCACGGGCAGGCCAGCACCTCTCGAGAGCCGTCGTAGTCGAACTCGCCGGGGTGATCGGAGCGCAGCACTCCCCAGAGCTGCCCCTCGCACAGCGCGCCGCCCTGGTGCGGGCAGCGGTTCCGCAGCGCGAAGAATTCGCCGCCGACGTTGAAGATACCGATCGAGCGGCCATCGACGTCGACTATCTTGCGCTCGCCCGGCTCGATCTCCTCAGCCTCCGCGACGACAAACTTCACGGCGCCTCTCCGCCGCTAGAGACCGTACAAAGTCGCCGCGTTGTCGTAACGGATGGCCTGTCGGGTCTCGGCCGGGAGACTGTTCGGCAGCACTAGATCCGGGTTATCGCCGTCCCAGTGCGGGTAGTCACTGGCGATCATGAGATGAGCGGCCATCGAGCCGAACTGCCCGATCAGACGCCCGAAGTCCTCGCTGCGCCGCGGCTCCTCGATCGGCTGTGTCGACACCCACAGGCGCTCGGCAACGATCTCCGATGGTGGCCGATCGAGATGCGGCACCTCTTCCCTGAGCAGCTCCCACGAGGAGTCGAGCCGCCACATCAGCGACGGGATCCAACCGAAGCCGTTCTCGACCGAGATGAGGTTGACCGGGAAGCGATCGAACACCCCCTCGACCACCAGGCTCGTGACGTTGGCCTGAATCGCCTGCGGCGGGCCGGTGTGGTCCTCGATGTAGTACGACGCGTGCCCGGCGCCCGTAATCGGGTTGCCGTACATGCCGAAGGCGTGCGACGCCACGTGCAATCCGCCCTCGGCGCAGGCCTCGTAGACCGGCCAGTACTTGCGCCGACCCATCGGCTCCGCGACTCGACCCATGAAAAGTACCTGGACAAATCGGGGGTCCTCCGACCTGCGACGGATCTCAGCCGCGGCGGCCTCCGGGTACTCCGGGTGGATGACCACCGAAGCGCGCAGGCGCGGCTCCGGATCGAGCCACTTCTCGACCTGCCAATCGTTGGCGGCAGTCGCGATCGCTGCCCCGAGCTCGAGGTCGAGGGCCGATGAGGCTCCGGTCAGGGGATTCAGAATGCCGTAGGCGACGTTGTACGGATCGAGAAAGTGCTCCGCCATGAAGCCGACCTCGGAGCCGGGCTTGCGGCCAGAAGGCGGCCGCGCCTCCTCGCGGTGGTCCATGAAGCGCGGGTAGTAGCCACTGTTGGGCGCACGCAGGCCGAAGGTGTCGAGCTGGTGGCGATGCCGCTCGGAGAGGTAGGGGTAGAGATCCTTGATCGAGTCGAGCTCGTTGTGCAGATCGCAGTCGATGATCGCGGAACGCGCATCGCGCACAGCCGTCCCGGCCGCAGTGGTGCCTGCCTCGGTGCTTGTCATCGTCTCGCCTCCTCAGACACCGTACAGCTCTCGCGCATTCTCGCCCCTGATCTTACGCTGCAGCCCTTCGGGAAGGTGCGCCAGAAGGTCGGCCTCGACGTCGGAGGCGTGGCGGTGGGGGAAGTCGCTGGTGTAGAGCAACAGATCCTCCGACTCGAGCTGATCGACCACCTCGAGCAGCTGCTCGATCGTCGGCGGGGAGTCCAGCGGCTGGATGCCGAAGCGCACATGCTCGCGCACGTAGTCCGACGGCGGCCGACGAACCCACGGCACCAAGCGACGCAGGTTGCGCCACTCCTTGTCCATACGCCACAGGTGTGCCGGCAGCCAGGTGAAGCCCGACTCGAGAAACGCCACTCGCAGCTTTGGGTAGGCGTCGAAGACACCCTCGACGATCATGCTGGTGAGCTGGGTGGCGAAGACCTGGGCCATCGCCACGTACTGCTCGAGGTAGGTCGACGGCCAACCGGTCGGCGTCGGCGGCTGCACCGGCGCGCCGCCGAAGTGGACGCCCGCCACCAGTCCGCTGGACTCGATCGCCTCCCACAGCGGGTGGTAGAGCCGGCTACCCAGCGGGTGCTCGGTACGCACGGGTATCAGGACCTGGACAAAGCCCTCGCGCTCCGCCATGCGCTCGATCTCGGCGATGGCGAGAGTCGGAATCTGGATCGGCACCACGACCGAGCCGCGTAGGCGCGGCTCCTTCGCGAGCCACTCCTCGGCCTGCCACTCGTTGACGGCCGCCGAAAGTGCAGCCGCCACATCGGGGTTGTGGATCGAATCGACTGCATAGAGGCAGCTCGAGATCGCCACCTCCACCGCATCGGGATCCAACGATTCGGATCTCAGATCGTCGAGACCGGTTCCCACCGGCTCACCGCCATTCTCGCGAGACGGCCGCCGCGACATCGAGGCCCGGGTCGGGTGGTAGCGAATGACCGCACCGTTGTCGAGGCTCTGCTCGAAGTGCTCGACCCAGTTGGCCGCCAGGTACGGGTAGAGCGCTTGGAGCTTCGGGATCGCGACGTGAACGTCGGCGTCGATCGTAGCGGCCATAACGGGTCTCGAAGAGTTGCCTATGGTACTCCCGATCACTTTCACGCACTCTGAAGATCATGGCGTGGGCGGCGGCAAGCGATAGCGATCAGAAGGCTTGTCTCCTTGCCTTCGAAAGCGCCGACAAATAGAGCGCGCACCCACTACCCGCCGCTTTCAATCGCCATGGGGGCGCAACCGCGTCATTCGGGGGCACCTAAGAGTTGGCGTCGATGGGTCCGTCAGGGAGGACAGTGATGCAGCGACGCTGTATGGGTGGGATGGGTGTGGCGATGATGGTCCTTGGGGTGTCGGCGCCAGCCGCGCGTGCAGAGCTCGAGCGGATCCTGAACGAAGACCACGTGTTCGCGGCGCTGACGGAGAGCTTCGTCCCCCTGCATCTCGATATCACCCAGCTCAGCGCTCGCGACGAACAACTGCAGGCGAAGTACCGCGCACCCACGCTGCCAGCCGTCATCTTTGTCGACGCGTCCGGGTGGGAGCTCGGCCGCTGGGCCACGCAAGACTCGGCCGACGACGCCTTCCTCGCGCAGCTGAGACAGGTCGTCTCCACGCACCCGCTTCCGGGCCGATAAGACCCGCCGGCACCCTGGCACTGCAAGCGGGGAGCCGCCCGGCGCACTACGGTGGCTCGAAGTAGAGGTGCCAATGGTGCCTGCAGCCCGGGTTGAAGGCCGCCCCGCATGCCGGACAACGCGATTCGCAGCCGACGTACTCAGCGATCGTCAACTGGTGACCGCACTTTCCACAGAGCACGCCCTCCACGCCGGCGTCCGAGGCCGACCAAACCTGCGGGAAGTGGTCGGTGAGGGCCGCGTGGCACTCGAAGCACGGGTGCCAACGATCGCAGCACTTGAAGCGCAACGCGATGACGTCGGTCGGCCCGCGGTAGTGGCCGCAGCGGGTCTCGGGATCGACGTCGATCCCGAAGACCGGGGGGCGCTCGGTCAAGACGCTGGAAGCGACTCGGTTGCCCACTTCGCTGCGCCCTCGCGTAGCTGAGGCGCCTCTTCTGAGACCACAACACCCGCTTCCACCGACTTCGCGAGGGCCTGGTCGTACTTGGCGAGAAACGCGTCGCGATTCTTGTACAGCTTTCGCAGCTCGTCGGCGCTGAAGTCTTGAGCGTAGCCATACAGGAAAGCGAAGCGGCTGCCGCCCTGGACCGGCCGCCCGCGCCCGTTGTGCTCCGCAGTCGGCACCGCGATACCGGGCAGGCGAATGCCCCCCAGCGCGTTGCCCCGGTCATCGCGCTGGACCGCGTTGTCGGCGACTTCGATCAGAGGCATCGTTGGCGGTTCACTGCCCCTTGTCAGCCACACGTGCATGTGGCGGATGGCGGCGTTGTACGACGGCGTGTAGTCATGCCAGTTCGGGTGGTCCATACCGGGAGTGGAGCCAGCGGCCTCACGGGCCACACTCACGTGCGATGTTCCGGCGACCTCCCAAAAACGGTATCTCGAGGTGTCGGGCTGGCGAGCCGGGAAGTAGGGCAGGGTCTCGGTCTCGGAGTTGACGACGAAGACCGGGACATCGAGGTCCTCGCGCACCCTCGCGGACACTCGACTGCGCCTTCCGCCGGACTCGGGCCGATCGCTCGCGAAGGGCACGGGCGACGCGAAGTCGATGTATGGGAGGTAGCCGGCGAAGACCTTCTCGAGGTGATGAACGCCGTTGATGTAGGTGCGCAGCCTGGACGCCGACTGCGACGCGCCGGCGGCGACCAGCCGCTCGACTCCGAGCCCACCCATCGGGTCGGTGCCACCAGCGTTACGCTCGGGACCGATGACGCGAGCCGCCTGGGTGAAAATGTCGTAGGAGTAGGCGTCGCCCGGGTGCTCGAGGCTGCCGTAGCGCTCGGGATCCCACTGCTTGAGGCCAGCTGCATCGGGGCCCGGGAAGCCGTGGATGCCGATCTTCTGGGCCGAGACGCCAACCCAGGCATAGCCTCGCAGGTACTCACCCTGCGCCGCGCTGACCGAGCCGAGCTCGCGACCCGCGGTGACGTTCTGCCAGTGCACGATGACCGTACCGTTGAAGTCGGCGTCGTCCTTTGGCCGGACGACCAGGATGCGCGACTTGTAGGGCACTGTCGCGGTCTCCTTCTCGGTCGTCCATTTCCCGTCGCTGGTGAGCTCCGACCCTTCGGCGAGTCGGTAGGCGCTGGCCGAGCCCTCGAGAAAGAACTCCTCGGTGACGTAGCCGAGGGGACCGACATCCTGGGTCGGTGCCGAGAAGGGCGCGCCGTGAACGCCACCCGTTATCGGACCGCTCAGAGTCGGTGAGTTGCCGGCCGCCGCGGACGATGCCATGAGGGCAATCGCCAAGACGGCCAGGGCGAAACGAAGAGTGTGCGTTCTCATTGTGTCTCCTCTACCTTGTCGATGCCGATGCCGTCGCGATCACGAGCCCAGAGCAAGCGCGACGACCATCGCGGTCGTCCCCGCGGACCCGCCCCCGAAGCTTCCACCGCCAACACTGACGGCCAGGAACTGGCGGCCGTCGACCGCGTAGGTGATCAGATTCCCGTTCGGCGTCGACGGCAGCTCAATCCCGCCGAGGTACTCGCCGCTGGTCTTGTCGTAGACACTGACCTCCGCCGGAGAATCGGGGTCACTGCCCTCGGCGCCGGTCGTCGACTCCGCCCGCTTGGTGACGAAGAGCAGCGTCTCCGTAACGAGTGGGGCGTTGACGTGAGCGGACGCACCAAGCCTTCCCAGCTCGAGGTGCTTGATCGCGGGGTGATTACGCGGCCCGTCGCCGTGAGGGACCACCCAGGCGTGGTCGCCGGTCTTCAGATCGATGGCGGTGATCCGCGCATAGGGGGGCTTGACGATCGGCAGCCCCTGGGGCCCCTCGACCCCGGCGTACCAGCGGTCCGGTGTGTAGCGCAGGTTCGACCGGTTTGGGTCGGGCGTCGTCAGGGTGACACTCACGGGTCGGGTGTAGGAGGGGACGTAGAGCATGCCGGTGGTCGGATCGACCGCCGCTCCCGTCCAGTTGGCTCCGCCGCCGTCGGACGGCAGCTGGATCCTTGGCTTTCCGGTCGTGCCGAGCCGGGGCGGCGTGAAGAACGGCACCAGTTCGTACTGGCTGGCGATCTCGAGCGCCTCTTCGCGCAGCTCGGGAGTGAAGTCGATCAGATCGTCGACGCTGACCCCCTGCCGATCGAATGCCGCGGGCTTGGTCGGAAACGGCTGAGTTGGTGACGCGCGCTCGCCGGGAACGTCGCTGGCGGCGACCGCACGCTCCTCGATCGACCACAACGGCTCGCCGGTCACGCGGTCGAAGACGAAGGCGAAGGCCTGCTTCGTAACCTGCGCGACAGCCTTGATGGTCTTGCCGTCGACCTGGACGTCGATGAGGTTCGGAGCCGTCGGCAGGTCGTAGTCCCACAGACCGTGGTGCACGGTCTGGAAGTGCCACTTCTTCTCACCTGTCGCACAGTCCACCGCGACGATGCTCTCGGCGAAGAGGTTGTCGCCCTTGCGATGGCCACCGTAGAGGTCGTTGGTCGGTGTGCCGATCGGCAGGTAGGCCATGCCGAGCTCTTCGTCGACCGCGATCATCGACCAGACGTTGGTGTTGCCGCTGTAGCGCCACGAGCCCTCCTCCCAGGTCTCGTTGCCCTCTTCGCCTTCCTGCGGGATGGTGCGAAAGACCCACGCCAGGTCACCGGTCACCACGCTGTAGGCGCGCACGAAGCCGGGTGGAGCCTCCTTGTGGGTGGCGAGGTCGGACACGATCGAACCGACGATCACGGTGTCGAGGCACACGGTCGGTGGCGAGCTGTGGGTGGTGCGCGCCTCGCGGATCTCGCGGCCGAGATCCTTGGTCATCTCGACGAAACCATCCTCGCCGAAGTCCGGGTCCGGTCGACCCGTCTCGGCGTCGAGCGAGAGCAGCCGCCGATCGTGCAACGGCATCAGCACTCGCGCTTGCGCCCCCTTCTGCCAGTGGGCGACGCCCCGATGCTGGAAGCCGAGGTTCGCGGGCCGCCCTGCTTCGTAGCTCTTCGAGTCGAAGCTCCACAGCGTCTCACCGGTCGCCGCGTCGACCGCAGCCACCTGACCGAGAGCCGTCGGTACGAACATCCGACCGCCGATCACGATCGGAATCGCCTTGAACTGACCCGCACGCACGCCACGTGGTAGATCGTCCTCGGTCATCTGTGAGTCGACCGACTCCCAGGTCCAGGCGACGGTCACGCGTTCAAAATTCGTCGCATCGATCTGGTCGAGCGGCGAGTATTTTGAGTTGCCGGGATCGTTGCCGAAGCGCGGCCAGTCGGCGTTGTCCTGCGCCAGCACAGCCGGCACGAGCATCAGGAGCAGCGCCACAGCAGCCGCCCACAGCAACGATCTAGTTTTCATCCTCTTCCCTATGTACCCGGCGGGCGCTGAGACAGTCGAGGGTAGCAGGTTGCGCCCACGCGTCAGTCGAACGCGCTGAGTACCTCGGAATCCAACTCTGCGTAGATCTCGGGCCGATTCGGGATCGCCTGGAGCGTGAACTCGGTGATGCCGGCATCGATGAAGGCCTGGGTCTTCTGGATCACCTCGTCGCGCGTGCCGATCATCGCCCAGTCGCGATCGCCCCGGATCTTCGCCGCGCGGTCCGGATCGTTCTCGACCCGCATCGGCACGTGGGCGGTGCGCTGGATCTCGGCCGGGTCTCGGCCGATGGCTTCGCAGTGCCCCGCCAGTACTTCGCCGAGCCGGACGACCTCGTCGGGGCCACAGATGACATTCATGATGTCGCCGTACTTGGCCAGGGTTCTGAGCGTGCGCTTCTCGCCCCGACCGCCGACCATGATCGGCACGTGGGGCTTCTGCACACACTTGGGCGCGAACGGCGCCTGGCTGAGTTGGTAGTGCTTGCCCTCGTAGTCGATGAGACCGTTCGCCAGAAACAATTTCTTGATCAGCTCGCAGGCCTCCTCCAGCCGGTCTTGGCGCTCCTGCATCGATGGGAAGCGCCAGCTATAGGCCTCGTGCTCTCGGACGTTCCACCCAGCTCCGATGCCGAGAATCGCCCGACCGTTGGAGATGTGGTCGAGGGTCGCCGCCATCTTCGCCAACAGTGCCGGGTTGCGGTAAGTGTTGCCGGTCACCAGCACGCCCAGCAGCAGCCGGTCGGTCACCGCGGCCATACCGCACAGTAGCGACCAGCCCTCGAAGGTGTCGTGCAGGTCGTGCTCCATTACTTCGGCGGTGCGGCTGAATGGAGGCAGGAAGTGGTCGTAGACCCAGGCGCTCGTCCAACGCCCCTCCTCCATCTTCTTGACCGTCGCCTCGACGGCTTCCCAGGTCGTGCGGTTGTTGTGCAGCTGCGATCCGAACATGTCGCCCTCCTCAGAATCTCGTCGGCGCGAGAAGCGCTAACTTCTCATATCCCCCGGTGGGTCCGCATCGCCATCGGCTAATCTTCATCGTCCCGAACGAAAGGAGCCCGAATGGCACGACCCAAGGACGTCCGGGTCATCGACCTCATGCTCGAGAGTCCCGCCGGCGGAGCCGGGATGGGGATGGAGGCGGCGCGCAAGCTGACGCGCGACAGCGGAACCGACGACTTCACGCATCACCCTGCGCAGTACCTCTTCCAGGACGCCGGGTCGCGCATGGAAGACGGGATGGACGTCGACCAGGTGGTGGCGATGATGGACCACTTCG
>JAYZDP010000048.1:0-2947 GCA_036337765.1 Acidobacteriota bacterium
CCGCCAGCTCATCCGGAGCGAACGCGTAGTGCCAGAAGAACGCCGTTCGCACTATCGCCGACGGCTCGGGAGGCGAGATCGCGTCTTTCGCGCTGCGACGCGCATAGGCCAAATTGGCCACCACGTCCTGATTGCGCGGAGCGCGCCGACGGGCGCGAAGATACGAAGCGATCCCGGCGCCGAGATCTCCGCGGCGAAGCTGGCTGTTGCCAAGGTTGTAGTACACGGCCCAACCGGCATCGTCGACCGCTTCCACCAGCCGCAGGTAGGCCTCGGCCGCAGCCGCATAGTCCCCGCTCTCGTACGCCGTGTTGCCGCGAACGAAGGCCTCCGTAGGATCCAACGCGACTCCGGCTACGTCGACCGGCTGAAAAAGCAGGAGCCACACGAGGGTACAGGCGCTCACCTCCCGGTCTCCTTCTCGATGCGGTCAATGAGGCCCGCGAACTCACCGCGGCCGAGACTGTCAGTGGCACCGCGGCCGTATTGCGACGCCTCGAGCAGTCCGAGAACACCTTCGACCTGGGCGGCAAGCTCCGCATCGACGTCGTTTCGTACCAGAGCCGCGCGGCACTCCAGCGGCGTAAGGGCCGCCCCCTCCAAACCGAACTTGTCGCCGATGAACTCGCGCAACACGAGTGACCAGTCACCGTCACTGCTCGCCGACGCCAGCTTGTTCCTGGCGCACCGGAGCGCCTCGTGGCGACGACGCCCACGGACATCGCCAGCAAAGCGAAGCGATCGTCGACGGAGCACGAGGAGAACGCAAAACACCAGCGGCGGCCCGCCAAGGAAGACCCAGGTCCCAGCCGCGGCCGGCTGATCTAGCGCGTCGAGACCCCTGTAGATCGGCAGAATGTCGTCACCGAGAATCCGAACCGCCACCTTCCCCCGGCTTGGTGCGAGAGATTCGGTGAGGCGCAGATCCTCCTCTCTGCCTGGCGCGACCTCGAGCTGAATCGCATCGGCCACGCGTCTGACGTAGCCCTCGCGCTCGGGGTCGAAGAAGACCAGCTCCACCCCAGCCACGGTCAGCGCGCCGGCACGCAGAGGAACTAGCGCGCGCGTGAAGACCTTTGCGCCGGTGAGCTCATTGCCGTTGCGATTCAGGCTCGTCGACGGTTGATCTTCATAGACCTTGAAGTCGACCGCGACCGCGACGGCGGGTTGCGGAATCATCTGCACGTTCCCGGTGCCGCTGATCGTGATGCGCTGAGTAACCGACTCCCCCGCGTTCAGCTCAGTCGGCGAAATGGAGCTCGCCACTTCGAAGCTGCCGATAAGCCCTGAGAACTCGGCCGGAGGGTCCGGGAGCGCTCGGACCTCGAGCTCGATTGGCCTCGTCCGAACGGCACGCCCCTCGGTTCGCGACCTGGAGAAGAAGTCGTCGAACGGACTCGAGAAACGGTCGCGACGAGATCGCGCCCGCACCTCTACGTTGGCAGTCCAGGCAGGAATGGTGGTCATCCCAGCCGACTGAGCGAAGAGCGCCTTGCGGATCTCGCGCACCTCATAGGCAACGCCATCGCGCCGCGTGGTGTATTGGCGTACCTCACCCAGGTCCTCGGCCTGGAGCGCTCCGAACTCCTGTGCCACGAGCGAGGCACCGTTGATCGTGACGGCGTTGTACAGCCGCCAGACGAACACTATCTGTTCGCCAACGAAGGGACTGGAGTCGGACACAGAGGCGGTAGCGAACACTTGAGGCAGCTCTCCCTCTTCGCTCGTCTGCTCCACTACCTCCAGCATCAGCGGCTCACTTGCGAAGCGTTGGCCGCCGAGCTCGACGGTCACTGGATCGATGCGAAACTTGCCTACTTGCTGTGGCCGTAACGACCAGTGGTAGATGAACCGGCGCGTGACCTTGCCATTGACCCACTCCATCTGCGAGCTCCGGTTCCGAAACCGAGCCTCCAAGCCCGGCAGGGACGGCAGCCTTGGCTCCACCTGCTGAGTACCATCGACCGTGACTACGAGAGTCGCCTCCTCCTGAATAGTGATCTGACTGCGATCGAGCTCGGCCTGAATCCCCTGCGCGCAGACCTGGACCGCGGCGAGCGTGAGCACGATCCCGCAGCACGCATGTGACAACCGCATCCTCACCAGTCCTTCTCCACGGCTCGGCGGGCCCCGGGCGGCACATTTCGCCTCGGTCGCCCCTCCTCCAGCGAGTCGAGAAATCGCGCAGCCTCCGCCTCGCTCATCGACGCCTCCCCCTGAGGCTCGCCCGCGTCGTCGCCTGGACGCACCTCCTGAGAGTCCGGAATCCCGTCGCCATCCGAGTCGGCACGGTTCGGATCGGTCTCCCCAGGATCGACCCGCCCGTCGCGATCCCGATCCTCCTCGCCATCGAGCAGTCCGTCGCCGTCGCTGTCGGGGCGCTCGGGATCGGTTGGGTTGTCTCCCTCTTTCTCTACCGAATCGGGCAGCCCATCCCGATCGGAATCCGGCCCACCCTGAGGCTGGGCGTCGTCCGATCCTTCGGACTCCTGTCCTTCGTCCCCGCTCTGAGAATCGGAGGACTGCTGCTCCTCGCCGTCCTGCTGCTCTTGCTCTTGCTGCTCCTCCTGGCGTTTCTGCGCCTCCTCATGGCGTCGACGGATCTCGTCGCGCACGAACTCGAGATTGAACTTGGTGTCGTCGTCCTCGGGGCCAGAGTCGAGGCTGGACTCGTAGTAGTGCACCGCCTCCTCGAGCTGGCCGCGACGATAGGACGTGTTCCCCAAGTTGTAGTACGCCTCAGCCCGGATCGCCTCATCACCATTAGCAGCCGCCGCAGCGAAGCTCTGCGCAGCGGCCTCGAAATCTCCGAGCCGGTACTGGGCACTGCCAAGGTTCATCCGCAAATCGACGTCGGCGGGCCGCTCGACCTGAAGATCGAGAAAGCCCTCGAGGGCCTGCTGGAATGCCCCGGCCTCGTAGGCGGCGTTCGGGCTACGGAACTCGA
>JAYZDP010000049.1:0-46054 GCA_036337765.1 Acidobacteriota bacterium
CCGTGTGCGCGCCTCGGGATTACGGCGACGCGGAAGCTGGGGCACGCTGCGATCCGCAGCCGTCTGCGCCGACACTGCCGCGAGGTCTACCGGCGTTGGGAATCCCGCGCAGACCTACCCTGCGTCGACATCGTGGTGAACTTGAGACATCCCGCCGTCGTCGCGGAGTTCAGTGATTTTCGGGAAGGCCTCGAGGGTCAGCTGTCCCGGCTGTTGAGGCGCGAGGTCGCATGAGTCGCATGGTCGTCTTCTCCATCGGGCTCTACCAGCGATGGCTGTCTCCGGTGTTGCCGCGCGCGTGCCGCTTTCATCCCACCTGCTCCGAGTACGCGCGCCTCTCTTTTCAGGAGCACCCTTTCTGGCTCGCGAGCTGGAAGAGCCTCGGCCGACTCCTGCGCTGCCATCCGTTTCATCCCGGCGGAGTCGATCACCCATGACCAGGAACGCCGCGCTGCGGCATCTGTGTAAGTAGTGGACCAGAAACGACTTCTGCTCGCCGCCGCCCTCTCAATCGGGGTCCTCCTGATCTGGGGGGTCCTGTTCCCACCACCGCCTTCGACTCGGCAGGCGCCCGTGGCCGTGGACGGTACGAGCCCCTCACAGCTCCCGGATCGCAGCGTCGTGTCGCCGCCGCCCGCCCCACCGTCTGGGGCAAGATCGGCCGAGACAACAGGGCCCGAGGCGAATCCGGTGGTCGAAGAGGTCCGTGCCTCGCGAGAAGAGACCGTGGTCGTCGAATCGACGACCGCGACCCTCCTCTTCACAAATCGCGGCGCGCAGCTACTGTCCTTCCGGCTCCGCGACACGCTCGATCGGGACGGGGAGCCCCTCGAGATGGTGCGTGTTCGTGATCCCGAGGGTCCCTTCCCGTTCGCGCTGGCCGACCCGGCAGGGGGGTCCCTCGCTCTCAATTCGTCACTGTTCGAGATCGAGCAGCGTCCCAGTCGTTCCGGCGCCGGCGTGCTCAGGTTTCGCTACGCCGGCTCCGAGGGTCGGGCAACGAAGGAGTTCGCCTTCCGTGACGACGGCATGTTCGACGTCCACGTCACGGTTGGCGGAGTTGGCCCCTGGGGCCTTCTTCAGGGCCCGGGAGTCCGCAATCCGAGCGAGGACGAGCTCGGGAGCCAATTTGTTCTCCGAGCGGCTTCGCATGCGACCCCTGACAAGCCCGAGCAGTATCTCACCAACAGTGTCGACGGGGACATCCGAATCCCTGGCACCGGAATCGGTTGGTTCGGCCTCGAAGACACGTACTTTCTGTCCGTTCTCGCACCTCTGGAGCCGCTCCTGGAGACAGTGGTGCAACCGGTGCTGCGCGAGCCTTCCCTGGGCGATGCGCCGCCGCGATACATCCTGCGACCGCCGGAAGACAGAATCAGCGAAGCCCAGGACGACATGGTTCGTGACCTGCAGCTGATTCTCGTGCCGCAGGGCGACGAGCTGACCGGAACTGCCTACTGGGGGCCGAAGAGCTATCGGACCTTGGCGGCCCTTCCGTTCGATCTCGAGGAAACGATTCGGTTCGGCCTGCGCATTCCTGTCATCAGCGCCGTTCTGGATCCGCTGGTCGGGATCCTGTCTCGCTGGATGCTGTTTCTGCTGCTTTGGATCCACGACACGATCGTCGGAAACTACGGCTGGTCGATCGTGCTGCTGACGGTATTCATCAAGCTCTTATTGATGCCGCTGACGCACAAGTCTTATGTATCGATGCAGAAGATGCAGAAGCTGCAGCCGAAGATCGAATCGATCAAGCAGAAGTACCGTGGCAAGCAGCGTGACAAACAGGGTCGACCGAACCTCGAGTCGCAGCGCAAGCAGAACGAGGAGATGCAGGCACTTTTCCGCTCCGAGGGCGTCAATCCAGCGGCGGGCTGCCTGCCTCTATTGCTGCAGATGCCGGTGTTCTTTTCGCTGTTCAGCTTGTTGCGCAACACGGTGGAGCTGTGGGGCTCGCCATGGGTGTTCTGGATCCACGATCTGAGCGTGCAGGACCCGTTCTACGCCCTGCCCCTGGTCATGGGGGGCGCCCAGTTCGCGCAGCAGCGCATGACCCCGATGACGAACACCAACCCCGGCCAGAAGATCCTGCTCAACACGATGCCGATCTGGTTGACGGTGATCTCGTTCGGATTCCCCAGCGGGCTCGTTCTGTACTGGCTCACCAACAGTCTGCTGACCATGGCCCAGCAAGGGGCCTACAAGAAGCTGAAGCAGGCCGGCCTTTTCGGTGGGGAGGCCACGCCGGATGACGGCAAATCAGCCGGAAAATCAAAGGAGCGCGCGGAGCGCGGCAAGAAGAAATGAGTGAATCTAGACTTTTCTTCACGGGCAACACCCTGGAGCAGGCCGTCATGTCGGCTGCTCGACACTACGAGGTGAGCCCCGACCTGTTGGCCTACGAGAAGATCGAGCGAAAGACCGGATTTCTCCGCCAACGGCGACGCGTCGTCATTCGGGTGGACCCGGAGCGGCCTCAGCTAGAGGAAGGCGGCAGCAACGCAGCGGCAGTCTCTGATGCGCCTAGCGAGGCGGAGTCCCCGGCGATCGCGGCCGCGGAGCCTCCTGAGTCCGAAGTGACGGAATCCGAGGCACCCGTGGATACCGCTGAGGCCGGGACGGAGGATCCCGACCAGGATCATCCGGACACTGCCGTCGAGGCGGTGGCCGAGGAGAGCGTCGACCCAGAGCCGACGGCAGAGGTGGCGCCCGGTGAAGACGCCACCGACGCAGACGAAGAGGCGGCGACCTCCCAGCCTGAAGAGCGAGAAGAAAGACCTCGGGGCCGTCGAGGCAGGGGCCGAGGCCGTTCGCGCGGTCGTGAGCGAGAGCCACATAGCAAGGTCTCGCAGGATGACGACGTCGTCCTAGCCTCAGACGAGGACGAAGATGGCGACGAAGCACCGCGGGAACCGCTGCCGGTCGCTGAGGGTGCGGCTGCGGAGGCGGCAGCAGATTGCGCCGTTCAGTTGGCGAAGCTGGCGGATCTCGAGCTCGAGATCGAGGTGTACCAGGGTGAGGAGCAGCTCGAGGTCGAGCTTTCCGGGACCGATCAGGAGCTTCTCGTTCGCGGGGAAGGGCGCCTTCTACTGTCCATCCAGCACCTGCTTCCCCGTCTGATGCAGAGCGAGCTCGGGGAAATGTCGCCGTGCCGTGTCGACAGCGGCGGCTTTCGAGATCGTCGAGTGGCCTCGCTGCGGCGCCTTGCCAAGCGAACGGCGGACGAAGTGAAGCGCCGCCACCGCCCTCGAACTCTGAGGTCAATGAGCCCCGCGGACCGCCGCACGGTGCACTTGGCCCTGCAGGAAGACGAAGAAGTGACGACCGAGAGTGCGGGAGACGGTTTCTACAAGCGGATCACAATTCGTGGTAGCGGGGGTCGCGGTGGCCATGGCGGCTGATGTGTCGAGGTTGTAAGCGCGCTCATACCTCAACGCTCGCGAGCGTTGTGGCTCCAAGGCTTTCGCTGGCGTGCTTCTGGCGCTATGTTTCACGTGAAACATGGCCGCGACACCTATTCCTGCTGGTGACTTCGATCGACGGCTTGGCGAGTGGGCGGTAGATCCCGCGCTTGTCCAGCGTCTCTACTCGTACTACTGCGAGCTGATGCGCTGGAACGAGCGAATTTCTCTCGTGGCTCGAGGAGACGTTGAGACGGTGGTGGAGAGGCACTTTGTGGAGAGTCTCGCTGCGGTTCCGATGGTCCCCGAGGGGGCCCGTTCGCTTTTGGACGTCGGCTCGGGGGGAGGGTTTCCTGGTCTTGTTCTTGCTGCTGTGCTGCCGGGCTTGGATGTCACTCTGGTGGAAGCGCGGGATCGTAAGTGGGCGTTTCTTAAGCGCGCCGCTGCGGTGGCCGGGATTCGGGCAAACTGCGTGCGCGCGAGGATCGATGTCCCGGGCTTGAGAGCCGAGCGCTGTATTCCAGGGAGAGTAGACTTGATCACCATTCGCGCCGTCCGAATCTCGATGCCTGTCTGGCAAGCACTGACCGATCGTCTGTCGCCGACGGGCCGCATTTTGGCTTGGGCGGGAAGAGAGTCTCCCGAGCTTCCATCGCCGTTTCTGACGGTGGAAGAGGTGCCTCTTGCTGGGTCGGTTCGCCGGTTGATTTGCTTCGAGCGGAGGTCGCAATGAGTGCACCGCGGGTTCTCGCGGTGGTCAATCAAAAGGGCGGCGTTGGAAAGACCACGACGGCGATCAACTTCGGTGCCGCCCTGGGGGCGTTCGAGCAGAAGGTCCTGCTGGTCGATTGCGACCCACAGGCGAACGCCACGAGAGGAATGGGGGTATCGCAGGATCCTCCGGTCCTCTACGAGGCCCTGCTCGGTGAGTGTGGGCTCGCCGAGGTGATCCGCCCCTCAGGCTTTCCGGGCGTCGACATGGTGCCCTCGAGCCGGCAACTCGTGGGGGTCGAAGTCGAGTTCGTCGGTACCGAGGGCTGGGAGCGGCGCCTCGCGGATCTCTTGGTGGGAGTCGACGACTACGATGTTGTCCTCTTGGACTGTCCGCCGTCCCTTGGCCATCTGACGCTGTGCGGACTGGCGGCGTCCAGCAGTGTTCTGATTCCGCTCCAGTGCGAGTACTTCGCGCTCGAAGGAATGAGCGAGTTGTTCGCGACCATTCGGCGGGTCCACAGGTCACTGAACGCTACCCTCGAGATAGAGGGGATCGTGCTGACGATGTTCGACGAGCGCACACGTCTGGCTCGCGAGGTGATGGACGAGGTGCGAGCCCACTTTCCCGACCACCTGTACGAGACGGCAATTCCGCGGAATGTACGTTTAGCCGAAGCTCCAAGCTACGGAAAGTCCGTGCTTCAGTACGACATCCGTAGCCGAGGAGCGCAGGCTTATCTGAATCTGGCCAGAGAATTCCTCGACCGTCACGAAATCGCGGCAGAGGGTGAAACAGATAGAGAGGCGGTCTGATGCGTAAGGGCTTGGGAAGAGGTCTGGATGCGATCCTTGGTAGTGAGGGCGCGGCCCCTGCGCCTCCGGGAGAGCAGGGTGGATTGAGGAAGGTCTCGCCGGCGAAGCTGGTGCCCAACCGCTTTCAGCCGAGGGTTGCGTTCGATGAAGAAGGTCTCGACGACCTGGCGGCGTCGATTCAGGTGCAGGGGGTGATTCAACCCCTGGTCGTCTCCCCGCGTGCCGATGGATCGTTCACGATTATTGCGGGGGAGAGACGGTGGCGCGCCGCGCAGAAGTGCGGCTTGGAGGAGGTGCCGGTCGTAGTTCGCGAGGACGTGAGCGACCAGGAGCTTCTCGAGCTGGCACTTGTCGAGAACCTTCAGCGGGCGGATCTGAACTCGATCGAGGAAGCAGAGGCGTTTCGTGGACTTCAGGATCGCTTCCGGCTCACCCAGGACGACATTGCGGAGCGGGTGGGTCGTGCTCGGTCGACGGTCACGAACAGCCTGCGACTTCTGCGGCTTCCAGCTGAAGTGCAGGATCTTCTCCGTTGCGGGCGTCTGTCGGCCGGCCAGGCACGACCCCTACTGGCGCTCGATTCGCCGGCGAAGCAAGTAGAGCTCGCCCGAGCGGCCGAGCGTGACGCCTTGTCAGCGAGGCGCATCGAGGAGTTGGTTTCACGTGAAACATCGGGCGGTTCCAAGAAGGCAGTGAGCCGAGCGCGAGACGTCCATACGCTAGCCGCAGAGGAGAAACTCACACGAGCGTTGCAAACCCGGGTGGAAATCAGGCGCCGAGGAAAAGGAGGCACTGTCCGAGTGCACTTTAGCTCCGAAGAAGAGCTCATTCGGCTCTTCGAAGCCCTGGCGGGCGAGTGAGCCGGCTCAGGGCTCTGCTCTAGGCACTTGCAGCATTGGTAGGTCGTCGCGGGGAACGATCGCGTCGTACGAAGGGACGAACGTCACCGGATTCTCGGTGAGGTAGCCGGTGCCGAAGGCATTGCTGAGCACGCTTCCGTCTATGTCGCGCGCAATCGGAAGGCCGAGACCGTAGAGAATCGTCGGTGCGACGTCTATCGGGGCCGAACGGCCCAGGAAGGATCCGGATCTCAGATGCTCGCCGAGAAGCATCACGACGCCGTCGCTCTTGCGATCGACCCGTCCACCGATGGCCGATCCCCCGGTGATCGTAGACCAGAGCTTCTTGGCGCCGCTGGGCTGTCGAACGCCATGCGCCGACGCAATCACCATCAGTTTCGGGGCCTCGGTCGCGGTCCAGATGCGCTGAAGTGACTCGTCCACAAACGCGTAGTAGCCGCTGAGCGCCTGGGCGGCGGCCTGCGGCTCGTCGTCGGAATTGCCATCGAACTGGGCCGCCGCGTAGCCGCCAAAATAGGAGCGGGAAACCTCTAGAAGGCCCGGCAGAGCGAGAAAGAGGGCGCCGATGTCCGCTCTCGACGCCAGTAGATCTCGCGCCGCACTCTCTCTCCAGAGGTCCTCGACGAGCGCGGCGCGGATGCCATCAGCGACGTTGTCTCCTAGCGGTTCGAACAGACTGGGATCCACGCTCTCGATGGATGGCCGTAGTTCGAGCGCTGCCCTTGCGAGTCCGGTCTGGGCGGGAGCTCCGTCCGGGATCCGCGAGTCCACGAACAGCGAGTCAGTCAGGGCAAGGCTCTGGTTGGTCAGGTGACCCCCGTCGGCGGGCCAGCCGACGATGGCGGTGACCACCCCTAGACCCTGCAGGATCTCCCAGAGCTTCGGGCTTCCTTGCCGCGGTGCGGCGAGCTCGTGTCGGATGCCGAGAACGACTCCCCAGCGATGCAGGCCCGATCCCCAGGGCCACAGTCGCAGTGTGGCCTGGGGCGAGATGAAGGGCGCGGTCAGGGAGTAGGCCGACGCGACACCGTGGCGAAATGGATGGGCGCCCGTCGCCACCGTGAACCACGATGGCAAGCGCCGGACCGGCGGGACAGTCGACATTCCACCGTGGGCACCCTGCTGAAGAAGAGTGGCCAGGAACGGAAGCTGGCCCTGTTCCGCGAGCGGGAGAATGGCGTCGAGCGACGCCCCTTCGAGGGCGACCACGATGAGGCGGGTCTCCGGAGTGCCCGGAAACAGGGCGCCGACACCTTTGCGCTCCGAGAACCCCGGAAAGGCCGCGCGACGCTCGACGGCGATGGCGACCGAGAGAACCGAGACGACGATGAGGGCGACCCGACTCTTTCTGAGGTAGGGACGGCCGCTAACCGTGTGCAGTAGGGCAATGTAGAAGGTGACCAGTCCGAGCACGCTCATCAGCACCGCCGATTTGATCAACCGGTTGTCGATCCCCGGTGGCAGGTAAAACGAGAAGGCCGAGGCGTGAAACCACTGCGCGGCCGCCACGAACATGAGCGCTGTCGTCAGTGCCCAGGGCAGGTAGCGGGCGTGGGACCGAATGCCGGGGCGCAGCAAGAGGCGGAGCGCCAGCGCGGAAGCCAGGCCCAGTGCGAGCCCGAAGACGATCAGCGACCGAAGCACACTAGCCGGGGAGTACTCGAGGTCAGGATTGAGGAAGAAGAGAAGTACCGCATAGTGGCATCCGGCCAAAACGCCGGGCGCCAACAGGGCGAGACGCTCGAGGGTCCGGCGCGGAGGGTCCTGTCGGTGCGCGCTGGGCATCTTCGACTGCTGATTGTGCCAGAGGGGCCGCGCGGGGATGCCGCGGCGCGGCGTAGGCGTCGCGACGGTCCTGCGCGTGCTACAGTCGCGCGCCGATGCAGGACGCCGTGGCGAGAGTCCTCTCCGTCACCGAGCACCCCCTTCCTTACTATTCGATCCGGCTGAGCCTGCCCGCGGTCTACGACGACGCGGAGCCCGGGCAGTTCGTGATGGTGCAGGTGGGCGACCGGCTGGAGCCCTACCTCAGGCGACCCTTCAGTGTTTTCGACGTCGCAGCCGGACCATCGGGCGTCGTAGGGGAGCTGCTCGGCAAGGTCGTCGGGAGAGGCACAGAACTGATGGCGAAGGCGGAGCCGGGCGACGAGTACCGCGTGCTCGGGCCGCTGGGTCGGGGATTCACATTACGGACGCAAGGCCGCTCGGCGCTCGTCGCGGGTGGTGTCGGCTCGGCGGCGCTGCTGCTGCTGGCCAGATCGCTCGCGGCACAGGGTGGGGCCTTCGACTTCTACTATGGCGGCCGAAACCAGGTCGACCTTCCTTGCCACCTCGAGTTCGGACGGCTCGCCGAACAATCGGGCGGCCGGCTGGTGTTGACGACCGAGGACGGCTCCGCCGGTGCCGCGGGGCTCGTCACCGCGCCGCTCGACGAGGAATTGGCGCGTGGTAGCTACGACTTCGTGTACTCCTGTGGCCCGATGGGACTACTGAAGCGACTCGCCGAATTGGCGGTCCGGCACGGCGTCGATGGTGAGGCGGCCTTGGAAACGGCGATGGGATGCGGCTACGGTGCCTGCCTGGGTTGCGCGGTGCCGCACGTCGAGGGCCGGTGGGCCCTTTGCTGCAAGGACGGCCCCGTGTTCGGCTTCTCCGAGGTGCGGTGGTGACGCCGCGCCCCGACCTTGCAACCCGGGTCGGCCCGTTGGAGTTGGCCAACCCGCTCATGACCGCCTCAGGAACCTTCGGCTACGGACTCGAGTTCGCCCACCTAACCGCGCTCGAACGCATTGGCGGGCTCGTCACCAAGGGTCTTTCGCCAGAGCCGATCCTCGGCAACCCGTCGCCACGCATCTGCGAGACCCGTGGCGGGATGTTGAACTCGATCGGCCTCCAGAACATCGGCATCGATGCCTATATCGACGACGTACTGCCTGGACTCTCCCAATACCCGGCCAAGATCATCGTCAACTTGTTCGGTACCACGCGCGAGCAGTACGAGGGTCTGGCGCGCCGAGTGGAGGGCGTCCCCGACATCGCCGCACTGGAGCTCAACGTCTCATGCCCCAACGTGCAGCGAGGCGGTATCGAGTTCGGCCACGATCCGCAGGTCCTGGAAGAGCTTGTCGCCGCGGTGCGCCAGAACACGTCGAAGCCGATCATCGTCAAGCTGTCGCCAAACGTGACCTCCCCGGTCCTGATCGGAGAGGCCGCTCGCCGTGGCGGCGCAGACGCCCTTTCCTGTATCAACACCGTGCTCGGCATGGCGATCGATGCCGATTCACGCCGTCCGTTGCTGCGCAGGCTGAAGGGTGGTCTCTCCGGCCCCGCCATCAAACCGATCGCACTGCGCATCGTCTACGACGTCCACCGCGAGGTCGGCCTCCCGGTAAGCGGTATCGGCGGTATCGAGTCGGCCAGAGACGTGGTCGAGTTCCTCCTGGCCGGCGCCTCCGCCGTCCAGGTCGGAACAGCCCTGTTCCGCACCCCCAACGCCCCCGTCCGCATCCTCGAAGAGCTAGAAACTTTCCTCACCGACCGTAACCTGGCGGCCGTCTCAGACTTGATCGGTGCCCTCGAACCCTACGATTAGTCCGTCGAGCCAGCAGCCCTGAGCACGGTAAGCGAGCACGGGCCGTCTGCGGCCCGCGCGCAGCGAACAAGCGCCGTCCGCGGCGCCAAAGGCATATCTGAAGGGGATCTGCTACCAGCAGATCTTCTTCAGATAATGAAGACCGGTCGGTCGACGAAGTGCTTGAATTCCCAGCTGTAGGTATAGCCCGGGAACTCGAGCGGAATGACGTAGTTCGCTTCGATCTTGATCCGGCCGTTGGACTTCTTGACCTTCACGGACTTCTTGTCCACTGGGAGATCTAGGAACTGGCCACGGTCGATGACCTGCTTCTGCAGCTGTTCCGCCTTGAGATGAGTCGAGAACTTGGCGCTCTCTGTCATGAAGTCCTGAAATTGTGACGAGCGCAGCTTCACCGGGATCGCCTCGTAACAGACCATCCCGGTCACCACGGCGATCAACAGCCAGATGATGCTCGAGAATCGTATTTCGCCGCTTTGTCTGTTCATCCCGTGCTCCTCTCCGCGGAAAGAGCCCGTAGAGACAAAGACTATTCTACATAACTCTACGCATTCGATCAACGCACCGGCCGGCCGGTCCGATCCCACCGCGTGCCCGACACGAAACGGGTGACGAGGTCTAGTGACTTCTCTATGGTACCGCTGTCGCGGTCGGCCGTCGCGCGCCACGACCAATAGGAGAAAAACGGGCGGCCGAGGATAAGCTCACTCGGGACTGCACCCCACCCGCGCGAGTCGAGAGACCGTTCGCGGCGGTCGCCGAGCACGAAGTAGTGACCGTCGGGGATCACCCTTGACAGCGGCGCATCGCCGGTCGGAGTGGATCCGAAGGCCGTCGTCGAAATCGGCGCCCCGTCGATCCGAATCGCGCCGCCGCGCAGCTCGATCCGCTCGCCTGGCAGGCCGATACACCGTTTCACCAGCAGCGTCGCCGGATTCACTGGGTCGCGATGCAACAGAAGGTCGCCGCGCCGGATCGTGCGAGACGGCAGCAACCGCGCCAGGGCACCGGAGTCCGCACGCGCCACGAGGCGGTTGACGAGCAGATGGTCGCCGATCAAAAGGGTCGGCTCCATCGATCCGCTCGAGATCCGCACCCCCTGCACCAGAAAGACGCGGACAAAGCTGGCCAGCAGAACGGTCAGCACCAGGGCCTCGAGGTAGATGCGAGCCGCGCCCTTCGCGCCCCTCATGGCGCTATTGGATCAGGTGAAAGGTCCGCAGCCACCGGGTCTTGGTGACGAAGCCGATCACGGTCTTGCCCAGCTGCTTGATGCGGTGACCCCAGCCGTGCCAGTTGCCGTCCGAGGTCTCGCCACCGTAGGACCAGTAGATGAGAAACGCACGCCCCTTCACGTAGTGCGCGGGCAGCGTTCCCCAGTACCGCGAATCGAGCGAATGGTCACGGTTGTCACCGAGGCAGAAGTACTCGTTGTCGGGCACCGTCAGCGGGCCGAAGTTGTCAGGCCGCAACATGGGTCGGTCTCGAAAGGGTGACTGGCGCGGGAAGACACGTGAGTCGCGGTGCAGGACATAGGAGTCGTCGTCCACCTGATCGCCGTTGATGAAGAGCTCTTTGTCATGCAGCTCGACTCGATCGCCGGGTATGCCGACGCACCGTTTGACGAGGTCGAGCTTCGGCGTTTCTGGCGACCGGAAGATGACGATGTCGCCGCGCTCGATCGGCCGTCCAGGCAGCAGCATCTTCTCCAGCTCGCTCGGCGTCGGCCCGTACATGTAGCGGTTGACGAACAGGTGGTCGCCGATCTGGAGCGTGTCTTCCATCGACGCGCTCGGGATGTAGAAGGTCTTGAGAATGAAGGTGTTCGTGAACCCAAGAAAGAGCCCTGCCACCAGCAGCGCCTCGAAGTACTCCCGGAAGACCGAGCGTTGTTCTGGGATGTTGGACATGAGTCCGGGGCCGCCGACCGTCGCGGCGCAGAGCCGCGGCAGTGTAGCGGCTCCCCTGAAGGCCCGCAACAACGGGCCCGCGCAAAGGAATTTCCTTTCGTGAAATCCCCTTTCCGCCGGGTCCGAAACCAGCGCTGGCGGGCGCTGGCACCCGTGGAGCCCGCCGCCAGGCTCCCTTCGCGCAAGAAGGCTTTGCGGGCGGAGCCACGTCCCTACCCCTGTTGAAGACTGCAAGTAGCTGTGGATGAGCGGGCTTACGGCGACATCGGAGATCTGGCACGTGGCTTGAACTACAGGAGACGCATCAACAACCCGGGAGGGGAGGTGCCTATAGGGGAGTACGAGTCGGAACAGGCAGAAGGAAGGACATTGCATTCGTGGGGAGCTGACTCCCCGTTTCTATTGACACTCCATGGGAGAGAGAAGATGTCTCGACGGCAAACAGCCTCGATGGTTGCAGCGCTCTTGGCGCTCGGCCTGGTTCTTTCGGCCTCGGTGGCGCTCGGCGCCGGCGTGGTCAACATCAACACCGCCAGCGCCGAGCAGCTGACCCTGCTGCCGCGGGTGGAAGCTTCGCTGGCGAGCCGAATCGTCGCCTTTCGCGAGGAGAACGGCGGCGTCAAGAAGGCCGACGAGCTGATCCTCGTCCGAGGAATCGGCGAAAAGACCTTCGAGATGCTCGAGGTCTTCGTTTCCATCAAGGGTGAGACCACACTTCGAGAGAAGGCGTCGGCACCCCGGGCCAATCCTTCAGGATCGGACGCCTAACGGCGGGAGGGGGTGGTGGCCCTCCCAGCCGCCGCCCCCTCCTCCCTCTTTTCTCCATGTCGCGCGACGGCTACAACCTGATCGAGATCGTGGTGGTCGTCGCGGTCGTTGGCGTGCTGGCAGTCGTCGGCATTCCGGCGCTAGAGCGAGCCAGTCGAGCGATCCGACTCGAGCTTGCCGCCGCGGAGCTGGCCTCCACGCTGCGGATGACGCGGATCTATGCGATTCGCCACGGGGTGGGTGTGGCGATCCGCTTCCGCATGACGCCTTCCGGCGACGTGATCTTCACGATGTACCGAGACGGCGACGGCGACGGGGTCCGTAATCGAGACATCGAGGCGGGCATCGACCCCATCGAGCAACCGGCGCGCCGGCTCACCGGCCTGGGAAGGGGGGTGCGGTTCGGCTTCCCTTCGGGAGTCCGACCCCGGGCCCCAGGCAGTAGGCGCCGTCTCGACCGTCTCGACGACCCGATCCGATTCAACCGCTCTGATCTCGCCTCGTTCGGAGCCGGCGGCAGCGCGACACCGGGAACGCTCTACCTCACCGACGGCAGTCGAGGCCTCGTGGCCGTTCGGGTCACCAACCACGTGGGCCGCGTGCGCACCCTCCGCTACGACCCCATCGCCGAGACCTGGCGCATCGTTTGACCGGCCCTGAGGCGTGCGCTACCTTCGCTGCCGTGGCGGATTCGCAGCTTACCGAGGTGTTCTCCCCGATCCGCTGGCAGGGCGACGCGCTCGAGCTCCTCGACCAGACGGTCTTACCCCGCCGCCAGGAGTGGCTGCGTTGCGACCAGCCCCAGCAGGTGGCCGACGCGATCTACAGGCTCTCGGTGCGGGGCGCGCCGGCGATCGGAGTGTCCGCGGCTTTCGGGCTGGTGCTCGGGATCGACCCGGAGAGCTCGGCCGACGAGCTGAAGGGGCAGTTCGTCGAGACCCGCGACCTTCTCGCCGCGACACGGCCGACAGCGGTGAACCTGGTCTGGGCCCTGCGTCGCGGTCAAGAGGTCTTCGATCGCGTAGTCGGATCCGGCGCGGACGCCTCCACGGTACGTGCGGCACTGGAGCAGTGGGCGATCGCGGAGCATCGAGCAGACATCGAGGCGAACCGTCGCATGGGCGAGGCCGGCGCGACTCTCTTCGAGCGCGGCGACCGCGTGCTGACTCACTGCAACGCCGGCGCGCTCGCCACGGCAGGCGTCGGAACCGCACTCGGCGTGATCGATGCCAGCTTCCGTGCCGGCAAGGTCGAGACAGTTTGGGTCGACGAGACTCGCCCATTGCTCCAGGGAGCGCGGCTGACGGCGTGGGAGCTCGGGCGACTCGGCATTCCCTACCACGTCATCCCCGACGGCGCGGCTGGGTCGCTGCTGTCGCGGAGCATGGTCGACCGCATTGTGGTCGGCGCCGATCGCATCGCGGCCAACGGCGATGTCGCCAACAAGATCGGTACGTATACGGTCGCTGTTCTCGCCGAGCGTCACGGCGTGCCCTTCTATGTCGCCGCACCCCTGTCGACGATCGATCTCGAGACACCGAACGGAGAGGCGATCCCGATCGAAGAGCGTAGCCCGGACGAGGTGACCCGGGTCTTCGGGACCCAAGTGACGCCCGACGACGCGCCGGCTCTCAACATCGCCTTCGATGTCACCCCCGCAGAGCTCGTTGCCGGCATCATCACCGAGGTCGGCGTGTTGAGCCCGCCTTACGGCGACAGCATTTCGCGAGCGTTCGAGCGCTAGGCGGAGACCTCTTCGAGCCCGTGGTCGAGGTCGGCGAGGATGTCTTCGGGATCTTCGATCCCGACCGAGATGCGCACCAGCCCGTCGGTGAGCCCTCGGGCCTCGCGTTCCTCCTTGGGCACGTCGGCGTGCGTCATGCTGGAGGGGTGGGTGATCATCGACTCCACGGCGCCCAGGCTCTCGGCGAGCGCGCACAGCTGCACGGCGTTCATCAGCTCGATACCTGCCGGAGTGCCGCCGACGAGCTCGAACGAGACCATGCCGCTGAAGCCGTTGCGCATCTGGCGCGCCGCGATCGGGTGTCCCGGGTCGTTCTCGAGGCCCGGGTAGGCAACGCGCGCGACCTTCGGGTGCTCGGCGAGAAAGGTCGCCACCTGGGCGGCGTTGGAGCTGTGACGGGCCATTCGCAGGCTCAGGGTCTTCAAACCGTGCATTAGCAGCCAGCAGTCGAAGGGGCTCGGAACGGCGCCGATCGACTTCTGTAGAAAGCGCAGTCCATCCGCGACCTCGTCGTCATTGACGAGAACCATCCCGCCGATGATCAGGTTGTGCCCCGACAGGTACTTGGTCGTCGAGTGCATGACGATGTCCGCCCCGAGCTCGGCGGGCTGGAGGTGGTAGGGAGTGGCGAATGTGCTGTCGACACCGAGAAGCGCTTGGCCGTCGTGCGCGATCTTCGCCGCCGCTTCGACGTCGGCGACCTTGAGTAGCGGATTGGTGGGCGTCTCGATCCACACCAATCGGGTCTCGTCGCGCATCGCCGCGGCGATTTCCCCAGGCTGGCTGGCATCGACATAAGTGACGGCGATGCCTGCGCGGTCCAGAACTCGGTCGAGAAGTCGCGTCACGCCGCCGTACACGTCGTCGCCGCACACGATGTGGTCGCCGGCGCCGAACAGGCGAAAGACCGCGTCAACTGCGCTCATGCCACTGGCGAAGGCGCGGCCGTGGATCATCCCCTCGAGAGAGGCGAGCTGCTCTTCGGCCATCTGCCGGGTGGGATTACTGCTGCGGGTGTAGTCGAATCCGCGGTCTTGGCCGACCTCGGGCAGCACGTAGGTGGCGGTCTGGTACAGCGGCGGCACGATGGCGCCGGTCGTCGGATCGGGTGCGATGGCAGCGCGGACGCACTTCGTATCGAACTTCACTGGATGTTCCTCGCGAGCTGGGAGTCGGGTCGGCGTATAGGTGTGCCGGTCGGTTTCCGGCGGGCGCTGAGTGTACTGGCCGTTGCGCGGCCTCGACAAACCCAATAGATTGATAAGGATGAAGCACTCCGCAGGCCTCGGCCTGGCTCTCCTGCTCGTGCTGCTCGTAGCCCCGGCTCCGGGTCAGGAGGCGCAGGCGGGTGTCGCTCCAGCGACCATCTCCTCGGTCAACCCGCTCTCTCGAGCCCGACCGAGCTTCGAGAGTGCCTTGGTCCTGCCTCCAGATACCCGCCCCGCTCAGCGCAAGCTCGCCCCGGGAACGCGTCGCCGAGCCGCGGCGGTCGCCGAGGGCACCATGATCGAGACGATCGTGGTCCTGCACATGCCGGCTCCGGAGTTGGCGCCCGTCGACCGTCGCGGTCTGCGCCGCCGGCTGATCGCGGCCGCCGAGCACGACTTCACCGATCGTGCGCGCCGGTTCGGTTTCGAGACCCAGCGCGGGCTCGAGATGATCCCTGCGGTCATCGGTCGCCATCCAGCGAACCGCCTCGAGGAGCTCGCCGCCCTGCCGCACGTTCGCTCGGTCCAGGTGGTGCGCCGGATCGAGGCCTTCCGCACCGAGGGCAACGCGCTGATCCGCAGCCATCTGGCGAATCAGGTCGGCGCGGGAGGGGCAGGGGTCGGCATCGCGATCATGGATACCGGGATCGACTTCAACCATCCCGAATTCGCCGGCAGGATCGTGGTTGAGGCCGACTTCATCGACACTGGCGAGGGCGCCCTCGACGACGACGGGCACGGCACCAGTGTCGCCGGCATCGCCGCCGGGAGCTCGGGCAGCATCATCGGCAGCTCGCGCTTGCACCGCGGCGGGGTAGCCCCGAAGGCGACCCTGTGGGCGATGAAGGTGCTCGACTTCGAGGGTCAGGGAAACTCGTCGAACCTGGTGCTTGCCTTCGATGCCGTGCTGAGCAACCGCAACCGTTTCGGCGGCGTGCACGTGGTCAACCTCTCGCTCGGAGGCGGTGCGTTCTCGAGCGACTGCGACCGGCTCGACCCGGCACTAGGGGCGATCGTCGACGTCGCTCACAGTGCTGGCCTAACGATCGTCGCCGCCAGCGGCAACGCGGCATCGAAGACCGGCATCGCCTTCCCGGCCTGCATGTCGAAGATCATCTCCGTCGGTTCGGTGTACGACACCAACATCGGCGGCGCCTTCTTCGGTTTGTGCTCCGATCCGGCGACCGGCACCGACGTGGTCTCGTGCTTCTCGAACTCGGGGCCCAACCTCGACGTCCTGGCGCCGTCCTTCTGCACCCGTACTGCGATGCGCGGCGGTTCGCAAAGCGCCTGCTTCGGCGGCACCTCCGCCTCGTCGCCCTACGCGGCCGGGCTGGCGGCGCAGCTGCTGTCACTACGACCCGGATCCACCCCCGAGCAGATCCGGGCGGCGCTGAAGGCCTCGAGCGCCACACCGATCGATCCGGGCAACGGGTTGGCGGTGCCGCGCGTCGACTTCATCGACGCGCTCGCATACCTCGCCTCGCAGTAGACCAGGTCTAGCGCCCCAAAACCCGCCGACGTCGGCCGCAGGCGGCCGCAGACCCGCGCCGACGCGTCTTGGCCCATCCCACCTGCCTAGGATCCTGCTGCGCAGGCTCCTAGGCTCAGAGCCCGAAGCTGAGGCCGATCATCGCCTCGTCGACCAGATCCGAGAACTGCCCGGCGATGTCGAGACCCAGGCGCGGACCCAGTGTGAAGCCGAGGCCTACAGCTAGGTGCTCAGTGTCCGAGTCGATGCGGGCCAGCCCGTCGTGGTCGGGATCGGTCCAGTAGCCGAAGCGCAGAGCCGTCGGCTCGGAGAGGTCTCCGATCCGAAACTCGAACCCGACGTGGACCTGCGTACCGTCGTCGATCGGCTCCACCAGGGCCTTGACTGCGGCGTCGACATCGCCGTCGCCGAGGATCTCGGCGGAGCGGTCGAGGTCGGAGTAGCCCACCTGAACGGCGTCGATAGAGAGCGAGAAGCGTCCCCGGCGAGGCGCCCAGCCCAGACCTATGGTCTGGGTGTCAGGCATCACGATGCGGGTGAGCGAGGTCGTGGTCGCGAGTGTCGTCAGCTCGGCCTCGGACCATTGGATCGGTGTGCCGAAAAGGGTCGTGGCCGTCCAGGCGAGGCGGCCTCCGGGCCCAGTCAGGCCGATCGGATCGCATGCCGGCCCGCCACCCGGCCGGCCCGCACCCGCGCCGCCAAAGCCCTCGAAGCTGACGCAGTCGAACGACTGAGCGGTGCTGGTGAGCTCGTACTCGCCGCCTTCCTTGAAGACCAGGCCGATCGACAGCGGCCCCTTGCCCTTCCACAGGAGGCCGATCGAGTAGGTCAGATCGGAGTCGTCGTCGTCGACGGTCCCGCGGCTGAGCCGAACGTCGGTCAGGTCCGCCGCTGACGGTCCGAAGCCAGGGCTTCCCAGATTGCGAATGAGGTCGAAGGCGAGCTCACGGTCGCGGGAGCCGTCCAATCGGAGCTCTTGCAGCGACGTGATGTCGAGAGTGCTGGTGCGCACCGAGACGCCGAGCGAGAAGCGCGAGCCCATCTTGAAGCCGGCCGCGACTGCGAGATGAGACAGCGTCGCCTCCAGCTCGTTGCGGCTCGAGTAGGAGTCGCCAAAGAACGGATCGTCGAGGCTGAACGCAGATCGGCCCTCCTGGCCAATGGCCTCGTGGTGGTAGATGGAGAGCGTCATGCCGCCCAGGGGCTGCATGTAACCGGCGAAGCCGACTCCGTTCGTCGAGTCGTCGGAGGTCGCGCGCGAGTCGCCACTCACGGAGACCGGGCTGAAGATGCCCGCGAGATCGATCGCCGTCGCCGCGTTGAGATCGTCGATGTCGAGGCTCCAGTCGCTCTGGCGCAGCACGACGGCGACCCCACGCTGGCGGAGAAAGGCGAGCCCGGCCGGGTTGACCTCGCTGGCGGTCGCGTCGTCGGCAATCGCCACGAACGCGTTGCCGATGCCGAGCGATCTCGCTCCTGGCGACGAGAAGTGCAGTGGAACCGGCGAGAACGGCGCGCGCGACGGGAGGGTGTCGAGCCTGTTGAGCTGGGCGGCCGACGGAATGGCCGTGGCTGCGACGATCGCGCCTACCAGGAGAGCTTGCCCCGGGAGTTCTCGCGTCATCGAGGGGAGGATACTTGGTGCCCGGGTCCGGTCGCCAGCGCCCGACGCTTAAGATGGGCGTTGGATGCCCCAGATCTCGATCACCCAGGTCGATGCTTTCAGCGCGCAGCCCTTCCGCGGCACCCCCGCTGCCGTATGTGTGCTCGCCGTGGCGGCCGACACGTCCTGGATGCAGTCAGTGGCGCTGGAGATGAATCTCTCAGAGACGGCATTCCTGGTCCCGGAGGACGGGGGCTACGAGCTGCGGTGGTTCACACCCGTGATGGAGGTGGACCTATGCGGCCACGCTACCCTCGCCAGCGCGCACGTGCTGTGGGAGGAAGGTCACCTCAGCTCCGACGCGGAGGCCGTGTTTCACACTCGGAGCGGGCTCCTACGGGCGTCGCGTCGGGGTGAGTGGATCGAGCTCGATTTCCCGGCGTTGAAGCCCACCGCAATCGATCCGCCCCCGGCCTTGGTCGAGGCACTCGGCGCGACACCTCTCTTCGTCGGTGAGGCGCCACATTTCTTCCTCGTCGAGCTCGGAAGCGTTGACGCGGTGCGCAGCCTCGAGCCCGACCTGCGTGCGCTGCTCCAATTCGAGCACAACGGCCCGATCGTCACCGCGGCGGACACCGACGGCTTCGACTTCGTGTCCCGTTTTTTCGCGCCCGCGGCCGGCCTCGACGAGGACCCGGTGACAGGTTCGGCCCACTGCGTGCTCTGCCCCTACTGGGCGGAGCGTCTGGGCAAGACGGAGATGACCGGCTTCCAAGCCTCGTCGCGCGGTGGCGTCGTACGCGTGCGACTGGTGGGCGAACGGGTCATCCTGGGGGGTCAGGCGGTCACGACGCTGCGCGGGGAGCTGTTCGCCTGAGTGGCGCGAGATTTGTAAATCGTCGGCCCTCGGTTCATCATGGGTGTCCGAATTGGAGGTTGTATGAGGGAACGAAAGAGCCTGCTCGCGGCGTGGGTCGCGACCGCGGTCGCGATCGGCATACCCGCCACACTTTGCTCCCAGGCGGGTGACGCGACCACGGGTCCCAGAACGTCCTGGGGAGACCCGGACCTGCAGGGGATCTACACCAGCGCGACCTACACCCCGCTCGAGCGACCCAAGAATCTTGCCGACAAGGAGTTCCTGACCGAGGACGAGTACCAGCACCTCAATGGGCTGGTGACCGGGGAAGGCGTCGATCCGCTACGTGCCCGCGGTGTGCTTACCACCAACGACCACGGGGAGCGTCTCGAGCGCCTGGAGCAGGCGGACCCTACGCACTACGACAATGCCATCTGGCTGGCGACCGAGAAGCCTCGTGGTTTATCGACGCGTCGCACCTCGCTCATCACCGATCCGCCGCACGGTCGCGTCCCCGCCAGAACGGAAGCGGCAAAGGAGAGAGCGGAAAGGCTTCGCGAGCTCCGTTCAACCGACAGCTACGAGAACCGGCCGCTGGCGGAGCGTTGCATGGTCTGGCGTCACGAGGGTCCGCCGATGGTGCCTGCCAGCTACAACGACCTTTACCAGATCTTCCAGACTGAGCACAACGTGGTCATCGTGCAGGAGATGAACATCAACGGCCCCCGCATCATCCCGCTCGACGGCCAGCCGCACTCTCCGGCGTCGATCCCGCTCTGGCGCGGTGACTCGCGCGGCCAGTGGAAAGGCGACACCCTGGTGGTCGAGACCAGAAACTACAGCGGACGTAACCCGTTCTACGAATCGAGCGAGAGCCTGCACGTAGTCGAGCGCTTTCGCCGCGTTGACGCGGAGACGATCCACTATGAGTTCACGGTCTCCGACGCCGACGCTTGGGAGCATGCGTGGAGCGCCGAGTTTCCGCTCATGCAGCGCGAAGGGCCGCTGTACGAGTACGCCTGCCACGAGGGCAACTACGACATCCGCCACATCTTAGAGGTCGCCCGCCACCTCGATGAGCAGGCCGCGAAAGGCTCTGGCTAGCCATCCATGGGGAGCGCCCGTGTGACCTCGCCGCGCGCGAGGGTCGCGGCGCTGGTTGCGGCTACATGCCTTGTTGTGTCGGCGTGCTCGCGGGAGGTGCCGGGGACGCGGCCTGACGGCGGCGAGCACAGTTACGACGTCAACGCCGATCCACTGGTCAATCCACCCGGGCTCTTCGAGCCCTACCCTGAGACCGATCCGACCCGGGCGGGCGCCGACGCCACGGTCTATCGGCGCGTCGATGCCGATCCGACGACGTTGAACCCGATCTTCAACGTCCCCTGGCAGGACCACTACATGCACATCCTGCTCTTTCTCAACCCGATCCGCCGCGGGGTGGATCTGATCGAGAAGTTCAATCCGACAGTCGTCGAGTCGTGGGAGGAGTCGGAGGACCACCGGGTCTTCACCGTGAATCTGCGGCCCGAGACGCGCTGGCACGACGGCGAGCCGTGGACCGCGCACGACATCGTCTTCAGCTGGAAGACGATCGGCGACGACAGCGTGCCGGCGCTGTTCTACAAGCGCGCCGCGTTGCGGTTGGAGCTGGTGAGAGCCATCGACGACCATACCGTCGAGTACACCCACCGCCAGGTGCTGGCGACGCGGATGCGCGACATGCAGTTCCCGATCATCCCCAAGCACATCTTCGACATTCCCGAAGAGCGAGCGAAGGATCCGACCCTTCGCTCGAGCGAGTACTGGAGCGATCGCGCCCGGCGCAAGATCGTCGGCAGTGGTCCGTACCGGTTCGTCGAGTGGCACTCCAACGCCCAGATCGTGGTGGAGCGCTGGGAGGACTACCCATTCGAGCCGCCGCGCTTCAAGCGCCAGGTGTTGAAGGTCATTCCCGACACCAACGTGGCGCTGCTGCTCTTCAAGAAGGGTGAGCTCGACGAGATGAGCCTCACCGGCCAGCAGTTCGCCACCCAGACGACCGACGCCGATTTCGCGGCGGTCGGGGTCAAGTCCTTCGCGCCACGTCGCATGTTCGGCAGCATCGGCTGGAACATGGACGGCTCGAACCCGTTCTTCGACGACGTGCGGGTGCGCGCGGCGATGAGCCACGCCTTCGACTACGAGGGCCACCTCCAGAAGTCCCTCTATGGCGTTTACCGCCGGTCGAAGGGCTTCCTCGACGAGTTCCACTGGGCCTACAACGCCGAGCTCGAGGCGACGCCCTTCGATCTCGACCGTGCTTCGGTTCTGCTGGACGAGGCTGGCTGGGATATCTCCGACGATGATGGCTGGCGCTACAAGACGATCGATGGCGATCGCGTGCGCTTCGACTTCGAGCTCATGATGGTGCCAGGTGTGCCGAGCTTCAAGCAGCTCGGCGACCGCTACGGCTCGGATCTGAAGCGCATCGGAGTCTCGATGCGTCCGCTCTTCGTGGAGAACGCGGCGATCAACGAGTACCTGCGCCAGCACGACTTCGATGCCTGGATCAACGTCGTCGAGGTCACCGCCGACCCGGACGAGTGGAGCGTCTTCTTCTCTACCGATGGTTACGAGAACGGCTACAACTGGGGCGCCTACTCGAACGCGCGCGTCGACGAGCTGTTTGAGCAGGCGCGGACGATGCTCGACCGAGAAGAGCGCAGACCGCTCTACCAGGAGATCCATCGCATTACCTACGAGGAGCATGCGAACACCTGGGTTTATGACTACAACCTGCTTTGGGCGTTCTCCAACCGCCTGGGCGGGGTCGAGTTCTCGCCGTCCGGGGCGATCCTCCAGTATCCGGGCACGGCGGCGTGGTGGAAGGCCGAGCACGCCGCCCCCGCGCCCACCGGCGGCTGATCGGTCCCGATCAGCGCCCGACGCGAAAGGTGGTCGTGACCAGCGAGTGCCGCGGTAGCTCGGTGCTCGCCTCGGTGCCGAGCTGCCAGCCCTCGAATGGCTCGGCCACCACCATCTCTGGGTCCGCGAAGGAGTTCGCGGCGTCGACGTCGGGAGCCCACAGGAGCTCGCTCGACACCGTTTCGACCAGCTCGCGGCCGGCCAGAGCGACCGCTACCGGCGTGGGCTCGACGGTGTCGCGGTTCAGCGCGAAGACGTGCAGCAGATCTCCGTCGAGGGTGGCAGCCGCGTCGAGTGCGTCGAGCTCTCCGTAGTGGCACTCGTAGGTCGGGCCGTCGATCGCCGTTCTCAGTGACACGCCTCCCTTGCGGGTCGAGAAGGCGCGGAATGCGTAAAAGATCGACTGCTTGAGCAGCCGGTCGCCGTCGGTGAGAAGTGGCCCGATGACGTTGACCAGCTGGGCCAGGTTGGCGATTTTCACCACGTCGGCGTGGCGCAGGAAGCTCATCAGAAACGCGGCAACTACCAGCGCGTCCTCGAGGTTGTAGACCTCTTCGACCAGGTGCGGCGCAAACTTGCCCTTGCCGTCCATGTGATCGGGAGTGCGCGCCTTGTACCAGACGTTGTACTCGTCGAAGCACAGATACGCGCGCTTCGCGCTCTTGGTCTTCGCCTGCACGTAGCGGCAGCAGGCGTCGACCGCCTCGATCTGCGCGTCGATCGAGCTGCCGATGCCGAGATAGCTCGGTGTGTCTGCATGGCTGTTGCCGACATAGCGGTGCAGGCTCACGTGGTCGGCGAGCTCACCGACGTGCTCGAGCACGGTCCGGTCCCACTCCAGATAGGTCGGCATGCGCGGCGCCGATGAGCCACAGGCCACCGTCTCGATCGAGCGGTCGCAGTCCTTCATCATCTTCGCCGCCTGTTGGGCGCGGATCGCGTACTGCTCGGCCGGGACGTGACCGAGCTGCCAGGGACCATCCATCTCGTTGCCGAGACACCACAACGGCACGCCATAGGGAGCTGGGTGTCCGTTGACGGCTCGCATCTCTGAAAAGCGGGTGCCAGCCTTGGCGTTCGTGTACTCGACCCAGTCTCGCGCCTCCTCGGGCGTGCCGGTGCCGAGGTTGACGGCCAGCATCGGGGTCCACTCGAGCTTCGAGCACAGGCGCAGAAAGTCGTCGGTTCCGAAGTGATTCGGCTCCAGGCTCTGCCAGGCCAGCTCGCGCACCGTCGGTCGCTCGGCCTTCGGCCCGACACCGTCGCGCCAGTGGTAGCCCGAGGCGAAGTTGCCGCCGGGGTAACGGACCACCGTCATCTCGAGCTCGCGCAGCGCCTCGATCACATCGGTGCGGCAGCCGTCCTCGTCAGCATGGGCGCTCGTCGGTTGGTAGACACCGCCATAGATCGAGCGCCCCATGTGCTCGAGGAAGCCGCCGTAGATCAGCGGGCTGGCCTCGCCGACGCTGTGTCGCGGGTGCAGATCGATACGCGTACGCTCCATGGGACGGCAAAAGTAGCATTCGTGCACAGACGAATAGGAGTCGCGATGCAAACAGCCGCCCAGCAGCTCGGCCAGCTACCCGCCCACGAAGGCTTTCGGATGCGTGGTCTGCAGATGACCCGAATCGAGACCTTCACCGACGCGGCGTTCGCGTTCTCGCTGACGTTGCTGGTGATCGCGATTGATCTAGCTTCGAGCTATGCCGAGCCCACCGCTGCCCTTCAGGGAGTTCCTGCATTCGCGTTCAGCGCGGTGCTGCTGGCGATTGTGCTGCCTGTGACCTGGGTCGGCATCCCCGGCTGGGCCTACGCGCTTCTGTCTATCGTGATGCCGATCTTCGCAATCCGTACCGGTCGGCGCCGCCGCAAGCTGAGAGCAGACTACTCGTCCCACGCCTCCAACACGTAGCAGTTGCGTCCGACGGAGTGCGCCCAGAAGCGCCGCTTCTCCTCCGAGCGCGTCAGACGCTGGTCGTCCTCGCGCGTCTCCTCGGTGTCGAAGTCGGCGCAGAGCTCGAAGCTGCGCTCTCCGGAGACGCGGTATTCATAGTACTGACCGGTGGCAGGGTCGGTGATCTTGGCGACCCGGGCCTGGCGCAGCTGCGACAGCTGCTCGAGAGTGGCGGGAAGCTCACCGCGTACCTGATAGTGGGTATCGATGCCCTCGGCGATGGCCTCGAACTCGCTCTGGCGGCGGTCGTCGAGGCCCGCCGCCCGTGCGTCGCTCGGTGACCCGGCGGCGAAAAACCCGCCGATCACGCTGGCCACGACAGCCGCCGTGACGCCGCTCGCGAGAACGCGCACACCCCGGTTAGGGGTCTGACGTGCGGCTGCATCGAGCTCGTCCTGGCGCATGTGCCAGAGATAGAAGCCGAGCGCGCCGCCCGCCACCGCGAGCACGATCAGGAACTTGAGCATGAAGCGCGTCGTCAGCTCGCCGTCGAGTAGGAAGAAGACCAGGGTCGTCACATCGATCAGAACAACCGACGAAGCGATGGAAAGCGTCAGGTAAGTGAGCCATTTGCGCACCTTGGACCTGCGCTTCTCCGGGTTGTCGCGCACGTTGACATAGGTCCGGCGCGAGAAGATGAGAAAGACTGGGAACGCGATGGTCAGGGTCGCCATGGCCCATCTCATCGTCTGCTCGGTGGAGCGCCACGGAACGTTCAGGTCACGAGGGTCCGGGAAGCCGATGTTCACGAACTCGAACAGAAGCTGGACCAGAGCGCTGGCGGAGGCGTAGAAGGTGCCGAAGAGCACGATGTAGAGGAACGCCTCGCCCGCTGAGAGGTAGGGCCGTGGCCGAGGCACGGCGATCGGGAACTCCACGTCGGCGTAGGCCGCCAGCGAGTCCTCCACCTCGTCACGAGCCCAGCCGGCCTCACCCAGCTTCGCCTCGATCTCTTGCTTGCCGTGACCGGCTTCCAAAGCTCGCCTGACGAATTCGCTCAACTCGTTTGCCATGGCTTCCTCCTGTAGGGGACGCCTCGCTGGTAGTGCAGGGCCCGTGCCAACCCGGAGATTCGCGACTTCAGCGATCGGCCGGACTTCGGTCTGCAGAATTGAGGCCGTACCGTGTACACACTGTATACATAGAATGAACACCACGTGCGCATGACCTCGGGCTTGGCTGTCGGCTACGATGCCGGCCGGAGGTCGCTATGCACAAGACACTTGCTTCGCCGGGGACCGCTGCCCTCGTCCTCGCCCTGCTTTCACCTATCGCGCTGGTCTCTCAGACGCCGACGAGCGAGGAGATCGCCGAGATGACGTCGATCCGCGCCGTGCAAGGGAAAAAGGGCCTCTACGTCATCCCGGGCTTCGACGGCGGCGTGACCGGTGGCAACGTTGCCGTACGTATCACCAACGACGGCGTGATCCTGGTCGACAACAAGTTCCCCCACAGCTACGCCATGATCACGGCGGAGGTCCGCAAGATCACATCGCTGCCCATCCGCTACGTCCTCGACACCCACCACCACGACGATCACAGCGGCTCCAACGCCGACTTCATGACCCTCGGCGAGGTCATCTCCCACATCAATGCCCGCGCCAACAGCGTGCGCAACAACCAGCCCGGCGCCCCGCGCCTGGTCTTCAAGGAAGAAACCTCGATCTTCCTCGGTGGCACCGAAGCCCGCGCCTACCACTTCGGCCGCGGCCACACCAACGGCGACGCCGTCATCTACTTCCCCGACCTCAAAACCATCCACACCGGCGACCTCTTCATCTGGGGAAAGCGCTCCGACGGCTCCAAGCTCTCCCCCTTCATGGATTACCTCAATGGCGGCAGTGGCATGGAATGGACCGCCACCCTCGACGGCATCCTCTCCCTGGACTTCGACACCGCCATCCCCGGCCACGGCCCGGTCCTGACCAGAGCCGAGGTAGAAACCTTCCGCGACCGCATGAAGACCCTAAACGAGCGCATGCAATCGGCAGTCGACGCAGGCGTATCCCGAGATCAGATCGTCGACCGACTCGACATCTCCGATCTGGACTGGTCCTTCCGCCCAACAGCCATCCAAGCCCTCTACGACGAAGCAAGAGCCGCCCAATAGCAAGCTCCCCAACCCGAGGCGGAGCGAAGAGATGGTGGAGGCGGTGGGAGTTGAACCCACGTCCGAAGAACACGCTCCGAAAGCTTCTACGTGCGTAGCTTTCGATTGAAGTCTCGCCCGGCTACCTAAGATGAAAGCACTCCAGTAACCGGGCCAGCCTCGCTAAGTACCGGGCAGAAAGCGCGGGGCCATCTTTCTGCCCGAGATTCACTTTAGTGTCGGATCGCTAGCGACCGTGAATCAAGGTCATCCAGCGATCCGTTGACGGCGATTAAGCCGCCAAGGCCAATTCGTTGTTGGCTTTTATAAGGTTGCCCGTTTAACGCACAGACAATCGGCACGCCACTGACAGAACGCAAGGTTCCCCGTCGAAGCCGTTCGCCCCCGTTCGGATCTCTCCGCTGTGAAAGAACCACCGGACCGCGTTCGGTCCGTGAAGGTGCAGCTTAGCAGCGCCAGCCCCGCACTACGCGCCCTCGGGCGGTCCGGGCGGTGTTTCGACGAGATCACGTACCAGCTCGAAGAACTCCGACACTCCCCGCGTCTTGAGCCGAGCCACCACCAGAAACCAGGCCGCGATGCTGAGCAGAATGCCCGCCGGCACCAGTGGAAAGAGCGCTGGGAAGAAAGGGACGACGACGATGAAGAGCCCGCCGATGGCGCCGAAGAGCAGAACCATGAGTGACGGCAGGTGCACCCGGTAGTAGGTCCGTTCGGGGAACAGCTCCAGCTCGACCTGTCCGGAGCGCTTCTTGGTCGACAGCTGCCCCGCGATGTGGCCGTGGCGGATGCCGGCCGACACGGGCAGGATCAACTGGCCTCCGGTACCGAGTCGCTGCCACTCGCCGCCCCACAGGTCGGCCGCCTCGCCGACGGCTTCGAGCGCCTCGTCCAGGGAGCCTTCGAGCTCGACCTGCAGTTCGCTCATCTGCCGCCTAGGCGGCCTCCTCGAGGAGCACGAAGTCGAAGAACTCCTCGACCGCGTCGAGGAAGGCCTCTACGTTGGGCAGATCGTTGATCTGCGAGCGCAGCTTGCGGCCGTGCGGCAGGCCGTGGGTGTACCAGCCGGTGAACTTGCGCAGCTTATGCAGGGCGTAGCGCGACTGCTCGCGACTACCGACCATGCGGAAGTGGTCGAGGATGAGGTCACGGCGGTCGCGAGTCGTTGGCTCCGGAATCTCGCCGCCTGACATGAGCGACGCGGTCTGACGGAAGATCCACGGGTTGCGGGTCGCTCCGCGGCCGATCATGACCCCGTCGCAGCCGGTCTGGCGCATCATCTCGAGCGCCTCCGAAGGCTCGCGCACGTCGCCATTGCCGATCACCGGGATGTCGAGCGCCTCCTTCAGCCGCGCGATGTGCGACCAGTCGGCCTCACCGCTGAACGCCTGGCGCGCGGTGCGGGCGTGCATCGCGACCGCGACGACACCATTGTCCTGGCAGATCTTGCCGAGATCGATGTAGTTGGCCTGCCTGTCGTTGAGGCCGACGCGGAACTTCACGGTCAACGGGATGGTGATCGTCTTGCGCACGGTACGGACGATGTCTTCGGCGAGGTGAAGATCGCCCATCAGCGCCGCGCCGGCGCAGCCCTTGAGCACCTTGTTCGCCGGGCAGCCCATGTTGATGTCGCAGGTGTCGGCGCCGAGCTCTTCGACGACGGCTGCGGCCTCGGCCATGGTCGCCGCGTCCGAGCCGTAGATCTGGATCGCCAGCGGCCGCTCTTCCTCGGAGAAGTACATGAGCTCGCGGGTGTGCGGATTGCCCGACACGATGGCGCGCGACGAGATGAACTCCATCGCCACCAGACCCACCCCGCCGATGCGGCGCACGATGAGCCGGAAGTCACGATCCGTGACCCCGGCCATGGGCGCCATCAACAGCGGCGGATCGATCTCAACGTCGCCGAAACGAAGCATCGGGGGATTCTACAAGGGTGAACGGACTCGGAACCCGTAGTCGGCGTAGCGCATGTGCGGGGGAATGGAGGAGCGGGCGGCGCAGCGCGTGACCTTGATTGCGTGTCGCCACGACCCGCCCCGAGATGCGCGCCGTCGGCCCTCGTTGGGGCCGCGCGGGTCGATGGTCGGAGAGACCTCGTAGTACGCCGGGTCGTACCAGTCGGCGCACCACTCGTGCACGTTCTCTCCGAGGCCGCACAAACCCCACGGATGGCGGCTCGGGTAGAGCTCGACCGGCTCGGGGCCCTCGAGCCAGCGCCGGTCGTAGTCGGGTACCTCCTCGGGTCCCTCGTCACCCCACGGATAGGCCACCTGCCTTCCAGCCAGCGCCGCAGACTCCCACTCTGCCTCGGTCGGCAGCCCGATCTCAGTGCTCGCCGAGAACGATAGCCAGGCGCAGTAGGCCACGGCATCGTCCCAGGACGGACCGACGGCGGGCATGCCAGGATCCGCGAACCGCTCTTCGTCCCAGAACGGCGGCACCTCGTTACCGGTCGCATCGAGGAAGGCCTGGTACTCGGCGCGTGTCACCGGGGTACGCGCGAGGCGGTAGGCGCCGAGCGTTACCCGATGGCGGGGATTCTCCTCTGCGCGCGGGCCACCGCCCATCCAGAAGGTGCCTCCCGCGATGTCGATCCAGTCCACGGCCACGCGCGGAGCGTATCCAGTTTGGGTGTAGGGGGCCTGACGGTAAGATCCCGCTTCGCACCCGGTCACGATCTCTTGACGAACGCCAGCTCCCCACCGGCCTTCCGGGTACCCGCGAGCCGCTTCGCCCCTGGGCTGGCCGGCGAGCTCTTGGCTGGCGACAGCGCGGAGATGATCGCGCCGCTGCGCTTTCTGCGCCCGGGCCAGGCGCTCGACGCTCCAGCCCGGGCCGGTGAGCGCGCCGCCATCGCCGCCGAGCTCGCCCGCGCCAATCAATCCTACGGCCACCCGCGCGCGGAAGAGCTCGCGGCCCGCTTCGCGGACCCTCAGACCCGCATCATCGTTACCGGGCAGCAGGCCGGCGTCCTCGGCGGACCGCTCTACAGCCTGACCAAGATGATCGGTGCCGCTCGTTGGGCCGCCCAGCTCGAAGAACAGGGGATTCCCGCGGTCGGAGTGTTCTGGGTGGCGACCGAGGACCACGACTTCCGCGAGGTCGCGGTCGCCAACACGCCGGGCTCTGGGCAGCTGTCGTCGTTCGGGCTCGGCGACGATCTCGAGCCGCTGATGCCGGTGGGGATGCGGATCCTCGGCACGCCGCTCGAGAGTCTCTTGCGCGATCTGCGCGAAGCCTACCCATCGGGTGCCGACCCGGCGGCATGGGAGCTCCTCGAGTCGTGCTACCGGCCCGATGCGCGCTTCGGCGAGGCCTTCAGCAAGTTCATGGTCGGTCTGCTGGGCGAGCGGGCACCGCTGGTTCTCGACTCGATGCTGCCGGCGATGAAGAACGCGCAGCGTCCGTGGCTGCGTCGACTGGTCGAGCGGCGCGACGGCGTGTGCGACGCCTTGAACGCGGCGGCCGGGCGAGTGGAGCGGGCCGGGCGGCGACCCCAGGTCAAGGGTGGCGATCGGCACAGCGCGCTCTTTCTGATCGCCGACGGGGCGCGCCGCCGCGTCGTCTGGCACGGCGACGACCAGTGGAGCCTGCGTGGCGTCGACGCCGCTCGGGAGCCGGTCGAGACCCTGCTGGCGCGCATCGACGAGAATCCCTCTGCAGTCTCCCCTGGCGTCCTCGCGCGCCCCGCGATCCAGGATGCGGTCCTCGGCAGCTCCCTGCAGCTAATGGGCCCCGGCGAGGTCGCCTATCTCGCCCAGGCGGCGAGCCTGTACCCCGTTTTGGGAATCGAGGCGCCCCACACGACGTTGAGACCACAGATGCTGGTCTTCGCCGCTCGCCAACGGAAATACCTCGATGGACTCGGTCTGGGCCTGAGCGATCTCCTCGGCTCCGATGAGGCGCTCGAGCGCCGGCTGGCCCCGGGTTGTGGCGCCGAAGAGGCCGACGCGCTGCGCGAGCAGGTGCTCGGTGAGATCGAGCGGCTCAAGGAGACCTGCGTCGGCCTGGATCCAAACCTCGAGCGCCCGTGGCAGAAGACCCGCGACAACGTCGACCGCGCGCTGGCTGCGCTGTCGACGAAGATGTGCGCGGCCGCTGTGCGGCGCGACGAGGTGGTGCACGGCCGCCTCGAGAGCCTGCGCGACGCCTGCGCACCGGGTGGCTCGCCGCAGGAGCGCTCGGTGTGCGTAGCCCACTATGCACTGCGCCACGGCCTCGGTTTTGGCGCCGCCGCCTACAACCAGCTCGAGGTCGGGTCGGACCTGATCCAGATCGTCGATCCGGAGTCCGCTTGAGCTCGGTCGACGTGGCCGCAGTCGAGCGCGCCCCCGACTCGCAGCACCCGCCGCATCGGGCGGGAGCGCTCTTTCACTACATGGCGCACGACCTGATGACTGCCGACTTCATCGTCGACGTGACCTCGGTCTGGGCGCGCAAGACGGCGGCGCTCGACGCCTACGAGAGCCAGCTGCACCGTGCCGGTGGTTCCAGCGACGAAGAGCCGCCGACGAAGGTTGCGTCGCGAGAGTTCCGCATGGCCGTGGAGGGCCGCGCGCGAGATCTCGGCATGGTGATCGGCGTTGCGTACGGCGAGGGTTTCTCGGCCGACGGACCGCTGGCGGTGAAACGGCCCTGGGAGCTGGTGTCGGGAGGTCTGCGGTGAGGATCGGCATCGGCTGCTACCCGACGGTGGGCGGGTCCGGGGTCGTCGCTACCGAGCTGGCACGCGCACTCGCGGCCGCGGGGGACGAGGTTCACCTGCTGAGCTATGCCGTGCCGCCGCGCTGGTCGTGGGCGGGGCCGCGGCTCTTCTTTCACGAGGTTGCCGTACGCCAGTACCCGCTCTTCGAGTACCCGCCGTACTCGCTGGCGCTGGCGACCAAGATGGTCGAGGTGTCGCGCCAGCAGAAGCTCGATCTCCTGCACGTTCACTACGCCATCCCGAACGCCGTTTCGGCAATCCTGGCGCGACAGATCCTGGCGCCGCAGCCAGTGAAGGTGATTACCACCCTTCACGGCACCGACATCACGCTCATCGGCAACGACCCGAGCTATGCCGAGACCACGCGCTTCGGCATCGCCGAGAGCGACGGCGTCACTGCGGTCTCCGAGTGGCTACGCAAGGCGACGCTCGAGACGCTCGACGTCCCGAAGTCGATCGAAGTCGTCCCGAACTTCATCGATCCTGAGCGCTACGACCAGGCGCGCGCGCGACGCGGGCCCAGGCGCTGGGCGGAGGCGGGCGAGAAGCTTCTGGTGCACGTCTCCAACATGCGCCCCGTCAAGCGGATCAGCGACGTGGTGCGGGTGTTTCACCGCGTCAGTCGCGACGTTCCCTCGCGGCTGCTGCTGGTGGGCGATGGCCCGGAGCTGGCGCGCGCCGAGCAGCTGGCGCGCGAGCTTGGCATCGCGGATCGCATCCGCTTCGTCGGCACGGTGGCCCTGGTCGAAGACATCCTTGTGCACTGCGACCTGTTCCTGCTGCCTTCGGAGAGCGAGTCGTTCGGGCTCGCCGCGTTGGAGGCGCTGGCCTGTGGTGTGCCGGTGATCGCCAGCGACGTCGGCGGGGTGCCGGAGGTAATCGACCACGGCGAGACCGGTCGCCTGTGTCCCGTCGGTGACGTCGACGCCATGGCCGAGTCGGCCGTCGAGCTGCTGCGCAACGAAGACGAGCTGGTGCGGCTGGGCGAGAACGGTCGGGCTCGCGCGGCGCAGCGCTTTTCTATGAACGACATCGTGGGCCGCTACCGGGAGCTCTACCGGAGGGTCCTCGATGGCGGCCAAGACGCTTCTCGAGACGGCCAGAGCGAGCGCGCCGAACAGGCGTAGCGCGAAACACGCCCTGCTACACTCCCGTAGTCCCCTACAGCCTGTTCGGGGCCGTCTCGAGCGACGGTTCGCAGCCTTTGCCAAGGAGACCCTCGTATGAGTGAGCCCCCCACGCCACCTCCGCCCAGCGAGCCGCCGCAGGATTCCCCACCGCCTCCTCCAGCGCCACAACCGCCTGCCTCCGACGGCGCACCTCCGCCTTCGCCACCGGCTGCGGGTCAGGCGAAGCCGAATGGGCTCATGGTCGTCCTCGCCTATCTGTGGATCCTCGCGCTGGTGCCGCTTCTGGTCGAGAAGGACGACGAGGAGATGCAGTGGCACGCCAAGCACGGCCTGGTGCTGGTGATCGCGGAGATCGCCTTCTGGATCGCCCTTACGATCCTGTCGAACATCCCCCTTCTCGGGATCCTCGGCTGCGCCATCTTCCCAGTTGCCTGGCTCGCGATTTTGGCGGTTCACATCGTCTGCATCGTCAAGGGCATCGGCGGGGAACGATTCATGGTGCCCGGGGTCAGTCAGTACGCCGACCGCTTCTGAGCGTTCACGCTGGCGGCCGGTCGCCTGGGTGCTCCTGGGCGCTGGTGTCATCTTCGCCCTCGCCTTCGATCTGGCCCGTGACCCCGCGCGTCAGCTGAGCGCCAGGACTCTGCTTTGGGGCATCGACCGCTACCAGGGCTCGCTGTCGAGCGCCGTAGCGCACACCGGGGCGCGCTGCCGATTCGAGCCGTCATGCAGCCACTATGCCGAGGCCGTCATCGGCTCAGACGGGGCGCTGGTTGGCGGTGCGAGGGCGGCATGGCGCATCGCGCGCTGCGGTCCCTGGACCCCTCTCGGAACCTCCGAACCGCCCTGAGTTGCATGTTACGATTTCGCCTCCGAACCGGGAGCAAATCGCCATGTTGCAACGCTTGAGTCTCGTCTCGTTCGTCGCCCTAGCGCTGGTCGCGGGCACCGCAGCCGCTCAGAATCCGCAGGTATCCCTCGATACCACGCTCGGCACGATCGTCCTCGAGCTGGATCCCGAGAAGGCTCCGAAAACGGTCGAGAACTTCCTCGCCTACGTCGACTTGGGCTTCTACGACGGTACGGTCTTTCACCGAGTCATCGACGGCTTCATGATCCAGGGCGGCGGCTTCACCAAGTCGCTACAGAAGAAGGGCACCAACGCGCCGGTGAAGAACGAGGCCGACAATGGCCTGTCTAACGGCCCCGGCACGATCGCGATGGCACGCACCTCCGACCCGCACAGCGCCACCGCGCAGTTCTTCATCAATTCGGTCGACAACGGTGCCGGCCTCGATCACGGCAAGACCGGCGACGGTTGGGGCTATACCGTTTTCGGCTCGGTGATTTCCGGCCTCGACGTGGTCGAGAAGATCTCGAAGGTGGCCGTCGAGAATCGCGGCCCGATGCGCAACGTCCCGGTCGAGACCGTGATGATCAACTCAGTCTCGAAGGTCGAATGAGGCTACTTCTTGGTGCCCTTGCGGATCAGGTTGAGGCTGGCCCATAGCAGGTCGACCTGATCGTGCTTCGCGGCCAGCGCGCTCGAGCGCCACAGGTCGCGGGTCGCGGCCAGCAGATCGTTGTAGTCGACCTCGATTTTCTTGTCGAGGATCCGGCGCAGCGCCGCGAGCAAGTCCGGTAGCGTCCAATGCGAGGGGCGCATGCCCCGCAGTTCCGTCCAGGCGACCTTCAGCGCCGCCAGCCGGCGTCGGGACAGGTCCTGGTCCTTGTAGAGGGCGCGCAACCGGCCGACCTCTGGCAGGCCGTCGAACTCGCCTTCGTCGGGCTCACCGACGTCAGAGATCACCTGCCAGTGCTGGCCGACGATCTCCTTGGCACGGATCTGCGTGTTGAAGGCGTCGTAGCGCTTCAGGGCGAGGCCTTCGAACAGGATGCCGATGTTGGCCTCGGCTCCGCCGATCCATTCGGCGATGTCCTCCGGCGATGGCAATGGCCGCGGCGGTACCGCGTCCGCCTGCGCCTTGGCGGCGGCCGCAGCCTTTGCCGCCGCAGCAGCCTTCACCTTGGCCTCTTCGGTGCCTTCTGGCTTCGCCTCTTCAGACATGGCGCGTTCCTCTAGCAGTGGGATGGTGCCGAAGGTCGGACTCGAACCGACACGGGTCGCCCCACACGGCCCTCAACCGTGCGCGTCTACCAATTCCGCCACTTCGGCATTCGGGCGCGAAGCATAGTCTAGTTTTCCGCGTCAGCGCCGTCGGCAGCGGCCTCTTCGGCAGCGGCGGGAGCGTCGTCGGCGGCCGCCGGTTCCGCCACCGGCTCGTCCACCGTCGGCATGGCCTCCTCGGCTGGCGGTGCGGACTCCGGAACCTCGGCTGGCGCCGCGGCCTCCGTGGTTTCGGGTGTCGCCTCGACGTCGGACATGACCGACGAGCTGCGCCCGGAGCGCTGCATGATGCCAATCGACATCGTGGTCACGAGAAACAGGAAAAAGCAGCCGACGGTGAGCTTGTTCAAAAGCGTCGCCGCGCCTCTGGCGCCGAACGCAGCCTGGGTGCTGCCGCCGCCGAAGACCGACAGATCGGCCCCCTTGCCCTGTTGGAGAAGGACGACCATGATGAGAAACAGGCAGGTCACGATGTGAACGCCGTAGATGATGTAGATCATGCGGAAGGGTCTCCCGCGGCGCCCTCCTGGGTACCGCAACGGCGAATGATATCTAGGAATGAGCCTGGATCAAGGCCTGCGCCACCGACGAGGAAGCCGTCGATGTCGGTCTCGCGCAGCAACTCCTCGCAGTTGGCGGGCTTGACCGAGCCGCCGTAGACGATGCGCAGCGCTCCGGCGATGTCGGAACCGAGGTGTGCGGCGACCTGTGCGCGCAGGTGGGCGTGGGCCTCCTGCGCGAGCGCGGGGGTGGCGGACCGCCCGGTGCCGATCGCCCAGACCGGCTCGTAGGCCAGCGCCCAGCCGCCCTCCGGGTCGGTGAGGCCTGAGATTCCGGCCGCCAGTTGGCGCGACAAGACGACGCTCGTAGTGCCGGCCTCGCGCTCGGCCTCCGACTCGCCGACGCACAGCATCGGCGCGAGTCCTGCACTGCGCGCGGCGGCGACCTTGCGGCCTACCCACGCGTCGCTCTCGTCATGGTCTGCGCGGCGCTCGCTGTGCCCACATAGTGCCCAACTCGCGTCGAAATCAAGCAGGTTGGCCGCGGCGGTATCGCCGGTGTGGGCGCCCGACGCCTCTGGATGTACGTCTTGACCGCCCCATGCGACGGCCGTCGACTGCAAGCCGGCGGCGAGGGTGGCGAGGAGCGGAAACGGCGGGAAGACCACCACCTCGACATTGTCGGGTAGCTGGCCGTCGCACAGCTTCCGGCAGTAGGCGACTGCATCGTCGCGACGTAGGTTCATCTTCCAGTTCGCGGCGAGGATGGGAGTGCGGCGGCTCATGCCTCGATCTCCAGAACCGCGATCCCTGGCAGCTTCTTCCCGGCGAGAAACTCGAGCGCGGCACCGCCGCCGGTCGAGACGTGATCGATGCGGTCAGCGACGCCGGCGAGATTCGTGACCGCCACCGTCTCGCCGCCGCCGACGACGGTAAATGCGGTCGAGTCGGCGATCGAGCGCGCCAGAGTCCGGCTGCCGATGTCGAAGGGCGGGCGCTCGAAAAGACCGGGAGGCCCGTTCCAAAAGACGGTCTTGGCTTCTGCGATCCGGTCCGCGAAAGCGGCGCTCGTCGCTGGCCCGACGTCGACGGCGAGAAACCCTGACGGAACCTCTCGCCCGGAGCATTCCTGAACGGTTCCGACGTCGTCTGGGCCAGCCGGCACCCGGTCGGTCGCCACCAGATCGGTGGGCAGCACGACCTCGATACCGCCGGCCGCGGCATCGGCGAGCAGCCGTGACGCCAGATCGAGCTCGTCTTCGGCCACCAGCGAGTCGGCCATCTCCGCGCCCTGCGAGGCCAGGAAGGTATTGGCCATCGCGCCGCCGACCAGCAGCACATCGATGCGTGGCAGGAGGTTTTCGAGCGTCGATATCTTCGACGAGATCTTGGCCCCGCCGAGAATCACCACGAACGGCGGTTCTGGCCCTGCGAGCAGACGGCCGAGAGCCGAGCTCTCGCGCTCGAGCAGGCGCCCTGCGGCGCGGCGCGCGACGCTATGGGGCACGCCGACGATCGATGCGTGCGCGCGGTGGGCACAGCCGAAGGCGTCGTCGACGTAGACCTCGGCGCCGCCAGCGAGGGCGTCAACGAACCCCCAGTCGTTTCTCTGCTCACCGGCGTGGTATCTCAGGTTCTCGAAAAGCGTTACCCCTCCCTCGGGCGTCGCCTCAGCGGCGTCGCGCGCCAGGGGGCCGACGCAATCCTCAGCGAACCGGACCTCGGTGCCGAGCTTCTGAGCCAGGGCGCGGGCGACCGGCTCGAGGCTCATCTCGGGGTGGCGCTCGCCCTTGGGTCTGCCCAGGTGCGAGTACACGAGGACGCGCGCTCCGCCTGCGCGCAGCTCGTCGAGCGTCGGTAGGGTGGCGCGGATCCGGGTGTCATCGAGGATCTCGCGGCCGTCGAGTGCCACGTTGAGATCGGCGCGCATGAAGACCGTTCGTCCGGCGAGCGGTCCGAGGTCATCGAGCGTAGAGAGACGGGTCATTCGCAAGCGGCGGAGCGGCGGAAGACGTCGTCCGGTGGGTCGTAATGATACCAAACGGCCTTGCTGCCAGCTGGCAACTAGAATCCTTTCCGGCATGAGCGAATCCCTTCCAAAACCCTTGATTCTCGGTATCGAGAGCTCGTGCGACGACACAGCCTGCGCGCTGGTCGACGGCGAGGGGCGGGTGCGGACCTCGGTGGTGTCGAGCCAGCTCGAGGCGCACCGGCCGTGGGGCGGCGTGGTTCCTGAGATCGCATCACGCGAGCATCTGCGCAACTGGCCCGAGGTCTCGGCGGAGGCGCTGGAACGGGTCGGCATCGAACTCGGCGACGTCGATGCCGTTGCCGCGACCCGCGGCCCTGGCCTGGTCGGCTCGCTGCTCGTGGGGCTGTCGCTGGGCAAGGCGATCGCCTTTGCCTTGGACCGGCCGTTTTTCGCGGTCCATCACATGGAGGGGCATCTGTTCTCGCCGTTCCTGTGCCGCAACCAGGAGGAGGCGCGTCCCGCTCCGGAGCGTTTCGTCGGCCTCGTCGTTTCGGGTGGGCACAGTCTGATCGTTGATGTGGCGGAGGCTGGGGCAAAGATCGCGACTCTCGCCGAGACTCGCGACGACGCCATGGGGGAGGTCTTCGACAAGGTCGGCAAGCGTATCGGCCTGCCGTTCCCTGGTGGCCCCGAGGTCGATCTTCTGGCCGAGGGCGGCGATGCTGCCGCTCATCCGATGACGGTGGCGCAGTGCGGGTCGAGCCTCGACTTCTCGTTCTCGGGCCTGAAGAGCCAGACGCTTCTGGACCTCGACCGGCTGCGCGAGCAGAAGGTGTCGACGGTCGTCAGCGACGAAGCCCCCGACGGCCAGGTCCTCGACATCCTGGCCGGCTTTCGTGCATCGGCCGTGGCCCAGATCCTCGACCGGCTTGCTCGGCTCCATCGCCAGCGGGCGATCTCCATCCTGGCGGTCTCAGGTGGCGCGGCTGCGAACAGGCTGTTGCGGCGTGCGCTCGAGGAGTGGGCAGACGGGGCGGGCATCGATCTGCGCCTCGTGCCGCTCGTCTACTCGGGCGACAACGCCGCCATGATCGCCCACGCTGCCCTGCTGCGCCACGCCCGCGGCGATGCCGACGATCCTCGCGATGTCGACGCGACGAGCCGGCTGCCACTCGAGCGTTGAGACGAGCCATGCCAACCCGAGAGTCGCAGCCGAGTACCGGCGATACCGCAAACTACCCGTTTCGCCCCTGGGTGCGGCGGGTATGCACGACGGCGATGGTGTGGGGGATAGGGGTGCTGGTGGTGCTGTCGGCGGTCGTTTGGGTGTTGCGCGACCCCAACGAGGGCTACGTCGGCAAGGCCTTCACCGTGCTCGCGGGCTACGCCGTGCTCTTTCTGGCGAGCCTTCTCAAGATCTGGTGGACCGCGGGCCGTCCGGCGGTGATCCTCGATGCCGAGGGCATCGGCCACCAGCCGCTGCACACCTTCTCTCCGAAGCGCATCGAGTACGCTCAGATCCTCGCCTGCGGTCCGCGCGAGGGCACCGAGTCGCAGCGCTTCGTCTTCGAGCGACGCGGTGGCCGGGCCAAGGAGTTCTTCCTCAACCTGGCGGTCGTGAAGGGCAAGCACCAGCTTCTCGCCCATCTGGGCGAGAAGCTCGTTGCCGATGGCCTCGAAGCGGACGGCAACGGCTGGAAGCGCCCCGCCTACTCAGAAGCCCCAGACGCTACCTAGTGTCCGTTCGAAACGGTTACCACGTAGCTGCCGGAGCGACCATCCTTTCGGAGGTTGATGAGCTTCTTCTTCTCGGCATCCTCGAGCAGGTTCGAGAAGGAGCTGTAGCCGTAGTAGCCCTCGTTGAAGGAGGGCCGCTTGCGCTGCATCGTCTGCTTGATCATCGAGCCCCAGAGCACGGTCTTGTTCTCGCGCTGCAGGGCCTGAATGGCGTCGTTCATCAGCGCAAAGGCTTCGGCGGTTTTCTCGTCGAGCCCCTCGAGTTGGGGCATCGAGCGGCTGCCCCGCCAGATGTCCTCGTAGTAGATGAACTCATCGCAGTTGTCGACCAGGAGCTTCGATGACGAGTTCTTCACGCCGATCGCGATCACGTGCTTGTTGTTCTCCTTGAGCTTGGAGACTAGCGGCGTGAAGTCGCTGTCTCCCGACAGCAAGACGATGGTGTCGAGGTGCTCCTTGGAGTAGGCGACGTCGAGTGCATCGACGACCATCTTGATGTCGGCCGAGTTCTTCCCGGAGTAGTACTTCTGCGGGATGTCGATGAGCTCGATTCCGGCAGTGTGTAGCGGCCGCTTGAACTCGGCGTAGCGCTGCCAGTCGGCGTAGGCCTTCTTGACGATGATCTTGCCCTTCTCGAGCAGCCGCTCGAGCACGAGATCGATGTCGAACTTGTCGACCTCGTCGGAGTCGCGCACGCCAAGCGCCACGTTCTCGAGATCGCAGAACAGCGCGATACGGCGCTCGTGGACGACCGTCTCGGTGCGATCGGGGCCGGACGAGACCACCTCGCGAAGGATCTCCGCGAGCTGGCTCATGGGATCGCTGGCGACGGGTTGCGCAACCGGAGTCGGCTCCATGATCTCGGGCGCGACCGGGGCCGGAGCCTTGGCGCGCGACCGGCCGCGGCTTCGGGGAGCTGCGTCCTGGACCGTGTCGCTGTCCTGGGCTCGGGTGGTCTTGCGGCTCGCACCCTCTCTGGCGGGCGTAGCTTTCTTCGCGGCGGTCTTTTTCGCTGTCGATTTTCTGGCCGCGGTCTTGCGTGTTCGTGGTGCCCGCTTGGGCTTGTCGTCGTCGGATCCCGCCTGCGCGGCACGCGTCGTCGAGCGCCGAGCGCGCGGCTTGGCGGCCTTGTTCCTTTTCTTCTCTTCCTCCTCGAGCACCTTCTCTTCGAGAATGGTGGGCGCCGAGGCCTCGTCTTCTTTGGGATCCTGTGCCTCGTCTGAGGCGACGTCGGTCATGTCGAACAGCGAAGCCGCCGTTACTTCGGTGGGCTCGCCATCGGACGATGACGCTTGGGCATCAGCGGAGCTCGGTGCCATCGCGGCACCCTCCAGCTGTCCCTCTTCTGTGGTTCTTTTCCACCAGGGAGTCAAAATAGACTGTCCTCCAAATGTGCCGATCGGGCCTGCGTTGGGCGACGACTAATGGTCGCCAAAGCGGCGCGGACCGGCGTTGTTGTGGGTATCGGCTAAGCCGATGGTTGAAGATTGAGTTCTGTTCACTGAAGCTGGACCGAGAGTGAAAGTCGGTCCACTTCCTTACGGGTCGTCAGTTTAGCACGCAGCGTGTGGTTCGAAGGCGCGCGACCCTGCTGCTAGAGTTTTGCCCTTGTCCAAGATTGCCATTCTAGTGACCGGTGCGTCGGGCATGTTGTTACCGGCTCGGCTCCTCGCCGCGGTCGCCGGGCTGGCTTCCGTGGAGCGGCTTCACCTGGTCGTTTCGCAGGGCGCGGCGAAGGTGCTACGCCACGAATGCGGTGGACCCGAGAGAGAGTCGGCGACCGCCATACTGGCGGCGGCCGAGGTGAGAGGGAATGCGCGCGAGCGGATCGTGGTTCACGACGACCGGGCGCTCGACGCGGCGATCTCGTCGGGCTCGTACCGGCTCGACGCGACGATCGTCCTGCCGTGCAGCTCCGGGACCCTGGGGGCAGTCGCGAACGGGACGGCGAAGACGCTCATCCAACGCGCGTGCCTGGTCGCGCTCAAGGAGCGATGGCCGCTACTTTTGGGCTTTCGAGAGACACCACTCAGCCTCATGCACATCGAGAACATGCGCCGCGTGACCTACGCCGGAGCGACTGTGGTGCCGCCGATGCCGGCTTTCTACGTCGGGGACGGCGCGTCCTTGGCAGAGAGCGGGCTGGAACGCTTTCTCGATGCCTACGTACTCAGAGTATTGGACCTGGCCGGGCTCGCCGCCACTGCGGCGAGCGATCTGCGCTGGGAGGGAGAATCTCGTTGAAGAAGTTGCTTTCTGTGGTCTTGCTTCTGCTTCTGGGCGCGTCGGTGGGCGCGGGCCAGGAGATCGACATTCCGTACGAGAAGTTCGTTCTCGACAACGGGCTGACCTTGATCGTTCATGAGGACCGCAAGACGCCGATCGTCGCCGTGAACCTCTGGTACCACGTCGGATCGAAGAACGAGAAGCCCGGCAAGACCGGGTTCGCTCACCTGTTTGAGCACCTGATGTTCAACGGCTCGGAGAACTTCGACGGCGACTACTTCATCGCCCTGGAGCGGGCCGGCGCCACCGGTTTGAACGGCACCACCAGCCAGGACCGCACCAACTACTTCCAGAACGTTCCCACGTCGGCGCTGGACGTCGCGCTATGGATGGAGTCGGACCGCATGGGTCACTTCAAGGGCGCCATCACCCAGGAGCGCCTCGACGAGCAGCGCGGCGTGGTGCAGAACGAGAAGCGCCAGGGCGACAACCGCCCGTATGCGGTCGCCTTCGATCTCATCACCCAGAACACGTATCCGAAGGGTCACCCCTACTCGTGGCGCGTGATCGGCTCGCTCGACGACCTCGACGCCGCCAGCCTGGAAGACGCCAAGGAGTGGTTCGCCACCTACTACGGGGCGGCCAACGCGGTGGTCGTGGTGGCCGGTGACATCGACGGTGCTCGGGCGTTGGAGCGCGTCGAGCACTTCTTTGGAGACATACCGCCGGGGCCGCCGGTGGCGCACCACGAGAGCTGGGTCGCCAAGCGCAGCGGAACCCATCGTCAGCGCGTTGAGGACCGGGTGCCGCAGTCGCGGATCTACAAGGTCTGGAATGTGCCCGAGGCCGGCTCGCTGGAGATGGACCGCCTCGATCTCGTCTCCGACGTTCTGGGCTACGACAAGAACTCCCGCCTCTTCAAGCGGCTGGTCTATGACGATCAGCTCGCCACCAGCGCCCAGGCCTACATCTCGCCGAGCGAGATCGCAGGGCAGTTCATGATCACCGCCAGCGCTCAGCCCGGTGGCGACCTGGCCGCGGTGGAGGCGGCGATCGACGAAGAGCTCGAGCGCTTCCTACGCCAAGGCCCGACGGCGGAGGAGCTGTCACGCGTCAAGACCCAGTACCGCGCGCGCTTCATCCGGGGCATCGAGCGCATCGGCGGCTTCGGCGGTAAATCCGACATCCTGGCGCGCGGCGAGGTGTACCAGGGCAACCCGGGTGCCTACAAGGCGACGTTGGCGCGAGTCGAGGCGATGACTGCGGAAGACCTGCGTCAGACAGCCGTCGACTGGCTTTCCGACGGTGTCTACATTCTCGAGGTGGCTCCGTTCCCGAGCTACACCGTTGCCGAGACCGGCGCGGACCGCTCTGCCGTGCCCGAGGTCGAGGCACCACCGCCGCTCGAGTGGCCGGAGCTACAGAGGACTGAGCTCTCCAACGGCCTGAAGATCATTCTTGCCGAGCGGCACGACACCCCGATCGTTCAGATCGAGCTGATCGTCGATGCCGGCACCGCCAGCGATCAGTTCGCTTCACCGGGCGTTGCCAGCCTGGCCGGCTCGATGCTCGACGAGGGGACGACCTCACGCTCGGCTTTGGAGATCTCCGACATTCTGGCGCGCCTCGGCTCGACGCTGTCGTCGGGCTCCCAGCTCGACACCAACTACGTCGAGATGTCGACCCTGCGCGAGAACCTCGACTCCTCGGTCGAGCTCTTCGGTGACGTGGTGCTCAATCCCGCGTTTCCGGAATCGGAGCTCGAGCGGCTGCGCAAATCGGTGCTCGCCTCGATCGCGCGCCAGAAGTCGAGCCCGACCATGATCGGCTACCGGATCTTGCCGAAGCTGCTCTACGGCACCGATCACGCCTATGCGAACCTGTTGGCCGGGAGCGGCTCGGAAGAAAGCGTCCAGGCGATCACGCAGGCCGACCTGAAGAGGTTCCACCAGACCTGGTTTCAGCCTGCCACCTCGACGCTCGTGGTCGTCGGCGCCACCACCATGGACGAGATTCGGCCCAAAGTCGAGGCCCACCTCGGCAGCTGGAAGAACGGAGCCAAGGCCCCGACGAAGAACCTCGCTGCCGTCACCAACCCGCCGAAGCGCGCGATCTATCTGATCGACAAGCCCGATGCCGAGCAGTCGGTGATCCTGGGTGGTCTCGTCATGCCGCCGAGCTCGGATCCGGGCCGGGTGACGCTCGAGTCGCTCAATTCGATCGTCGGTGGCACCTTCACTTCGCGCCTCAACATGAACCTACGCGAAGACAAGCATTGGTCGTACGGCACCCGCAGCACGGTCTTCGACGCCAGGGGCCAGCGGCCGTGGATCGTGTCGGCGCCAGTACAGACCGACAAGACCAAGGAATCGCTCGCCGAGCTCGATCGCGAGCTGCGCGAGCTGGTCTCGGATCGCCCGCCGACCCCCGAGGAGCTCGAGAAGGCGAAGGTCCGCGCCACCCTCACCCTGGCCGGTCAGTACGAGACCAAGAGCGCGCTGCGCAACGCGATCCGCGAGATCGTGACCTACGGCTTGCCCGAGGACTTCTACCTCAACTACGCCGAGCGGGTGGCGAAGGTCGAGCTGGGGGATCTGGAGGCGGAGGCCCGCAAGTCGATCCCCTACGACCGCATCGCGTGGGTGATCGTGGGCGATCGCGAGAAGGTCCAAGGACCGCTCGAAGACCTTGACCTGGCCGAGATCCTTGTTCTGGACGTCGACGGCAAGCCCGTCAGCTAGCCGGCGAGGGCTTCTAGCACCGGGTGCGGGGCGAGTGACGTGAGCGGGAACCCACTCAGGACCTACCTCGAGATGATCAAGGTGGAGCACACCTTGTTCGCGCTGCCGTTTGCGTTTCTCGGCATGGTGATGGCGTCGGACGGCTGGCCGGCCTGGTCGACCGTGGGATGGATCGTGGTGGCGATGGTCGGTGCGCGCAGCGCGGCCATGGGCTTCAACCGGCTGGTCGATCGCAACATCGACGCCACCAACCCGCGCACGGCTGATCGACACATCCCGGCGGGGCTCTTGACCCCGGGCGCGGTGAGGGTCTTCGTGGCTGCGAGCCTGGGCCTTCTGGTGCTAGCGGCGTGGCGCTTGAACCCGCTGGCCTTGAAGCTGTCGCCAATCGCGATCACCGTGGTTTTGGTGTACTCCTACACCAAGCGATTCACGTTTCTCTCTCATGTGGTGCTCGGCCTCGGCATCTCCGCGGCCCCGCTCGGCGCCTGGATCGCGGTGCGCGGCGAGGTGGCGCCGGCGGCCTTCGTGCTGGCCTTCGTCGTGCTCTGTTGGGTGGCGGGATTCGACGTTTTGTACGCGCTGCAGGACGTCGACTTCGATCGCGTCCAGGGTCTGCACTCGATCCCTGCCCGGTTCGGCGTGGTTGGCGCGCTTTGGTTCTCCGCAACGCTGCACGCGCTGATGCTGGCGGCGCTGGTTGGCCTGCCGTTGGTGCATTCCGAGCCTTTAGGGGCCGGCTACTGGGCCGGCGTAGCGGGGTGCGTGGCGCTGCTCTTCTTCCAGCACTGGGTGGTCCGACCGAACGATCTGAGCCGCCTGAACGCGGCCTTTTTCCAGGCCAATGGCAGCTTGGCGGTGTGGCTTTTTGCCGCTACGGCCGTTGATATAGTCCTGCTGTGACCGCCCTCGATCCGGCCACGTTTCCCCAGGACATCCGCCCCCTCGCCGAGAAAATCGAGGCGGGCGAGCGCCTGGATGCCGACGATGCACAGGTGTGTTTCACCACGCCGCACGTGCTCCATCTGGGGCGGGTAGCCGACCGGGTGCGTCGCCGGATGCACGGCAACGTGGCGTACTTCAACGTCAATCGCCACATCAATCCGACCAACGTCTGCGTCTACACCTACAACTGCAAGTTCTGCAGCTTCGCGGCGCTGCCCGGCGAGGACCATGCCTGGCAGATGACCCACGACGAGGTCTACGAGCACGCGGCGAGCCAAGGCGGCAACCAGGTATCGGAGTTCCACATCGTTGGCGGCCTGCATCCAGATCTGCCGATGTCCTGGTACGAGGAGATGCTGCGCGGGCTCAAGGAGCGCTTTCCCGACGCGCATCTGAAGGCCTTCACCGCGATCGAGATCGGCTGGTTCGCCCAGATCGAGAAGATCTCGATCGAAGAGACGCTGACACGTCTGTGCGATGCCGGCCTCGGCTCGCTACCCGGCGGCGGAGCGGAGATCTTCGACGCCGAGGTTCGCCAGGAGATCTGTGACGGCAAGCTCGACGCTCAGGAGTGGATCGACGTGCACCGGATCGCGCACAAGATGGGAATCCACTCGACCTGCACCATGCTCTACGGCCACGTCGAAAAGCCCCGCCACAAGGTCGATCACCTCATGCGGCTACGCGAACTGCAGGACGAGACCGGTGGTTTCAAGTCGTTCATCCCGCTCGCGTACCACCCCGAAAACAACTACATGGGGCTCGAGTACCACACTAGTGGGCTCGAGGACCTGCGCCACATCGCCGCCGCCCGCCTCGTCCTCGACAACGTGCCGAACATCAAGGCGTATTGGATCATGATCTCGCCGAAGCTCGCCCAGGTCGCCCTGGAGTTCGGTGCCAACGATCTCGATGGCACGGTGATGGAGGAGAACATCTACCAGATGGCGGGTGCCTCGTCGGGCACCGAGATGCACCGCGGCGCGCTCGAGCGCATCGTCCGCGACGCTGGCTTCGAGCCGGTAGAGCGCGACACCCTGTATTCGGCCACAGAGGCCGCCGCGGTCTAACCGACCCGGAACGAGCCCTTGTCCGAATCCCTTCCTTTCCGCTATATCACCGTCGACGGCCCGATCGGTGCGGGCAAAACGACCCTGGTCGAGCGCCTGAGCGAGCGTTTCGAGGGCGTGAAGGTGCTCGAAGACATCGAGAACCCCTTCCTCGAGGACTTCTACCGCGACACGCCGGGCGCGTCGTTTCAGACCGAGCTCTACTTTTTGCTTTCGCGCTTCAAACAGCAGCAGGATCTGGTCCAACCCGAGCTCTTCCAGCGCCTGGTGGTCGCCGACTACGCCTTCCAGAAAAGCCGCATCTTCGCCTACATCAACCTCAGCGACGACGAGCTCATGCTCTTCGAGAAGCTGTTCCTTCTCTTGGAGCCACAGGTGCCGAAGCCGGACCTGGTGCTCTTTCTCACCGCCGACGTCAAAACCTGCATGGAGCGGATCCGCATGCGCTCGATGAAGGCCGAGCGGCAGATCTCGCACGAGTACGTCGGCGAGCTGATCGACGCCTACAACCACTACTACTACCACTACGACGCTTCGCCGCTGCTCGTGGTCGACACTCGCCACGTCGACTTCGCCCACAAGAAGGGCGACCTAGACGGGCTGGTGAATCAGCTCCAACGACCCATCCGCGGCACGCAGTACTACGTTCCGATGGACTCGTTCGCGGAGGGATCGCGATGACCACCGACACCGCTGCCGAGACCGCGGTCGAACCGTTACGGATCGCCGATCGCGAGTTCAACTCGCGTCTCATCCTCGGTACCGGCAAGTATTCCGACCCCGAGACCGCGGTGCGCGCGTTCGAGGCTTCCGGCACCGAGATGATCACCGTCGCGCTGCGCCGGGTGAACCTCGACGAGCTGGGCAAGGGCACGATCATCGATCAGATCGATCAGTCGAAGTATCTGCTCCTGCCCAACACCGCCGGCTGCTACACCGCTGAGGACGCCGTGCGCACGGCG
>JAYZDP010000050.1:0-52457 GCA_036337765.1 Acidobacteriota bacterium
CGAGTGCTCCGCCTGCGGTGGCGAGCTGCGCAAGTTGCTGTCCGCCCCCGCCTTCCAGTTCAAGGGAACCGGTTGGTACGTCACTGACTACGCCAGAAAAGACAAGGGTGGCGACGAGCCCGAAAAGAAATCTGAAGAGTCGGGCTCCTCGTCAGACTCGAGTTCGGACTCCAGCTCGGATTCCACTTCGAGCTCGAAGAGCGAGAGTTCGTCGAAGGAGTCGGCGTCGAAGTCGGCTTGACATGGGGCAGGCAGTCTTTCGCAGCGTTCTCGGCGCCGCCGGGGACGCTATCGCCGGTGGCGGCAGGGTGGCTCTGTGTCAGATCGTCCGAACCGAGGGCTCTACGCCGGGCAAGCCTGGATGGAAGATGGCGATCGAGCCAGGAGAGGCGCCGATCGGTAACCTCGGCGGGGGCGCCTTCGAAGCGCTTGTCATAGCCGATGCGCGGCGCCTGCTGAGCGTCGAAGAGCCCGAGCCCGAGCTCAAGCGTTACTACTTCACCGAAGAGGCAGTGAGGGGCGAGCCGACGGGTATGGTGTGCGGGGGGATGGCCGAGGTGTTTCTGGAGGTCATGAAGTCGATGCCCCAGCTGATTGTTTGTGGTGGTGGCCCGGTGGGCCAGGCAGTAGCGGTGGCGGGTGAGCTGGCGGGGTTCGAGATCCACGTCGTCGAGGACCGCGAAGAGTTTCTCCAGCCAGGGCTCTTTCCCGCCGGCACCGAGATCCGGCCGGTGGACCGTGAGTTCTCTGAGGACTTCCTCGCCGAGGTGGCGAAGCGCGACCTCTACGTCGCGGTCGTCACTAGGTGCTGGGAGACCGATGTGGCCGCGCTCGCGGCCGTGCTGCGTCAGCAGCCCGAGCGACTGCGCTATCTCGGTCTTCTGGGAAGTCGGCGCAAGGTCGAGCGCGTGCGAGAGGAGCTGGCAACGCGTAGCCTCGACCTGTCGCAGTCGGCGTTCCATGGGCCGATCGGCCTTCCAATCGGCGGCGACAGCCCGGGCGAGATCGCGATCGCGATCGTCGCCGAGATCCTTCAGCAGCGCCACAGGGCCAGCCAAGAGGCGCGCCAGCCCGGGCCGCGGCCGGTGGGCGCTTCCGAGCCTTCCTAAAAGGTCGTCTCGGCGATCTCAGCGTCGACTTCGAACTCCTCTTCGCCGTTCTTTCGCCCGGTGACGCCGACCTTCTTTCCGTAGTAACGGAAAGATCGGAAGCTCATGCGCAGCAGCTCCGCAGCCTGGGTCTGCACCCAGTTGGTCCGCTCCAGAGCCTGCACCATGAGGTCGCGGCGGATCTCGTCGAGGAGTCCTTCGAGATCGACGCCCTCTCTTGGCAGTGAGATCGCCTGATCGCCGCTCTCGCTGCCGGTCCGGACCTGCCGTGGAAGGTCGTGGCCATCGATCACCTTTCCGCTGGAGAGAGCCAGCGTCCGCTCCATGAGATTCTCGAGCTCCCTGACGTTGCCGGGCCAGTCGTAGGCCTCTAGCTGGCGCATCGCCTGCATCGAGATTCGTTTCGGCTCCAGAGCCATCTGCTCGCAGCACTTGCCAATGAAATGATCGACCAGCAGCGGGATGTCCTCGCGGCGTTGGCGCAGTGGCGGCAGCTGAATCGGGATGACGTTGATCCGGTAGTAGAGATCCTCGCGGAAGGTCCCCTCCTCGATCATCTCGAGGAGATTGCGGTTGGTCGCGGCGATGATGCGTGAGTCGACCGACTCTTCGCGCGTGCCACCAACCTTGCGGATCACCTTCTCCTGCAGCACCCGCAGCAGCTTCACCTGCATCGGCGGGCTCATCTCCGAAATCTCGTCGAGGAAGAGGGTGCCGTTGTCCGCCTCTTGGAACAATCCCCGCTTCTCTTTCACGGCGCCTGTGAAGGCGCCCTTCTCGTGGCCGAAGAGCTCGCTCTCGAGAAGGTTCTCTGGCATCGCCCCGCAGTTGACCGACATGAAGCGGCTCGTCGAACGCGGGCTCGCGAAGTGGATGGCACGAGCGACCAGCTCTTTACCGGTGCCGCTCTCGCCATGCACCAGGACCGTCGACGCAGTCTTGGACACCCGCTCGATGAGGTCGAAGATCTGAGACATCCGCGGGCTGCGCCCGACGATGTTTCCGAAGGCATACTTCTGCTCGAGCTCGCGGCGCAGATAGACGTTCTCGTCGACGAGCTCGGTCTTCTCCAACGCTTTCTGCACGAGAAGCTTGAGCTCCTCGACGTCGAAGGGCTTCGACACGTAGTCGTACGCGCCGAGCTTCATAGCCTCGATCGCGATTTTCGTAGAGCTGTAGGCGGTCATCATGATGACCGAGGTGCGATTCTCGTGCTCGCCGAGCTCCTTGAGAAGCTCCATGCCGCTGCCATCCGGCATCATGATGTCGCAGAGCACGAGGTCGAACTCCTGCGAGCCCAGCGCTTCCCGCGCATCGGAGAGCGATCCGGTCGCTGTCACGCGGTAGTCCTCCTGCTCGAACAGCAGGGTCAAGAAGTCCAGCAGGTTGGCTTCGTCGTCGACTACGAGTAGGTGTGGTTTCACGTCCATGCCTCGATAGGTTCGAGCACTCCGGCCGGCGCCTTCGGCAGCTCGACCGCGACGGTCGTGCCGACGTTCGGCGCGCTCTCGACCGAGAGCTCACCGCCGTGCTCGTGAACGATGCGGTAAACGATGGCCATCCCCAGCCCAGTACCTTTGTCGAACGAGGTCTTGTACGGCTGGAACATTGCGCGCCGTTCGGCGTCGTTCATGCCCTTGCCGTTGTCGCGGAACTGGATCCGGTAAGTGTCCTCTTCGACCTCTCCGGTGACCAAGAGGCGCCCGCCGTCGGGCATAGCGCGAATCGCATTGCGTGCCAGATTCCAGAAGATCTGCGCGATCTGGTCCCGGTCCGCCGCGATCGGCACCGAGTGCGGGTTGAGCATCACGTCCACGCGGTGTTTGTCGGTGACCTCATCGCTGTTGCGCAGAAGCTCGACGTTCTCGCTGAGAAGCTCGGCGATATCGAACTCCGAGGTCGCTTTCTCCTTGGGTCGCGCGAACTCCAGGAAGCCTTTGATGATCCGGTCGAGGCGCTGCGACTCGTTGAGAATGATGTCGAGCAGCCGAGAAGAGCTATCGGTCTCCGGAGTCGACGACGACAACATCTGTACAGAGCCTGAGATGGCGGCGAGTGGATTGCCGATTTCGTGCGCCAGGCCGGCAGACAGTTCGCCGATTGCGGCCATGCGGTCATTGATCCTCACTTGCTCCTCGAGCTGGTGCCAATTGGTGACGTCCTGGAAAATGATGATGTAGCCCCGTTGGGTACCGTCGTGGTGTGACAGGCGCCCGACCGAGAAGCCGAGGTGCACTTCGCCCTCGACTTTCGTTGTCACCGACCGTGCCCGGCGACGCTCATGCGCCGACACCTGCGAGGCCCTCTCCCACTGTTCGAGCGAGAGGAGTCCGGTCTCGGTGACGTGCAGCTTTTGGATGTCCTCGGTCGACTGGCCCAGAATGGCCTCGGCCGCGGGGTTCGCGGTGAGCACCTGGCCACCGAGATCGGTGGTGATCAGGCCAGCCGTGAGCGAAGAGGTGACGTCGCGGTGATAGTGCTCGAGCAGGGCCAGATCCTTACTTGCCCGCTCTAGCCTCACCTCTGCCTGACTGACGTGGCTCGCCAGGTAGGCCACGAGAAGGGCGACCGCGTTGAATCCCGCGAGGTGGATCACCAGGTTGTAGGTCAGCCAGCTCGTCACTGGCTCGTTGGCGTCGGGGGTGACGACGTCGCCCCGAGCGAGGCTGATCATCAGGCAGCCGTAGAAGATCCAGGCAACATTCGCCAGCACCACTGCGTCGCGACGGGGCAGCAGAGTGGCCGCCGCGGTGACTACGACCAGGTAGAGGATCGAGAACGAGCTCGACAGCCCACCGAAGTAGTAGACCAGGCCAGTGACGATCGAGATGTCACCGAGGAACTGCAACTGCGCCTGCCACCGGCTGGTGGACGCGGATAGGCGCCGCAGCATCAGCCCGTAGGCCGTGGACAGCCCGTACGTCGCTCCGGCGAGGGCGTATAGGAACGGGTCGTATGGCAGCTCGTCCGAGCTCAGCGCATGCAGTACGTAGACGATCCCCAAGCTGCTGAGGACCACCAGCCGGATCGCCACCAACCACCGCAGCTGCTGAAACTGAACCGTCGCCACGCCTACCTACCTTCGAGCCCTGCCATCAGGCCCAGATCCCTGGGAGTTCCCGGGTACAAGCTCCAGCGCCTCGCAGCAAGCTCCGAGCCTGCGCTCTGCCGGAGCACCGGACGGCCAGCGCCCCCCGGAGGGACAGCATTTCTAACGGGGGGCGTGGTATGAGCGTGCAACAAACTCGACTCCCTGGAAGCAATGACTACCGCGGCACCCGCTAGAAGTACTTGATGATGGTGTACATCGGCATGTACATCGCAGTGACGATGGTTCCGATGACGACGCCGAGGAAGGTGATGAGCAGAGGCTCGATCAGCTTCATCAGACCGGTGACGGCGGTGTCGACTTCTTCTTCATAGAAGTCCGCGATCTTCGAGAGCATCTGGTCCAGCGCACCGGTCTGTTCACCGACGTTGATCATCTGCACGACCATCGGTGGAAAGGCCTTGGTCTCGCCGAGCGGCTCGGAGATCGTCTTTCCTTCCTCGACCGCCTTGCGCACGCCCATGATGGCGTCTTCTACGATCGAGTTGCCGGCGGTGCGGGCCGTAATCTCCAGGCCGTCGAGAATGGGGACACCGGAGGCCGTCAGGGTCGACAGGGTGCGACAGAAGCGCGCCGTTGCGATCTTCAGCAGCAAAACGCCGATGATCGGAGATCGCAGCATCGCCTTGTCGATGACCCTTCGCCCGCGATGGGTTTGGTAAATGCTCCGCACCCCGAAGGCCGCGGCGATGATGCCGGCGAAGATGAAGATCGAAAATCTGCCGATGAAGTTCGACGCCGCGATCACGGCTCGCGTCAGGAAGGGCAACTGGGCGCCGACGCCCGCGAACAGCTGGGCGAAGACTGGAATGACCTTCCAGAGGATGACGAAGACGACCGCCATCGCGATTGTGATGACCGCCGCGGGGTACATCATCGCCGTCCGCACCTGCCCACGCAGACGGACCGTCTTCTCGATGTAAGTCGAGAGCCGCTGGAGAATGATGTCGAGGATACCGCCGGCCTCACCCGCTGCGATCATGGAGACATAGAGATCGTCAAATGCGGCAGGGTGCTTGGCCATGGCGTCGGCGAGCGACGCACCGGCCTCGACGTCGTTACGCGTGTTCTGGATGATGTTTCGGAACTGTCGGTTGTCCTCCTGGTTGCCCAGGATCTCGAGGCACTGAACCAGCGGCAGACCGGCGTCGAGCATGACCGAGAACTGCCTGGTGAAGATCGCCACGCGCTTGCGGGCGATGTTGATCGGCAGCCGCGGGATCAGGGGCATCTGACGCCCCTGCTCGCGAATGGTCGTGATCTGGATCTGCTGCCGGCGCAGCGCTGCGACGGCGGCGTTGCGGGAGTCGGCAAGCAGAACGCCCTCCTGGCTCTGGCCCTGTCTTGTCTTTCCCTTCCATACAAAGTTCGGCATGAGTGTTCCCTCAGTGGAATGCCCTATCTATCTGGCTGCGGTCTGTGGAATCGCGGTGGCTGCGAGGCCGACGGCTTCTGGTCCGCGGTTGATCAGCTCCTGAAGCTCGTCGGTGTGCGACGAACGGGCGAGGGCGAGTTGCAGGCTGATCATGCGCTTGAAGTAGAGGATCGCCAGGGATTGGTTGAAGGTCTGCATCCCGTGCTTCGCCTGCCCCGCCTGCATCATTCCGTAGATCTGATGCACCTTGTCTTCGCGGATCAGGTTGCGGATGGCTGGACTCGGGATGAGTACCTCCATTGCGAGGCTACGGCCGGGGCCGCTGAGCCGGGGCAACAGCGACTGACACATGATCCCTTCGAGCACGAACGAGAGTTGGACACGCACCTGGCCCTGCTGATGGCCCGGGAAGATGTCGATGATTCGGTTGATGGTCTGGGTCGCCGAGTTGGTGTGCAGGGTCGCCAGGGTCAGATGGCCGGTCTCGGCGATGCGCAGCGCCGCGTCGACCGTTTCGTGGTCTCGCATCTCACCGACGAGCACTACGTCGGGGTCCTGACGCAACGAGGAGCGCAGTGCGTTGGCGAAGCTGTGGGTGTCGACCGACATCTCCCGCTGGTTGATGATGCAGCTCTTGTGCTGGTGCAGGTACTCGATCGGATCCTCGATGGTGACGATATGCTCGTTACGCTCGCGGTTGATCTTGTCGATCATGGCAGCGAGCGTCGTTGTCTTGCCCGAGCCGGTCGGGCCGGTGACGAGCACAAGGCCTCTGGGCTTCTCGCACAGCTTCTCGACGACGATCGGCAGGCCGAGTTCGCGAAAGTTGGGGATCTCGTGGGGGATGAGCCGGAAGGCGGCTGCGATGGCGCCACGCTGGTGGAACACATTCGAGCGGAAGCGCGCCAACGACTTGATTCCGAAGGAGAAATCGATCTCAAGGTTCTCTTCCAGAGCGTGCTTCTGATTGTCGGTGAGGATCGAGTAGATGAGCTGCTTCGACTCACTCGGCGTCATCGGCGGATGATCGAGGGGCTTCAGCACACCGTCGATACGGATCTGCGGTGCTGAATGGGTGGTGATGTGGAGGTCGGTTCCCCCCTGCTCGACCATTGTCTTCAGAAGTGCGTTCAGGCTCGCAGGCATGACTCCAGCCCCCTATCCAAGTCATGGACAAGTGCACAATAATGCATTGATTCGGGCATGCGGGTCAAGGCCCCCCTCCCGCTCCAGATGCTGCTTTCTCGGGGTCGAAACCCTCGACCTCGCCCGCCACGAGGAGTACGTCGTTGAGCCGATCGGCTGAATCTGCTCCGGCAGGGTAGCGGTAAAAGATCGTCAGTAGCCGGTTCTCGAGGGGGTGGATCGAGAAGATGCGGAACTCCTCGACCTCGAGTTCGCCGTCAAGGAATCGTCCGCGGGAGTAGTAGCCGGGCCTGCCGTCGGCCATCATGAGCTCGCGGCTGCCGGAGAACGATCCGCCTAGCCTCGCTTGGTAGAGGTCCCGCTGGCCGTTGACCAAATCGACCATGTTGATGCCGCTCTCGGTCTCGTCGGAGACCTCGATCCAGAGGCTGCCCTCGATCTCCTCGCCGGTTCGGACGAGGCGCAGCTCGGCGCCGGAATTGCTCTCGACGTCGAAGACGTCGGGTACGTCGACGAGGGCGAGCTTCAGTTGGGCGTTCTCGACGCGAACCGGGAGATCCGCGGTGTCCTCCTCGGGAGGAGGTGACGATGATTGGCAGGCGACGAGAAATGTCAGCGCGACGACGGCTGCGGTCTTGATCATGTCGTGTTTCATCTGGAAACGTGTATTGTACCGGTAGAGGTGACCGGCGCGTAGCGAGCGGCGGTGGCGTGGCTTCTGGTAGCCGCGACCCGGCTGCCACTTTTTGCTAGGTTGGCCGCGTGCCGGGACCGTGGTTCGTGACCTTCGAGGGGCTGGATGGAAGTGGCAAGTCCACCCATCTCGACCGAATCGTCAGCCGATTGGCGGAGTTGGGCGAGAGCGTCTGCCGCACGCGCGAGCCCGGCGGCACTTTCTTCGGAGAAGAGCTGCGCGAGCTCTTCCTCGGACCCCGGGCGGCTGGTGTGGATGGTCGGGTCGAGCTCATGTTGGTCTTCGCCAGTCGCCGTCAGCACCTCGTCGAGGTGATCGAGCCTGCTCTCATGGCGGGCTCGCAGGTGCTGTGCGATCGCTTCACGGACTCAACCCACGCCTATCAGGGGAGCGGACGTGGAGTGGCGGCAGAGCTGATCGACCAGGTGGACGAGCTCGCCACCGGCAGGCGTACGCCGGACCGGACCCTGCTCTTCGATCTGCCGGCGGAGACTGCCTACGAGCGCGGCCGTTCGAAGCGACGAAGGCGGCGAGGCGATGTCGATCGGCTCGACGATGAGAGCCTCGCGTTCTACCAGCGGGTGAAGGGTGGCTTTCTGGCGCGTGCACAGGCCGACCCGGAGCGTTTCCGGATCGTCGCTTCGAGCGGACCACGGGACGAGACCGCCGCGCAGGTCGTGGCGGCACTCGCCGACCTCTTTCCGGATCTGGGAGACTGAGCCGTGCTCGCTGCGCTGGAAGACCTCGTCAGACGACGACGCCTCTACCCGTCGGTGATCCTTCACGGCGTCGATCACGACGGTCGGGTCGAGACGGCCGTCGAGCTCTGCTGCGCACTTCTTTGCGAAGATCCGCAGGATCGCAGTCCGAGCTGCGCGTGTCGACACTGCAGCCGGATTGCCGCCCCTTCTCCAAGCGGCGACGATTCCTTTCACCCCGACGCGCACTTCCTGGCGCGCGATCTGCGCACCGTGACCTCCGCCGACGCGACGCGCAAGTTGCTACGCGCTGCTCAGATGAGTCCGTTCGAGGCGCGCGGACAGACGTTCGTCGTGTTGAGCGCGGAGACGCTGAGTGACGAGGCGGCGAACGTGCTGCTGAAGATCCTCGAGGAGCCGCCGACCTCCGCGCCACGCCACTTTTTCCTGTTGTGCCCCAGCGCCGATCAGCTGCTGCCGACACTGCGTAGCCGCTCGCTGAGTGTCTACCTCGGGGCGTCGGGCGGTCCCGAGCCCGAGGTCGTGCAGCGGATGGGAGAAGCGTTCGGACGCCAGATCGAGGCTTATGCGAGTACCGGCTCAGGGGCCTACCTGCTGGGCGCGGCGGAGACCCTCCTGGACGAGGGGCGCCCAGATCCACGTGACTCGTTGCCCTGGTCGGTCGCCGCGGCTGCGGTCCTCGAGGCCTACCGTGCCAACGCGGGCGACCGGGCGCTGGGCGAGAAGCTCCTGGCCCTGGCCGAGGATCTTCTCCAGGCCGTTGACATGCGCTCGCGGGGCATCCAGGCGCGACGGATTCTCGAAGGTCTGGTCGCGCGCCATCTCGCTTCGCCGATGTAGCGACGTGCAGCTCGATCGACCGGCGCCCGTTGATAGAGTCCGGCCGTTGCGGGCCCTCTCGACTCAAAGGAGCCTCCCCACGTGCCTAACCTCAGTCCTTTAGCCGGTGTCGGCGCTGTGCTGCTCGCGCTCTTGGCGGGCGCGCATGCGCAGGCGCAGGATGAAGTCGTCGCGACCATCGGGGATCAGCAGATCCGACGCGAGGAGCTCGAGAAGGAGGCGGAGCTGGCGCTCGAGGAAGCGGAGATGGCCAGGATCCGCTGCGAGATCGAGGCCGATCGATCCGGCCACGAAGTACTAGAGACCTCCCTTCAGCAGCTCGTGCGGCGTCGGCTTCTCGATCTGGAAGCCGCCAACGACGGGGTGGCGGCAGACGAGGTGGAGGCGCGCATGCGCGAGGCCGCCGAGGCCGTTGATCAGGCGGCCGTCGACGCGTTCTACGAGCAGAACAAGGAGCGCATCGGACAACCGAAAGAGGCGGTAGAGGAGCAGATCCGTCAGTTCCTCCAGCAGCAGCGGATCCAGAGCGCTCAAGAGACGCTTTTTCTAGGTCTCGAGGCCCGCTACGGCGTGAACTATCGTCTCGATCCGCTTCGCTTCGACGTAGGAGCCGACGGCTTCGCCTCGTTCGGCCCCGTGGACGCGCCGATCACGATCGTCGAGTTCTCGGACTTCGAGTGCCCCTACTGCAGCCGCCTGTTGCCGACACTGGAGCAGGCGAAGAGCCAGTACGGCGACAAGCTGCGGGTCGTCTACCGCCATTTTCCGCTGTCGATCCACCCCAACGCCCAGAAGGCGGCAGAAGCTTCGCTGTGCGCACATGACCAGGGCCGCTTCTGGGAGATGCACGACCTCCTCTTCGCGGAGCAGGGCAGCCTGGCTCCGGCCGACCTGAAGGAGAAGGCGGGCCGGCTCGGCCTCGACGCAACTGCCTTTGATGAGTGTCTGGACTCGGATCGCTACTTCGACTCGGTGCAGACCGATATGCGTGCCGGGGCCTCGGTGGGTGTCGACGGGACGCCGGCAATGTTCGTCAACGGCCGATTCCTGTCGGGCGCGGTCGGGTTTGAGGCGCTCGCCGAGATCGTCGATGACGAGCTCGCTCGACGTAAGTAGTCGGGTAGATCGTCATGAAGCCGGGCTTTATTCCTTACCGACCTGCGCGGCGCCAGGCGCAGGACATGCGGGAGCGGTCGCGGGACTTCTATGCCCTCATGGACGCGAGGCGTAGCGTCCGTCAGTTCTCCTCGCAGCCCGTCTCTCGGCAGCTGATCGAGTCGGCTATTGCGACCGCCTCCACTGCGCCCTCGGGCGCCCACCGTCAGCCGTGGCGGTTCGTTGCGGTCAACGACCCGGAGATCAAACGCCGCATCCGCGTCGCCGCCGAGGATGAGGAACGACGTAACTACTCCGAGCGGATGCCCAACGAGTGGCTCGAGACCCTCGAGCCTCTGGGCACCGGCCCTGAGAAGCCGTACCTCGAGACCGCGCCTTGGCTGGTGGCGGTCTTCGAGGAGCTCTACGGCCACGGCGCCGACGGCTCCAAACGCAAGAACTACTACGTCAAGGAGAGCGTTGGCATTGCCTGTGGCCTTCTTGTCGCGGCGCTTCACCAGATGGGACTTCAGACCCTTGCCCACACCCCGAGTCCGATGAACTTCCTGTCTCGCATCCTCGAGCGCCCCGACAACGAGCGCCCCTACATTCTCTTTCCGGTGGGCTTCGCCGCGGCCGATGCCGAGGTGCCGAACCTAAAGCGCAAGACGCTCGGAGAGGTGGCTGTCTGGTGGTGAAAACTGGGGTGCTTGGCTACCCTACGGGTAGCACCCCACTTTTCACTTTGCCTCTGGCTCGGTGGACCTCGCGTGTTCGCTGCGGCGGACCTTCGCTCACTCTGCTCACAGCCGCGGATTCTCTGGCGGGCCGCTCTCGAGCCACTGCTCCGCGGGGCGGCAAGCTGGGTTGAGGCTTAGTGCTTGGGTCCAGGACGCGCGGGCCTGGGCCTGGTCTCCTAGCTCCCAGAGGGCGTGGCCGCGTAGGAGTAGGGCGCTCTCTAGTTCTGGATCGAGCTCCAGGGCCCTTTGGATCAGGGCGAGGCCCTTCTCGATGTCGGGGCGCTCTCGGCCTGGCTTTAGGACGTCGGGCTTCGCGGCACTGACGTAGGCCTTGGCGTTGGTCCGATCGAGCTCGATGGCCGTGGCGGAGGCCCGCTCCATGCGCGCCTTGTGGCGTTTGCCGCGATACTTGGAGCGGATCAGGGTGCCGATGAGATCGGCGCGCAGTCGCCACGACTCGCTCGACTCCGCCAAGAGCTCGACCAGATCCAGGCCACGCCGGGCCGCTGCGTCGATGCGCTCGCCGATCTCGCGGCGAGCCACGCCCTCCGAGGTCGGGGTCTGCTCGAACTCGATGCGCTCGAGCTCGGCGACCAGCAGAGCTGCGTCGATGACCAGCCGCGGCCGGGCTTCGGGATCGAGCTCCGCCAGGATACGCGTGGCGGACTCGAGGTCGTAGTTGCGGCCGGCGTCGGCGATCGCCGAATTGCTTCGCGCGGCCGCGCCACCAGCAACGAGTACGGCAACGACGGCAGTGCCCAGGCGGCTCATCATCGGACTCTAGGTCTCGGCGTGTAGCCGCGCAGCAGCGCGGGGAGCAGAGTGAGGTCGGCGAGCAGGGCCACCAACATGGCTGCAGTCGTCAGCACGGCGAAGTAGTGGATCGGAACGAAGGCCGAGCCGAGCAGTGCCGCCATCCCGGCGACGACCGCGAAGGTGGTGATGCACAGCGCCGGCCCCAGCGCCTCCGCCGAAGATCTTACGGCCTCGAGTGGTCGCACGCCGCGCAGTCGGGCACGCCGCACGGCAGTCAACAGGTGCACCGAGTCGTCGACAGCGATCCCCAGCGCTATTCCAGCCACCATTACCGTGCCCGGGTCGAGGGGAATGCCGGCCAGTGCCATCGATGCGAACACCCAGACCACCGGCACGAGGTTCGGCGCCAGCGACAGCAGGGTCATCCGCAGGGAGCGCAATCCGACTGCGATCGACATGAAGACCAGCACCAGGGCAACCCCGAGGCTACGCAGTTGCGATCGGACCAGCTCACCTTGAGACCGAACCAGCTGTAGCACGGTTCCTGTGGGATGTGCCCGTCCTACCAGTCCGCCGGCGATGATGTGGTCCTGGAATCGCTCGGCCAGAGCCAGGAAGTCGCTCGACTCGAGCGGGGTGACGAGCGCGGTGAGTCGGGCCTTCCCGGCCTCGGCGTTGTGCATCGAGGCGAGCTCGGCAGCAAACAGCGGATCGGCGTTGGCGAGTACGTCTTCGACCCGATCGGCGGTCGGCAGGATGTAACGATCGGCTTCGAGATCGTGGTGCCACTGATTCATTTTTCGCAACACGTCCATGGGCGAGACCACCTTGGCGACTCCGGGCTCGCTGGCCAGCCGGGCTGCTAGCTCATCGAGATGCGGCTGTTGCACCAGGTCGTCGACTCCGCCCACCTCGTCGATCAGAACCTCCAGGGGAGAAAGCCCGGTCAGCGCTTCGAGTGCGTGGTGATAGTCCGCAATGACACGCTCGGTCGGACCGAGAAAACGCAGCGGGTTGGAATCGGCGCTCAGCAAAGGCAGGGCCGAGGTGCCGGCCGCGATCGCGACTCCAGCGACGGCGAGTGTCAGCCAACGGTGCCGCGCCGACGCGGCGGCGAGCCGGCCGGCGGCCCGGCCAACTCCGAGGTCTAGCCGGCTGGCTGGAGTCGTATCGACGAGTGCCAGCATCGACCGTCCGAGCCCGAAAGTGACGATCACACCGAGCATGAGACCTGCCCCCGCCAGCACGCCGAACTCCCGGATCGGGCGAAACCCCGAAGCCGTGAGGCTCAGCAGTCCGATCGCGGTGGTTGCTGCCGCCAGCGAACACGGCCGTGCGACCTCGACGACGGCATGCCGAATCGCCTCCTCGCGGGGCCGCGTGGCGCGTAGGCGGCGATACGAGGCGAGTAGGTGAGTGGAGCCTGATAGTGAGAGTACCCATATGAGCGGCGCCAAAGCGGTCGAAATCATCGACAGCTTCCAACCCAAGAGATCGCCGAGCGCCAGCGTGCCGATCACCGTAACGGCGCTGCAGGCAAGCGCGATGAGCACCGGTCGCAGTGCACCGAACAAGACCAGCAGGGCGAGGGTCGACAACAGTGCCGCCGTCGGCAGCGAGGCCCGTAGCTCGCGATCCGAGACCTCGTCGATGGCCGCGTTCAGAACCGAGGGTCCGACGAGGGCGGCATCGGCGACGCCGGCCTTCTCCAACACCGTGCGCACCTCGCGGACGACGCGCGCGCGTTCGGCGGCTCCTGTCGCGCTCGAGAGGTGGACGAAGATGCCGAGCGTACGACGGTCGTCCGAAATCAGCAGCCGATCGTAGAAGGGAGCACTGGAGACCTCGGCTGCGAGGTCGGCGACGTCTTCGCTGCCGAAGACGTCGCGGAAGAGTGTCGGCAGCGACGAGACCCTGGCGACGCCCTCCAGTTCTTCGATTCGAGACACGGCGTCGACGAGGAGGTCGAAGTGGGAGGGATCGAACGGCGGGTCGTGGGTGACGCTGGCGAGAATGAACTGATCCGACGGGAAGTTCTCGCGGAACTCTTCATAAAGCCGTGCGCTCGGCGTCGTCGGATCGATCCAGCGCTCGAAGGCGTGGTCGGACTCCAGGTCAGGAAGCCGGCTCGCCGCAAAGGCTGTCAGCACCGAGAACGCGACGACGGTGAGCAGCTCTCGGAGGTGATTCATCGCGCTCGGGCCGCTTGGCCCCGTGATACCTTGCCCGGCCGGAGACGACGTGCAGGCACTCATTCTTGCAGGTGGCAGCGGAACGCGATTCTGGCCCGCCAGTCGCAAGCTCAGACCGAAACAGCTCCTGCAGCTCGCCGGCGACCGCACCTTGCTGCGAGCGACCTTCGAGCGGCTCTCGCCGGTGCTCGATCCCGCCGACATCTGGGTCTGCACAAACCGTGACCTCGCTGCTGACGTGCGCCGAGAGCTCCCGGAGGTGCCCCAGGCGCAGGTGCTCGAAGAGCCCGTGGGTCGCAACACCGGGCCCGCCATCGCCTGGTCGCTCACCTCCATGCCGACCGATCGCCGAGACGAGGCAGTTGTGTCGCTGCACTCGGATCACTGGATTGCCGACGAGGAAGGCTTTCGCGCAACGCTGGTGGCCGCGGTCGCGCAGGCCGAGCACAACGACAGGGTTGTGGCCCTCGGCGTCGTGCCGCGTTGGGCGGAGACAGGCTACGGCTACATGGAGGCACCAGGGCCGCCGGCGGAAGGCTCACCGGTGCGAGAGGTCGAGGAGTTCCTCGAGAAGCCGGACCGCGAGACCGCAGAGCGTTTCGCGGCCAGCGGCAGGCATTTCTGGAACTCCGGCATCTTTGTCTTTCGCGCATCGACTTTGCTCTCGCGCCTCAGCGAGCTCGAGCCGGGGCTCATGGCCAGCCTGGCAGAGATCGAGGTGGAGCCGTCGCGTCTCGGAGAGGTCTTCGCGTGTCTGGAGTCCAAGCCCATCGACACCGCTGTCATGGAGCGGCTCGAGACCATGCATACCTTGGTCCTCGACTGTGGCTGGAGCGATCTCGGCTCATGGGAGGCGCTTGCCGAGGTTCTCGAGCCGGATGCTCAGGGCAACTTCGCGCGCGGGGACGCGGTGGCCATCGACGCAACCGGAAACCTTTTGTACGCCGATAGCGGCACAGTGACTGTTCTGGGAGTCGAGGGGCTGGCGGTGGTGCAGACCGGCGACGCCGTTCTGGTCACGCCCCTCGCTCGCTCCCAGGAAGTCCGCCGCATCGTCGCGGAGCTGAAGCAACGCGATCGAGACGAGCTCCTGTAGGGCGATCGGCGGCCGCGCGCTCGTTGCGCATCTGGCACGAGGGCTGCGAGAGCGGCCTCGATGAGGTCGCTCTGCCCCTCGGCGCCCCGCCCCGGACCGAGCTCGAGGTGGAGATCGGCTTCGGCAAGGGGCGCTACCTCTTGGCGCAGGCCGAGGCACATCCAGGGGTCGAGTTTCTCGGCATTGAATCGGCGCTCGAGTACTACTCGCTGGCAGGCCAGCGCGCCGCCCGTAGGGGACTCGGCAACGTCACCCTGGTAGCCGGTGAGGCGCTGTACCTGCTCGCCACCTGTCTGGCTCCGGCTACAGCAAGGGCGGTCCACGTTTACTTTCCCGACCCCTGGCCCAAGGCGCGGCATCAGCGGCGACGCCTACTCGGCCCGGCCAGCGTCGATCTGGTGCTCGGCCTGCTGCGTGACGGCGGCCGAGTATTTTTTGCCTCGGATCACCAGGAGTACGCCGCGCAGGTTCTCGGTGTGCTGCGCGAGCACCCCGCGGTCGAGACGGTGACTCGGGCACGGCCCTGGCCCGGCGGCCCGCGGACCAACTACGAGGAAAAGTACGAGGCCGAAGGCCGGTCGATCGTTCGCGCGGAGGCGACGCGGCTGGCTGGGAGCCGGGTGCTGAGGCCGGAGTTGGCGGTCGAGCTCGCCGGCGGCCAACTGGAGGAGCCGACGGTAAAGTGAGGCGCCGATGAGCCAACAACCACCTCGGGGTGATGTCCCCGGCATTCAGATCCACGTCGTCCGACGGATCGATGCGTCCGCGGCGGAGGTCTGGCGCTGGTTGACGGAGGCCTCGTGTCTCGAACAGTGGTTGGCGGATCGAGCCCGGGTCGAGCCCGGCGCACAGGGCGGTCTGGAGCTCGAGATCCTGCGAGCGGACTCGCGGCCGATCATGGAGTACGCCAAGACGACCTCGCGAGACGAGGGGCGCCGGTGGTGTTTGGACTTCCGAAGAGACGATCCGCAGTGGGAAGGGACGACGCGGCTCGAGCTGACTCTCGCCGACGCCGGGGGTGGCTGCGAGCTAGAAGTCTTTCAGGAAGGCTTCCAGCGTCAGGCGATGTCGTCGTGTCTGACGATCTGGGAGGAGTACCGACGCCGTTGGTGGAGCGCGCTGTCGGTTCTGGAGTCGGCGATCAGGACTTCCAGCGCTGGGTGAAGAGCGTGCCTACCGTGTCTGTGAGATCGGGCCGGGTATAGACCCGGAAGCGGTCGATTCGACTGAGCTCGCCAATGAAGTCCGAGACTGCCTGCATCGGCGTGAGCCGGCCGTCCCGGTGACGGACGAGAAGGCTCGACGCGCTCAGATGATGTGCGTCCTTCGCCGAGTTCGAGACCAGCAGATCGCCCGGCTCGAAGTCCGCCTCGATCTCCTCAACCAGCGCGCTGAAGCCGTCGCGCTCGGCGGCGGTCAGGTGCTCGCGCGTTTCGAAGGCGATGGTGTGATGGCGCCGACCAGTGATGGCCTCCGCGTGGCGGCTTGGCGACGCGCGCATCGCCGACCAGGCGGTGATGTCATCGTGACAGACGAACGTGTCGGGGTCGGCGGGCCAGCGCAAGCCGTCCTCCCGCAACCATTCGTTCAGGTGCAGCTCGAGGACTTTGCCGGTCAGGTTGAAGTAGACCTGGGTGAACATGTAGTAGCGCGCGAGCACCAACGCCTCGAAGGCATGCACGCCGCCTTCGTCGATACCGATGCCCCAGCTGCCGGTTTCCGGATCTTCGAGCGCGATCATGGTCTCCAGTAGCCGGCCGAGGTCGTAGTTGCCGTAGCGCACGCCGCAGAACAGGCTGTCGCGCAGCAGATAGTCCATCTTGTCGACGTCGAGCTCACCCGAGACGATCTGGCTCAGCAGGTGCTCCACCTCTGTTCCCGAGCCGTCGAGAATCCGGCAGACCTGTTCGGTGTCGACTCCGTCACCGTCGACCGCCAGAATCTCGGAGATCTCAGAGCCGCGGATCAGGCGAAGCGTCATGTCCTCGTGCGACAGCCCCTCCTCGAAGAGCTCCTCTGCTGAGTGACTGAAGGGGGCGTGACCGATGTCGTGCAGCAGCGCTGCCAACCTCACCGCGCGCCGCGCCGGGGCCCGCTTGTCGGCGTCGAGCAGGTTGGGCGAGCGCTGCGCCAGGGCGTCATAAACCTGCCCGGCGAGCTCCATCGCCCCCAACACGTGGCTGAACCGACTGTGCTCGGCACCGTGAAACACCAGATGGGTCAGCCCGAGCTGGCGCACCCAGCGCAGCCGCTGCAGCGGCCGCACCCGAAGCAGCCGCGCCTCCAGCGCATCCGCCTTGACATACCCATGGATCGGATCGCGCAGCGACAGCATGGGTCGACCCCCTATTGGAAGCGGTGGCCGCGGTATGAGCGCCTCTCATTTACGAAAATCCACCGTCATGACCTACCGCGACCCCCGCTAACTGAGGTCGGGATCTGCTTGGATACCGCGGAATGGCGTCAGCAGATCCACAACGCGTTTTCGCGCGTGGAGGATGTCTACGACACGGCTCGAACGGTCGTCTAGGTCTCGGTTGAGTAGATCCAGCTTCGCCAGAACTGGCAGGTCGAGGTGAGCGGCGAGTCCGTTGACCAGGGCTTCTAGGTTCAGGCCGTCGCTGTCGTCTTCCACTGTAGGCATCGACGGCGACGAGGCCTCGAGGTAGTGCACCAGATCGAGGATTTCGTAGCAGCGGGCCCGATCGTCCGCATAGTGCAGCGCCGTTTCCAGGAGAGGCGCGACCAGGGCCCGCCGATACGGTTCCGGGTCCAGCTCGGCCTCGATGCGGAAGCGAAACTGGCCCTCGATCAGGATGTTCGACCTACCGTCGGTCAGGTAGTCGATGTCGCGTACCAGACCGGCGGTACCGCTCTCGTAGACCGGGGGCGAGCCGCCTAGATCCTCTTCGCCGCTGTGAGTGAGCACCATCCCGATCAGGCGATCGGACTCGTCGAGCTGTTCGAGGTCGCGGATCAGCGCCCGGTAACGTGGCTCGAAGATGTGGAGGCGTAGGTCGGTGCGGGGAAAGTGAACGACGTTCGGAAGGGGGAAGATCGGGATCTGGCGCGTCTGTGACATGCCTGACGAGATCCTACCAGCCGGTCTCGAAGTGCCCGCCGTCGCTTGCGGCTTGAAAAGCCGCACTGCTAGCTTTGATTCGAGTGACTGAGCTACTCGAGAAGATCGCCGCGATCGTTTGCCTGGGCGTGGCGCTCTCGTGGGTGGCTCCGGTGCCGGCGGTGGGAAGTGTGAGCTCGCTGGCAGAGGCGGAGGAGGCCTGGGCGCGGCGCGGCGAGGGCTACGTCGGGCCCGACGCAGAGCCGACCGCCGTTGTCCAGGCCATCGCGGCCTTCGAGACAGCGCTTGTGGAGCGACCGCGAGACCTCGAGGTGATGTGGAAGCTCTTGCGGGCGATTGAGTTCCGTGGCGAGTACACCGCTGTGAACAAGACCGAGCGTCGCCGGCTCTACGCGGAGAGTGTTGGCCTCGTGGAACGAGCGCTCTCGATTCTTCATGGCGAGGGTGGCCTAAAGGGGCGCAGTCCCGAAGATCTCGCCCGCGAGGTCTCAGATCGCCCTCATGCGGCGGCCGTTCACTACTGGTCCGCTCTCCACTACGGGCTCTTCGGTGACACACACGGCGCCATGTCGGCGATTCGCAAGGGCGTCGCCAAGCACATTCGCCTGCATGCGGAGACCGCCACTCTGATCGACCCTGAAGAGTCGAGCGGCGGCGGTGCGCGGGTGCTGGGGCGCATGCACAGCGAAGCTCCGAAGGTGCCACTGTTCACTGGATGGATCGATCGTAATGAGGCGGTGCGCCTCCTGGAAGAGGCGAACGCGATCGCACCCGACGATCCTTTCAACCGGGTGTTTCTCGCCGACGTCTGGCTGTCGTTCCGGCCCCGACGCAGCGGCGAGGCCATCGCGCTGCTGCGCTCGGTAGTGGAAGAGCCGGCTCCAGTGGAGGCAGTGGTCGAGCACGCGGAGGCCGCTCGTCAGGCGCGCGAGATCCTTGCGGCGCTCGATTGAGGCTACTCGGCGATGTGCCAGCCACTCTCGGCGACGCGCTCGATCGGGGCCCCTTCGGGAAGGCCGCCAAGATGCTGCGCTACGGTGAGCCCGTCGGCAAGACACAACTGTGGCTGCAGGTCGGCGAGGGGTTGGAGCACGAAGCGCCGCAGCGAGATCCTCGGATGCGGCAGCCGTAGCTCCTCGCGCTTGATGATCCGATCGCCGTAAAGCAGCAGATCGATGTCGAGCTGTCGTGGTGACAGCCGCGGGCCTGACCGTCGGCCGGCACCCAGCTCGGTCGCCTTGGCCACGGCCAGCAGGTCCTCGGGGCCCAACTGCGTCCGCCCGACCAGGACGGTGTTGAGGTAGCTGGGTTGGGGAATCGGTGATTCAGCTACCGAGCGGTAGAGCGGTGCGACTGCGGTGTCGGAGAGATGGCGCGAGAGCGCCTGCAGTGCAGCGGCGAGGATCGTTCTAGAGGGGCCGAGGTTCGACCCCAGTCCGAGAGCCACGAGAGGTCGGTCAGGCGTCGTTCTAGTCGCCGTCCTTGCTGGCCCGAGCCGCCTTCTTGGATTTGGTTTTCGCCGCAGCCTTGGCGGCCGTCTTCTTCGGCGTTTTGGCCTGAGGTGGGGGCTCTCCCTCCAAACCGGCGCCGCACTTCGGGCACACCGGATCAGAGGCGCCCAGATCGTAGTACTTCGTTTCGCAGTTGGAGCACTCGTGCTTGTCGCCTAGATCGTTCATTACAGCTCCCACGGCCCGAATGGAGAGGGAACGTAGCAACGCGCCTCCGCCGGTGTCAAGAAACTTCTCAGAGAGCGCGATTTGCACCTTGATACGATGCCGCGAGGCGGAAAGAGTGCGCGCCAAGCTTCTATTTCTTGCAGTCTCGGCGTTGGTCGTCTCCGCGTCCCTGGTGGCCCAGGGGCTGCCCGACCCCACCGACGAGAGCCAGTCAGCCACCGACCGGTTGCTGGCCCTGGTCGAGCGCATGAAGCTCGAGCAGAAGGGCATCGAGACCCTGCAGGCCAGCTTTTCGCAGACCACCCGATCGGAGCTGCTGTTGGAGGACGAGGAGTCCAAGGGCTACTTCTATTACCAGGCGCCCGACAAGGTGCGCTGGGAGTACAGCGAGCCGACGCCGAAGGTGGTGGTGATCAACGGCGTGAATCTGGTTACCTGGTACAAGGACCTCGGTCGCGCCGAGCGTCGCCGTGTGGGGCGCTACTCCGATGCAGTCTTCAAGTACCTCGGCGCCAGCGGTTCTCTCGAGACCTTGATGGACTACTTTGCACTGATCGTGCGCTGGCCCGAGAGTCAGGACGATCCCTATCGGGTGCGCCTTGAGCCGCGCTATGCGCGGGTCGAAAAGCGGCTCAAGGAGATGAGCCTTGCCGTTCACGGCGATCTCTACGTGCCGGTCGAGCTGCGCTACGTCGAGCCTTCCGGAGACTCTTCCGAGTATCTCTTCACCGGCTTCCGCTTCAACGAAGAGATCCCCGAAGATCGGTTCAGCGTCGATCTGCCGCCGGACGTAGATGTCCGCGTGGTCAGCGGGGGGTAGCGGGGGTCGTGGTAGTCATGGCTGGCGACTCGTCGAGTCTGTAGCGCGCTCATCCCACGACCCCCGCTACTGTTGTTGTCCCTCCGGGGGGCGCTGGCCGCGCAGGCCGGAGCTGCCCGGAGATGCGTGCCTCGGTGATTGTGAGATTGGCCTTGTTGGAGATGCTTCGTTTTGCGTTTCGAGGTGACTAGTTCCCAGGGGCGTGCCCGGGTTGGGCGGTTGCATACTGCGCACGGCGTGGTCGACACGCCTGCATTCATGCCCGTAGGGACGCTGGGTGCGGTGAAAGGGATCGGTCCCCTCGACTTGGCGGCGCTGGGGGCGCAGGTGATGTTGGCCAATCTCTACCACCTGACCTTGCGCCCTGGTATTGAGGTGATCGAGGAGCTTGGCGGGCTACATGCCTTTACCGGCTGGCCGGGCGTCCTGCTCACGGATAGCGGCGGCTACCAGGTCTTCAGTCTCGCCGAGCTGCGCGAGATCGATGACCAGGGGGTGCGCTTTCGCAACCACCTCGACGGTTCTCCGGTCGCGCTCACGCCGGAGTCGGTGGTGCGCTCGCAAGAGCGTATGGGTGTCGACATCGCGATGGTTCTGGACGAGTGCCCGCCGTGGCCGGTGGAGGCCGACGTCGCCGCGGCTTCGCTCGAGCGCACCACGCGCTGGGCGCAGCGTTCCCGCGAGGCGCACTCGATCGCCGCCACTGCACTGTTCGGCATCGTTCAAGGTAGCTTCTACCCGAAGCTGCGCGAGCGGGCCGCCGATTCTCTGCGTGCGCTCGACTTCGATGGCTACGCGATCGGCGGAGTGAGTGTCGGCGAGCCGCCGCGGCTGGGACGCTCGACCGTCGAGCAGGTGGGCGCGCTGCTGCCAGAAGACCGTCCGCGCTATCTGATGGGACTCGGCACGCCAGCGGATCTCCTGCACGGTATCCGCAACGGCATGGATCTGTTCGACTGTGTGCTGCCGGCACGCAACGCACGCCATGGGCTGCTTTACACGCGCGATGGCGAGATCCGGATCAAGAACGCCCGTTACCGAGACGACCCCAGGCCCGTCGACGAGGCCTGTTCGTGCCCGGTATGCGGCTCCACCAGCCGTGCTTTTCTGCATCATCTGATGCGCAGCAGAGAGATCACCGCAGCGGTGCTGGCGACTACCCACAACCTCCGCTTCTACCTTGACTTTGTGGCTGATCTCAGGCACGCTCTCGCGTCCGGGGATTTCGAGGATTCGGCCGCTCTCATCGCCGAGTGCTACGCCGCCGACGACCCCGGCGGCCAACTTTCCTGAACAGTCTTAGAGGTTCGATGCGATGGGTTTCTTGGGGCTGATGCAAGGCGATGCGACCCAGGGCCTGTTGAGCTTCCTGCCGCTGTTGCTGATCTTCGGCATCTTCTACTTCCTCGTCATCGCGCCGGCGCGTAAGCGCCAGAAGCAGCTCCAGTTCACGCTCGATGCCCTGAAGAAGGGGGATCGCGTCCTCACCAACGGCGGCATCTACGGCGAGGTCGTTTCGATCGACGGCGCACGGGTGATTCTTAAGATCGCGGACAACGTTCGTATCAAGGTTGCGAAGTCGGCGATCGCCGGCCTCGAGGGTGACGAGGCCGCGGAGACCTCTTCGTGAGCCGCAGTCTCCTGGTCCGAGGGATCTTCATCCTGGCGGTGGTCGGCGGTGCGGCGTTGCTTGCGAGTCCGCCGCGGGAAAAGATCAATCTCGGCCTCGATCTTCGTGGCGGCATCCGGCTGATCCTCGAGGTCCAGACCGAGGACGCGCTACGGGCGGAGGCAGACCAGGATCTCGAGTCGCTGCTGTCGCTACTCGAAGACCGTGGCGTTTCGGGCGCGAGTGCCACCCGGACCGGCGACAACAGCTTCGAGCTCACCGGTGTTGGTGCCTCGAATGACGACGAGATCAACGACATCGCCGACAACAACCTCGCGTTCTGGAACCATCGCCGCTCCGGCGAATCGGTGATCTTCCAGCGGCGTATTGAGGAGACCGCCGAGATCCGCGACCAGGCCGTGCGCCAGGCGGAGCAGACCATCCGCAATCGGGTCGACGCCTTCGGGGTGGCCGAGCCGGTGATTGCTCGACAGGGGCTCGGCTCTAATCGCATCGAGGTCCAGTTGCCGGGGGTCGACGATCCTGAGCGCATCAAGGACTTGATCAAGAACACGGCCTTTCTCGAGTTCCGCTTCTCCGAGTTCCCCACCAACGGGCTGCCGGTGTCGCAGGCCGAGATCCTGCGCAACTTCGGGGGAACGCTGCCCTCGAGGCTCGAGATAGTTCCGCAGGAGCAGCTAGACGCCGACGGCAACGTGGTGTCTACCGGCTACATGGCACTCGAGAAACGTCCGGTCGTCACCGGGCGCGATCTGCGCACGGCGCGAGCGGGACTCGGGGACTTCAACGAGCCGGTGGTCCTCTTCTATCTGAGCCAGGAGGGCGGACGGATGTTCGGCGAGGCGACCGCTGCGAACATCGGTCGCAACTTGGCGATCGTGCTCGACGGCAAGATCCAGTCGGCCCCCGAGATCCAATCGCGGATCGACGACTCAGGGCGCATCGAGGGCAGCTTCACGCAGACCGAAGTCGAGGACCTGGTGACCGTGCTGCGCTCCGGTGCGCTGCCGGCCGGCATCTTGTACCTGGAAGAGCGTACCGTCGGTCCGTCGTTGGGCCAGGACTCGATCGATCAAGGTGTGAAAGCGGGTCTAGCGGGCGGCGGTCTGGTGGTGCTGACGATGCTGATCGTGTACCGGCGCAGTGGTGTGAACGCGGTGTTCGCGCTGACCTTCAACGTCGTACTCATCTTTGGCCTCTTGGCTTACTTTGGCGCCACCCTCACCCTGCCAGGTATCGCCGGCATCATCCTCACGGTGGGCATGGCCGTCGATGCCAACGTGCTCATCTTCGAGCGCATCAAGGAAGAGCTGCGTAGTGGCAAGACCGTCAAGACCGCCGTTTCGACCGGTTTTGGCAAGGCCTGGACCTCGATCTTCGATGCCAACGTCACCACCATGATCGCGGCGCTGTTTCTCTTTCAATTCGGCACCGGTCCGATTCGTGGCTTCGCCTTGACCCTGTCGATCGGCATCCTCGCGTCCCTCTTCACTGCGGTCTTCAACAGCCGCTTCATGTTCGATCTCCTTCTGTCCCGGCGCACGCGAGTCGAGCGTCTGTCGATCTGACCCGACCCCATGCAGCTTTTCGGCGACAGTCGTTTCGACTTCATGAAGTACCGGCGCGTGATGGTGCCGGTGTCGCTGGTTGCCTTCGTGCTGTCGTTGGGAGCGCTAGCGACTGTCGGTTTGAACATGGGAATCGACTTCGCTGGGGGCACTCAGCTGGTGGTGCGTTTCCGCGACCCGCCCGAGGTCGACGGTCTTCGCGACCTTCTCGAGGGAGCGGGAATCGCCGATGCAGGCATCCAGAGCTTCGGCGATGAGGGCGACAACGAGGTACTGATCAAGACGCCGCTGGTTGTAGGCCAGGACGAGGGGCAGCGCGACGAGGTGGTCGCGGCGCTCGACGGTGCCTTCAACTCAGGATCCGGCGACATCGACCTCAACCAACAGGGGGCTGCGACCCTCGCGACCCTGCTCGTGCAGCAGGATCCGGACGACCAGCTGCGTCTCGGCGACGATGTCGCGCGTGCTTACTACGATGGCGTCGCTAAGGCGGTGTTGGAGGTGCGACGTCAGAGCGGTCTGATCGCGGATTGGAGCCAGATCGAGGTGGTCGAGGGAGTGAGCTCGGCCGCGATGTCGACGATTCAGGGCGGAGCCAGCCTCGGCTCGTTCGCGGTTCTGGGAGGTGGCAACGTCGGGCCGCAGATCGGTAGCGAGCTGCGTAACCGGGGTGTGCTCGCGGTGGTCTTCTCGCTCTTCGGCATGATGGCGTACATCTGGTACCGCTTCGAGCTGCGCTTCGGCGTTGGAGCCCTCGTCGCCCTGGTACACGATGTGGTGATCGCGCTCGGTTTATACGTAGTTCTCGGCTATGAGTTCGACGTCACCTCGATCGCGGCGTTCCTCACGGTCGTCGGCTATTCGGTCAACGACTCGGTGGTGATCTTCGATCGCGTGCGCGAGAACCTGCGGCGCACCCGTCGCGAGAGCCTGGTGACCGTCATCAATCACAGCCTCAACCAGACCTTGTCGCGCACGCTCCTGACCTCGGGCACGACGCTTCTCGCTGTCTCCACCCTGTTCGTCTTCGGCGGCGACGTGCTTCGCGGCTTTTCGTTCGTGCTGATGATGGGCGTCCTCGTCGGCACCTACTCGTCGATTTTCGTCGCCAGCCCCACGGTCCTGCTTTGGGAACGCTTGCGCCGGGGGCGCTAGCGGCGGTCGCGGTGGTGATGACGGTGGGGCGTTTCATTAGCGTGCCGCGCTCATACCGCGACCCCCGCTAGCCTGTTGTCCCTCCGGGGCGCGCTCGCCGCCCGGTGCTCCGGCAGAGCGCAGGCCCGGAGGACGCCACTTGAGCGATCTTTCGACTGGTAGTTGGCGACAGGCGGGTGGATACTGGCTGGCTCGACGCGACATGCCGGCGCCGTGGCGAGCTGCCGCGGGGATGACACACGTCATCCCCATGGCTACTATCGTCGGCGTGCCGACGATTGCGTTCAGCCGCTCCAAGGTGGAGGCGCCGAGCCTCCCGCGAGGACCTGTGCGCTTTGAGGACGTGCTGGCGACCCTGGGAGCTGGCGGTCGTGAGGTCGACGAGAGCTGGCTGCGCTCGATTCACGAGTATGCGGCCCGAATGCACGACGGGCAGAAGCGTCAGTCCGGCGAGCCGTACTACAACCATCCGCTGCAGGTCGCTCACCTGCTCGCCGAGCTGAAGTTCGATCCGAGCTGTGTGGCGGTGGCGCTGCTGCACGATGTGCTCGAGGACACCGGAGCGACCAAGGAGGACCTCAGCGAGGCCTTCGGCCGCGAGCTCGCATCACTGGTCGATGGTGTGTCGAAGATCGGCCGCCACGAGTACGTACGCAAAGACCAGGCCCAAGCCGAGACTTTCCGCAAGCTCATCCTGGCGTCGGCGCGCGATATCCGGGTCATCCTGGTAAAGATCGCCGATCGGCTGCACAACATGCAGACTCTCGAGCATCTAGAGCCGGAAAAGAGGAGCCGCATCGCGCAGGAGACGCTCGAGATCTACGCGCCGCTTGCCCATCGACTCGGGATGTCACGGGTAAAGACCGAGCTCGAGGACCTGTCGTTCTTTCATCTCTACCCGCAGCAGTTCGCTGACCTGCAGCAGCAGTTGCGCGAGCGCGTCAAGTCGGGCCGTGCCACGACCCGTCGCATCCAGGAACGCTTGGCGAAGGAGCTCGAGGGCGCGGACATCGAGGCGGATATCAGTTCCCGGGTGAAGGGCTACTACTCGATCTACCAGAAGCTCGGCCGACTTGGCATCGACCTGCCTCAGCTTTACGACCATCTGGCTTTCCGCATAGTGACGCCGACCGTCCGCGATACCTATGCGGCGCTCGGCATCGTCCACCAGACGTGGCGACCGATTCCCGGCAGGTTCAAGGACTACATCGCGGTTCCCAAACCGAACCTCTACCAGTCGTTGCACACCACGGTGGTGCAAAGTGAGGGCCGGCCCTTCGAAGTCCAGATCCGTACGGACGAGATGGACACGGTTGCCGAGGAGGGCATCGCCGCGCACTGGCGCTACAAGGAGGGGCGGGTCTCGACGGAGGCGAGCGACTCCAATGTCCGTTGGCTCAGGCAGCTGCTCGAGTGGCAGCGTTCCGAACAGGAGCCGCGAGTCTTTCTCGAGAATCTGAAACTCGACCTCTACCAAGAGGAAGTCTACGTCTTCAGTCCCAAGGGGGACGTCTACTCCTTTCCTCGCGGTGCGACCCCGTTGGACTTCGCCTATCGCGTGCATACCGACCTCGGGCACCATTGCTCGGGTGCCCGCATCAACGGCAAGTTGGTACCGTTGCGCACCGAGCTGCGCAACGGCGACGTCGCCGAGATCCAGACCCGGGCGACTCGGGTGCCGTCGCGCGACTGGCTCAAGATGGTGCGCACCTCGCGGGCGCGCTCGAAGATTCGTCAATGGCTCAACACGCAGCAGAAGAAGGAAGCCATCGACATCGGCCGCAAGCTCTTCGAGCAGGAGTTGCGAAAGCTCAAGCTTCCGTCCAAGCCGGTGCTCGCGTCCGTTGCCTTCAAGGAGCTGCTGCAGGCCGAGGGCCTAGCGCGAGTCGAGGGTCTCTACAGCCGCATCGGCTTCGGCAAGACGCAGGTCAAGCACGTGCTGAAGCGGCTGGTGGAGAGTGAGTCGCTGCCGACAGAGGCGGAGCCCGGCCGTATCCGGCGAGCTGTGGAAAAGCTGTTCCCGGCTGCCAGCGCCGCGGTGAGTGTGCGCGGTGAGGGGGATCTTCTCGCTGCGATCGCGCGCTGCTGCAACCCGGTTCCAGGCGAGCCGATCGTCGGCTACGTCACGCGGGGCCGCGGCATCTCGGTGCACTCCGAGGACTGCACCAACGTCAAGAATCTGCTCTACCATCCGGAGCGCGAGATCGAGGTCCAGTGGTCGATCGAGGGAGACACGGTCTACCCGGTGGTCCTGCGGGTCGAGACGCTCGACCAGACAGGGGTGTTGGCTCGGCTGACCGAGGTGATCGCCAAGCGCGACTCGAACATCCGCAACATCGAGGCGGCTGGTTCCGGTGGCGAGCGCGCCACGATCGAGATCGTGGTCGAGGTTCGCGACCAGAAACAGCTCGGTAAGCTTCGCGAGGCGATCCTCGGTTTGCCGCAGGTTCTGCGAGTGACTCGCCAGCGCGGGAGTCGTAAAGGCTTCCGTTCTACGCCCTCCGCACCGCACCGCGTGAGCTGACGTTTGAATCGCGACTGGCGTAGGGGTGGCGCCCCGTAGTATTTATTGATATATTGATGTTTATACATGTTCTGACATCCCACTTTTTTTGGTTGATACGGTCTCGTAAAGCTTTAGATGTTTGGGTCTAAATACCCATATTCATGGCCTTTTTGTAGGGGGTAGAAGTTGGCCCTATTCTCACGATCGAAGAGTGTTGTCGGCCTCGACCTTGGGAGCTTTGCTCTCAAGGTCGTCGAGCTGAACCAACTCAAAGGCGGCGAGTTCTCCCTGCAGTGCCTGGGGATCGAGCCCCTCTCCCCCGAGGCCATCGTTGACGGTTCCATCATGGATTCGTCGCTGGTGGTCGAGGCCATCGAGAAGCTGAACCATGAGACCCGGGTCAAGAACCCGAGCTTCGCCACTTCCCTGTCCGGCCACTCGGTCATCATCAAGAAGATCGAGCTGCCGACGATGAGTCCCGAGGACCTCGCGGACTCGATCCAGTGGGAAGCCGAGCAGTACATCCCGTTCGACATCAACGATGTGCGAATGGACTACGTCGTCCTCTCCGAGGAGGGCAGCACGACGGACCAGATGGAGATCCTGCTGGTCGCGGTCAAGCGCGACAAGGTCAACGACTACGTTTCTGTGATCGGTCAGGCGGGGCGCACGCCCTCGCTGGTCGATGTTGACGTGTTCGCGATCCAAAACGCCTACGAGCTCAACTACGACGTCGACTTCGGCAAGATCACAGCCCTGGTGAACATGGGCGCGGGTGTGACCAACATCAACATCCTTGCCCGGGGTCAGACGGTCTTTTGGAGAGACATCACGTTCGGTGGCAATCAGTTCACCGAGGCGCTTCAGCGAGAGTTCAACCTCTCCTTCGAGAACGCTGAGCACCTCAAACGTGGGCGCGAGATCGAGGGGTACAGCCTCGCCGAGGCGAAGCCGATTCTCGACACGGTCGGCGTTGAGATGGCCTCAGAGATTCAGAAGACCTTCGACTTTTTCTCGACAACGGCCAGCGAAGGCTCCGTCGACGAGGTCGTCATTTCCGGTGGCTGCGCCCTCACCCCTGGGCTGACCGAGATGCTGTCGGAGCGGTTGAGCTGTTCTTTCGAGTTGATGAATCCGCTCCGCCGAGTTCAGTACCGCGAGAGCGACTTCAACTCGGAATGGATCGAGTCGATCGCTCCCATGATGGCCGTTTCGGTCGGCCTCGCACTGCGACGGATTGGGGACTGAAGACATGATACGGATCAACCTCATATCGGAAGGCAAGAAGGGCCCCTCAGTCCGCTCCTCGCGGTTGAGCGCCCTGGACGTTTCGGCTGAGAACATCGCATCTTGGGTTCTGGTCGCCGGTGTCGTGCTTGGCGGGCTGGGCTACGGCGGATGGTGGCTCTCGAAGGATCGCCACATCGCGTCGCAGCGCGCCGAGATCGCGGACCTGCAGCGGACCGTCGACGAGCTGGAGGAGATCATCGCCGAGGTCGAGCGCTTCGAGGCCCGCAAGGCGGACCTCGAGCACAAGATCGAGGTGATCTCGACCCTGCGTAACAACCAGCGGGGCCCAGTTCGGATCATGGACGAGATCTCGCGCTCACTGCCGGACTTCATGTGGCTCGATCGCCTGACGCTGAACGCGGCTGCAGTCAATTTGGCCGGACGTGCCTTTACCACCAGCTCGGTGGCCAACTTCATCGAGAATCTGGACGTGGTCGGCGAGTTCAAGGAGCCGGTGCTCCGCAACGCCACTTGGCGCGGCCAGTTGTACGACTTCAACCTTGCCTTCAACTATGTCCCGGTGCCGGTGAACGTACCGATGCCCGGGGAAGAGGGTGCGGCCGAGGACGATGGCGCCACTCAGCCGGCAGCCCGCTAGGAGAACGTTGTGGCTATTGAAACTGGCCTTGAAGGCAAACCCTGGTATATCGGCGCCGCACTCGGAGGCGGACTCGCCATCGCGGGCCTGTTGTTGGGCTTCCAGCTGCAGATCAAGCCGATGAACCAACGCATCGCTGCGCAAGACCGCCAGGTCGTCGAGCTGCAGGCCAAGGTCAGCCGCGGACTGGCGGCGAAGGCGAAGCTGCCGCAGTTCCGAGAAGAGGTCGCGCTTCTCGAGGTTCAGCTGGACCGGCTGCTACGGATCCTGCCGCCGCGTCGCGACGTGCAGACCGTGCTGCGCCGATTCCGCTCCCTCGCTGAGCAGGAGGACTTCGTCCTGACCGAGTTTCGGCCGGGCGGCGAGATCGAGCGAGACTTCTACAACGAATGGCCGATCACGGTTCGTGTGGACGGGACGTACCACAACCTGGCCAGGTTCTTTGATCGCATGAGCCGCTTCTCGCGAATCTTCAATGTCGACAATCTGCGGATCGACCGCGCCGGTGGCGTCAATTCGACTGGGCCGCACACGATCCGGGCGTCCTTCACCGCGAAGACGTTCGTGTACAAGAGCCAGGAACCTGTGGCTGTCGTGGAGGGTGGCGCGTGATCTCCCGGCTCGCACTGATCGTTGTACTCGCTCTAAGCCTCGGTGGTCCGATCTGGGGGCAGGAGGAGACCGAGGCCACACAAGAGCCGGCAGCAGCTGCCGGGCCTGAGCGTCTCGACGCGATCGATCGCATGCTTCAAGAAGACGAGGAGGTCCTCGAGGGCTCGGGATACACCTACGATTCCGAGGACCGGCGTGATCCCTTCCGCTCGCTGCTCAGCGTAAGGGAGCAGCCAGAGATCCTCGGACCGCGCCCTGACGGGGTGGCGGGCCTACTCATCGAAGAAGTCAACGTGACTGGCGTGTTCGTCACCGGTGCCGGGCCGGTGGCCCAGGTCCAGTCAGCTGACAAGACCAAGAGCTACCTCGTCCGTCAGGGGGATGAGCTGTACGACGGCGACGTGCTTACCATCAGTTTCACTCGTAACGAGAGCGCCGAAGTCGTGTTCCGGCAGGATGTCCGAGATCCGACGGCTCCAAAGCCGTTTCGGGAAGTAGTGAAGAAGCTCACGCCCTAGTTCCTTGGGACGGGTTGGAGGCGGAAGACATGGGGAAAAATGTGACATCTGAAAGAAGATCGGCTTGCGGACAGCGGGCCCGTCGTTCTCTGGGGCTGTTGGGAGCCACCCTACTGATGGGGGTCGCCTTGGCGCCCACTGTCGGCGCGATGGAGGCTCTTTCGCCGCTTCCCGAAGCGACGCCGGAGGATCCCTTCGTGGCTCCGCTTCCGAGCGGAAACCGTGCCACCGAACTACATGGCGTCGAGGTCGACGCCCAACCCGGTAGGACCCTGGTCCGAATCAAAGGCGACGGAGAGTTCGCTTACTCGGGTTTTCAACTCCAGGATCCGCCACGACTGGTGATCGATCTTGCCGGAGCGGTGAAGACCGGCTCTGGCGGGGCACTTACAGTCTCTTCGGACATCGTGCAACGCGTAAGGATGACGCAATACCGGTCGCAGCCAGAGCCGGTTTCTCGTGTGGTCTTCGATCTAGCCGAGAGCACCACTGCCTGGGTAGGTGTGGCTGATGATGGCCTGGTGGTCCGCTTCTCGGACGGCGCGGGTGCGCCCGAGGTGATTGCCGACGCGCCGGAGCCAGAGATCGAGATCGAGGTTCCCAGAACCTTTCAGATCGCCACTGTTACGCCGGACCCGGTCGTCGGTGAGCTGGCGCGCGAGCAGGCCGTCCGTCCGGTCGCCGCCGAGATTCCCGAGCGGATCGAGCCGGAGCTACAAGAGGACTTGATTCTCGAGGTAGCCGTTCTCGCACAGACACCGTCGCCGCAGCCGGCGCAGAACCCGCCGCCCAATACGGCCACCCCTGAGCGCAACTTTGACGAGCTCTTCGCGTCGCTCGAGGAAACGCCGGAGCCGCAGTCGCCCGTGCAGACCGAGGTCGAGACGACGGTCGTATCGGCGGCACCCGTGACTGCCCCGGTCGAGGCCCTCACCATCGCCCAGATCGCTCCCAGCGCGCCGCCGGTGATCACGGTGGCTCAGGAGCCCGACGACAGTGGACTAGCCGAGGGCATTACCTTCGAAGGCGATGGCGGTACGGCGCCGCGATTCGGCGTGACTAACGTCTCCGGCCAGAAGCAGTACTTCGGCGATCCCATCAGCATGTCGCTGAAAGACGCCGAGATTACTGAGGTCCTGCGTTCGCTCGCTCGCATCAGTGGCTTGAACGTCGTCATCCAACCCGGAGTTTCCGGTCCGTTGACATTGGAGCTCGACGCGGTTCCCTGGGACCAGGCCCTCGAGCAGATCCTCAAGATCAATCGCCTCGGCATGGAGCTCGACGGCAACATCCTGCGCATCGCGCCGGTAGACCAACTCGCCACGGAGGCCGAGGAGCAGCAACGCCTCCAGAATGCCAAGTCGCTGTCGATTCCTCTGACCACGGTGATGCGTCGCATCAGCTACGCCAGCGCGGGTGAAGTTGCGACCATTCTCCAGTCCGGAGGTCGTGCGGGCGGGATCCTCAGCCAGCGCGGCAGCGTGATTGTCGATGCGCGTACGAACACCCTGATCATTCAGGAGCTTCCTGCTTTCATGGATCAGGTGATTCAGATCATCGAGAACCTGGACATTCCGGAAGAGCAAGTGATGATCGAGGCAAGGATCGTCGAGACCACCAAGAACTTCTCTCGGTCACTTGGTGTCGAGTGGGGCTACAGTTACGCCGCCAGAGCTGAAACCGGCAATACGACAGGTCTCGAGTTCCCCAACAACGGCACCATTGACGGCCGGACCTCGCTGCTTTCCGGGGGAACGAACGGTCTACTCGGAGTGACAATGGGCAACGTGTTGAACACGTTCCAGCTCGACGCGCTCCTGATCGCTGCCGAGAGCGAGGGTTTGGTCAACGTGATCTCTGCGCCGAAGATCGCGACGCTCAACAACGAGCGCGCATCGATCCAGAGCGGCCTCCAGATTCCGGTGCAGACGGTGGCAAACAACACCGTCACCGTTCAGTTCGTCAACGCGACGCTTCGACTCGACGTGACTCCGCACATCACAGCGGAGGGCACCGTGCTCTTGGAGATCAACATCCAAAAGCGTGAGCCGCAGCTCGCCTTTGCCGTCGTGGGTGCTACCAACGCTCCGATCGCAACGCGCGAGGCCAGGACGCGGGTTCTGGTTCGCGATGGCGGTACGACGGTCATCGGAGGTATCTACGAGGTCTCGACCAGCGAGAACGAGGACCGGGTTCCAGGGCTGGCCAACGTGCCGATTCTTGGCGCGCTGTTCCGCAACAAGAACCGGAACAACACCAACGAAGAGCTGTTGATCTTCATCACTCCCAGGATCGTCCAGCTATGAGGTCGGCGGACGCGACGCGGGTGGGGAGGAAACCAATGAAACGCGTAGGCAAGATTCTGATTCCGCTGGTCACGCTCCTACTCCTCGCGGGCTGTGACGGGCGGGTCGAACGCAGCGACGGGGGCGGTGTAGTCCTCTCGATCACCGACTTCCAAGCTCTGCCCACCCAGGTGAGCGTGAACGGGCTGCGCTTCGCCGGGGGGCTCTTGACGATGGATCAGATCACAATCACCTCGATCCTCAAGAACCGGTCCAGTGGTTCTTCGGACCTGATGAACATCGAGATGAACTCCTACGAGGTGACGTACTCTCGCGGGGACGGCGGCACGCTGCTGCCGCCGCCTCTAGTCCAGAAGATCTTTGGTGTCACCCCTGCGGGAGGCAGCAACACCTACGACAACCTTCCGATCATGACTTCGGATCAGCTGAACGCCCCCCCCCTCTCGGACTACCTGATCGAGAACGGCGGCTTCGACCGCGAGACCGGTCGGACTACGACCAGCCTCAACTTTCATTTGAAATTCTTTGGCCGCAGTATCGCGGGCGAGGCGGTGGAATCGAACGTTGCGTCGTTCACCGTCGAGTTCACCGTGTAGACCGGGAGATGTGGAGATGAAGACCAGACTGCGATTCACAACCGTCGGTCTCATGGCTCTCGGGACACTGTTCCTGATCCTGGCGGGCTGTTCCACCGATTCTCCGACGGAGCCCGAGCAGCCGCCGCTGCCCGGCGGCGTCGTCACCGGGCGCTGGGCGATAGCCATCGACTCGTCGGCCAACACCATGGAGGCCGGCGGCGACAGCATTGTCTTCGCCGCTACGATCAGCAACCGCGACACGGCTACGCCGCCTCCGGACGGCGCCACCGTGATCGTTTCGACCACCCTCGGCCTGATCGGCGATCCGACAACAGGCTCGAGCGCCCTGGTTCTGCAGACTTTCGGCGGCGGCGTGGTTTTCGAAGTCTTTTCCGGTGTCGATGAAGGAACCGCGACCGTCGAGGTCGCGTTCCAGAACGCAATGGCACGCCGCGACGTGATGATCACGCGCGAGTCGTTCCTCTTCATCGCATCCGTCACACCCAACTCTTCTTCGAAGACGGGCGGCGTGACGGTGGTCATCGATGGCGAGAACTTCGCTGAGCCGCTCCAGGTCACCTTCGTCGGCGCAACGGGATCTGGGGGTGCCCTCGCTCTGGGCGCTTCGGGTGTCTCGATCGGCGCGTCGTCGGACGTTGCCCAGGTCAGCTCGGTGACATCGAGCCAGATCGTGGCGACGGTTCCCGAGTACACGGCGGGGGCGCTGTTCGACGGCCAGTTCGCTGCGGTCGACGTCAAGGTCGATCTTCTCGGGGCTGGGGGTACCGGCGGAGCCACCGTGGTCACCACCTACACCGCGTTCGACGCGTTCACCTACTTCGGCTTCGGAATTCCCGCTTCCTGCGGAAACTCGCAGCTCGACGAGGGTGAGGACTGCGACGACGGCAACACCGATAACAACGACGATTGTCGTAACAACTGCGTGGTCCCGTTCTGCGGTGACGGCTTGACCGACTCCGGCCGGGGCGAGGAGTGCGACGACGCCAACGGTGCCGACGGCGACGGCTGTCGCGACGACTGCACGGTCGAAGAGTGCGGAGACGGCATTCCGGATCCGCAGGAAGAGTGCGACGACGGCAACGTCCAGAGCGGTGACGGTTGCTCCGACACTTGCGAGCTCGAAGCCTGCGGCAACGGCGTCCTCGACACCGGTGAGCAGTGCGACGACGGCGATCTCGACGACACGGACGACTGTCCCACCACCTGCGAGGACGCCTTCTGTGGTGATGGCTTCGTCGAAGCCGGAGAGGAGGAGTGCGACGACGGCAACCTCGACAACCTCGACGGTTGCGACGATACCTGTGCGATCGAGCCGTAGTCGCGTCGTCTCGAGCTGACGGAAATATCGGCCGGGGTGGGTGTTCCTACCCTGGTCGTTTCTTTAGACTCGGGCCATGCGAACCTTGGCGTTGGTATGTGCTCTGAGTCTTCTCGCCTTGGGGTGCGATAGCTCGGATCCGGTGGCGCCAACCGGCTCGATCCTCACTATCTCCGCCAGTCCCAGCTTGATCGCCTCGAACGGCAAGTCTTCGATCACGGTCGTGGCCCGCAAGAGCACCGGGTTTCCGGTGAACCCGGGCACGGTGGTCCACTTCTCGACCACCCTCGGGACCCTGTCCAGCGATCGTGGCTCTACTGACGATGACGGTGTAGTTCGGGTCACGCTCTCCGGCAACGGCGCGGCCGGTATCGCCACCGTGACCGCGCTCACGGGTGCCGCCTCCGACGCTTCTGTCGACGTAGTCATCGGGCTGAGCTGAGTCGGAGTTTGCGACACTCCCTTCCCACCGCCGAGGCGCACCATCGCCGCGGCGAGACGGCCGAGGCTCTGCGAATGGTGGAGGTGGAGCTCAGAGAGCGCCCTACACATCTGGCCGCTCAGGTAGCACGGTGCCGCTACCTACTGCGGCTGGAGCGTGCGATGGAGGCCTTGGAGCAGGCCGAGGCGGTGCTGGGACGCGATCCGTCGCAACTGGTGGCGCAGAAACTCGCGGTTCGCGCAGCGGTGGCTCTCGGGGATCGCCGTGCCGCGCAATGTCACCTAGCCCGCTACGGTGCGCTCGACACCGCCGATCCGGAACTCGAATCGCTACGCCGGGAGGTCTCGGCCATTCCATCAGGAGGCGCACAGCGGTCGGTCGCGCGTCGCGCGCGGGTCAGTGTGACCTTGGGAGAGCTGTACCTAGAGCAGGGCCATCGACGCGAGGCCGCCGTGATCTTCGAGGACCTTCTCGCTTCTGACCCGGACGACGAGCGTGCCCGGCGGGGGCTCGCGCTGGCGAGCTCGAGAGCGGGCCTTCTGGGCGTCCCGGATCCTGCGAAACCGGCCGTCAACGACGCGATATAGTCTCTCGGCTTTGGGTCCGAGTGGCTCCGAGTCCCGCCGAACAACCATCCGCAGGAGAACGCACGAGTGTTGACATTCGAAGAGATGAAAGAGCTGATCCATCTCGTCGCGAGCAACAAGCTCGGCGGTGTCGAGGTGCGCGAGGCGGACTTCCACTTCCGGGTCAGCTCCCCGGGCGAGGCTGCGTCGGCACCGATGGCTGCGGCGGTGGTTTCGGGCGCTTCGGCGGCGCCAGCGCCGACCGAGCCCGCGGCTCCCCAGGCTCCGCCAGAGCCAGAGGGCCACGTGCTCCCCTCACCGATCGTCGGCACTTTCTATGCAGCGTCCAGCCCGGACGCGGAGCCCTACGCCAAGGTCGGCGACCGGGTCGAGAAGGGGCAGGTGGTCTGCATCGTCGAGGCGATGAAGCTGATGAACGAGATCGAGTGTGACGTGGCGGGCGTCGTGTTGAAGATCTTCGCCGAGAACGGGCACCCCGTCGAGTTCGGCGAGCCGCTGTTCTGCATCCAGACCGACTAGTGCAACCCGTGCAAGTAGCACGGGCCGCACTAGTTTGTTGTCCCTCCGGGGGGCGCTCGCCGCGCAGGCCCAGGGATGCACAGAGAGCTTGATCCTGCTCCCTGGCGAGTCGTTGGCGCAATCGATGTTCGAGAAGATTCTGATCGCAAACCGCGGCGAGATCGCGCTGCGGGTCATTCAGGCTTGCCGCGAGCTCGGCATCGCCACGGTCGCGGTGCACTCCACGGCCGACGAGAACAGCCTTCACGTCACGTATGCCGACGAGGATGTGTGCATCGGACCTCCGCCGGCGAAGGACAGCTATCTCGATATCTCGGCCATCGTATCTGCCGCCGAGATCACCGGGGCCGACGCGATCCACCCGGGGTACGGTTTCCTGGCCGAGAGTGCGTATTTCGCGGAGGTCCTCGCGGAGTGTGGGCTGGCCTGGATCGGACCCAAGCCCGAGACGATTCGCCTGATGGGTGACAAGGCCAAGGCGCGCGAGACCGCGGCAGTCGCTGGGGTACCGATCCTCCCAGGTAGCCAGGAGCCGCTCTCCGGGCCCGAGCTCGGCGCTCGCTTGGCAGACGACATCGGCTACCCGGTCATCCTCAAGGCGGCCGCGGGCGGTGGCGGTCGTGGCATGCGGATCGTTGGGAGCTCGGAAGAGTTCGATCAGCACTTCGTGACGGCCAGCGCCGAGGCGACCGCCGCCTTCGGGGACGGTTCGATGTATCTTGAGAAGTACCTCACCGCGCCACGCCACATCGAGGTGCAGGTGATGGCCGACACGCATGGCCGGGCGGTGCACCTCGGAGAGCGGGAGTGCTCGATCCAGCGGCGCCACCAGAAACTGATCGAGGAGTCGCCGTCGCCAGCCTTGAATGCGGAGATGCGACGCGAGATCACGCAGGCGGCCCTGCGGCTGACTCGCCACGTCGATTACCACAATGTCGGCACCGTAGAGTTCCTGCTCGACGAGGACGGATCCTTTTACTTCATGGAGATGAACACCCGGGTACAGGTGGAGCATCCGGTCACCGAGATGGTGACCGGGGTCGACATCGTGAAAGAGCAGATCGCGATCGCAGCCGGTCGTCCACTGTCGATCGACGAGAGCCGGGCTCCCACCGGTCACGCCATCGAGTGCCGCGTCAACGCGGAGAATCCACGCACCTTCATCCCCTCTGCAGGCCGCCTGCAGACCTTCCACACTCCGGGCGGCCCCGGCATTCGGGTCGACACCCACAGCTACGAGGGCTACGACTTCCCGCCCTTCTACGACTCGCTGATCGCCAAGGTGGTGGCCTTCGGCAACGATCGCGAGGAGTCGAGACTACGTATGCTGCGGGCGCTGGAGTTTTTCGAGGTCCAGGGGGTCGACACCACCATCCCTCTGCACCGGAAGGTACTGGCACACGAGGGATTCATCGCCGGCGACTTCACGACCGGATTTCTGGACCGCATGCGCGAGGAGGAGGGGTGAGCACGGCGGGTCGAATCGTGCGCGCAGACGTGCCGCCGATCTACGCCATCGTCGATGCCGCTGTCGTTTCAGATTCGTTCGAGAGTGTGTCCGCCGTTGTGGCTGCCGGAGTGTCCTGGGTCCAGCTGCGAGCGAAGTCGCTGGGCGACCGCGATCTGTGCCTGGCGGTGGAGGCGTGCCTGGAGATCTCGGCTGCACACGGTGCGACCCTGTGGGTCAACGATCGGCCCGACGTCGCAGCGGTGGTTGGCGCCTCCGCCGTCCACCTCGGCCAGGACGACCTACCTCCTGCGGCCGCGCGGGTGGTATTGGGCGACGACCCATGGTTGGGCCGATCGACCCACGATCTCCAGCAGGTCGAGGAGGCTCACGCCGACCCGGCGGTCGACGTCATTGCCGTGGGACCGGTATTCGCTACCTCGGGCAAGAAGAATCCCAATCCGGTAGTCGGGCTCGAGCTCGTCACTGCGGCGCGAGCCGTAACGGACAAGCCGATCGTCGGCATCGGCGGCATCGGCGCGGCCAATCTGGTCCAGGTGCTGGCGGCAGGAGCCGACTCGGTGGCGATGATCGGTGCGCTCTGCCGTGGCGACGTCGGTGCGAATTGTCGAGCCCTCGTAGCCTCGGCACAACGGCTAGAGGCGGGCGCGTGTTGATCTGGCTCACCGGCTTCATGGGCTCCGGCAAGACCACCGTGGGTCGATCGCTGAGCGGCCGGCTAGGGGTGCCGCTAGTAGACACCGACGCGGCGATCGAGACCCGCTTCGGCAAGACCATTCCGGAGATCTTCGCCGCTGAGGGTGAGGCGCAGTTTCGGGTGCTCGAGGGTGCTGTGATCGCGGAGTGCGCACGCCTGGGCGACGCCGTCGTGGCGACCGGCGGTGGCGCAGTGGAGGAGGAAGCGAACGTCGAGCTGATGCTTCGAAGCGGTCGGGTGATCTTTCTCGACGGTGGCTTCGACGTGCTCCGTGCCAGGGTCGGCGACGCAGCGACTCGACCGCTGTTCCGAGATCCCGAGCTTGCCGAACGGCGCTATGCGCAGCGCCGACCGGCCTACGGCAGATGCCATCTTCGGGTCGAGTCGAAGATCGACGACACGCCGGCGCAGGTTGCTGAAAGAATCTGCGCCCTACTGGAGGACGAGTGCGCTACTTGATCCTGTCCGACATCCACGGCAATCAGGATGCCCTTCAGGCGGTGCTTCGCCACGTGCGACGAAAGCGCTTCGACACGGTGGTGCTGCTCGGCGATTTGGTTGGCTACGGGGCCGCTCCGAACCAGGTGCTCGACACCGTACGCCACCTCAAGGGCGACGTGCGCTCGATCCGCGGCAACCACGACAAGGTCTGTGCCGGTCTGGAGGAGGGCGTTGGCTTCAACGCCGTGGCTCTGACCGCGGCGCGCTGGACCCAGGAGCGGCTTACCGTCGGCAACCAGCACTACCTCGCGGCGCTCGCCACCGGCCCGTTGGACGTCGACGGCTTTCTCTGCTGCCACGGCTCGCCCGCCGACGAGGACTTTTACGTCTTCAACGAGGCACAGGCGCTCGAGGTGTTCCACCGCTCCGAGTTCTCTCTCTGCTTCTTCGGGCACACCCATGTCGCCTGCTGTTTCACCTACGGGGAGCAAGGTGTCGCCGGTGCACGGCTGACCGACGGCGAGGGCCACCTACAGCTACGGCCGGGGGTGCGCTACTACATCAACCCCGGAGCCGTGGGCCAGCCGCGTGATCGCGACCCCCGCGCGGCCTCCATGATCTACGACAGCGATCGCGGGGTCGTGCAGTGGTTCCGCAACGAGTACTCGGTCGGTCGCGCTCAGCGGCGCATCCTCAGAGCGGGATTGCCTCGGATACTCGCAGACCGGCTGGCGAAGGGCGCCTGATCCCGATCAGTCCAGTGTGGCGAGCTCGAGCTCGACGGCGTCGCCGCGCGACGTAAGGGCCTCCGCGGCGAGGTCGCCGGGCTGCGTGGTGGAGGCGTTGCCGTCCTGGTCGATGCGGGCACGCAGGGTGCCGGAGGCGGGGAGAGGGCGGCCGAGCATGGAGTGGCGCTCGTCGAGCTCGATATCCAGCGGAAAGGCCGGGGCCTGGATGTTTTGGACCGCGGCTGGAGGGCCTGGCGCGTCCCCACGGAGAGAGACGAACAGGGTGAGCGGGCCCGCTGGCAGCTCGGCGCCGGGGGCCAGAGTCAAATGGGCCCTGTAGGGCTCACCCTGGACCTCTGGAATGGGTGTTCCAGCCGGAGTGAGCTGCGGCTCCGGCTCGCGAACCGGAGTGCCGAGGATCTGTGCCATTGTGGCGCCGGACTCCGCGAGTCGGATGAGCTGCTCCAGCCCGGGGTGGGCGTCTCCCGCCGCGGTCAGTCCCGCCCGCCAGTCGTCGAGAGCTCCGGGCCTGTCGTCGGTGCGCAGTCGGGTGATGCCGCGGACCAGCCGCGCGCTTACGAAGTCGGGTTGGGACTCAAGAGCCTGGTCCAGGAGCTCGCGGGCCAGCTCGGACTGGCCCATCGTCAGGCGGACCAGACCCTGGAAGTAGAGCGCGTCGACGTCACCTGGGCTCTCCGCGAGGATCACTTCGCTCTGCTCGAAGGCTTCGACGAAGAGCCCCTCCATAATGAACGTCTCGGCGAGTGCCTTGCGTGCACCGAGATCTCCGGGGTTGGCCTCGAGCCGCGTTATCAGCGCACCGACGCGCTCGCGCCCCTGGGAGGACATCTCCTGCAGCCGGTCGTGCATCACGTCGTCGGGTGCTGGAGCGGAAATCGGTCCTACGGTGTCCTCGGGGCGCGGGGCTGCGTCACGATTCGCCCAAAACACCAGCAGGGCCACGAGCGCGGTCATGCCGACACCCATGGCGAAGCCTGTGATCCCAGCGCGGGCGGGCTGCGGCGCGGGCGCCGGCGAGTGCCCCTCAGGCTTGGACCGTCGATCCTTCGAGGCCTTTTTCTTCGACGCGAGCTCATCGAGGCGCTTGAGCGCGCGTGCGGCCGCCAGCTCGAGGCTTTCGCGCTCCTCGGCCCCGAGACTCTCGCCATCCTCTTCGCGGAGCTTGCCGTAGATCTCGTCGCGCCGACCCTCGAGATCGACGATCTCCAGCTCGCGGCCACGGCCGCTCTGCACGCCACCGCGCCGGAGTCGTGCCGCGAGGATGGCTCCGCCGAGCAGTCCGACGGCGAGGACGATCAAGCCTGGGATCGACGAGTCCCAGTTCACTCCCGCACCTCCGAACGGACTTGCTCCAGGTACGCGTCGAGGTCTTCGGCGGACGAGCCGGTTCCGGCGGCGGCTCTGCTACGGGCGCGAGCTGCCACTAGTGCGCCACCGCCGAGCACGGCAGCCAGCGGCGCCAGCCACACGATCAGATTGAAACCCCTGGCCCGCGGCTGCAGACGTATGAACTCGCCGTAGGAGCGCTCGAAGTATTCGAGGATCTGCGTCTCACTGTAGCCGGCCGCGAATAGGTCACGCACCTGGCCGAGCATCGAGACGGCCTGCTGGCTTGGTGAGTCTGCGATCGAGGCGCCCTGGCACACCGGGCAGCGCATCTTGGAACCCAGCGAGAGAGTCTGCTCGGTGAGGTCGTCTCCTTCGATCGGAGGGCCAGCTGGTGTTCCGAGCGCGGCCATCGGGTCTACACTGCGGCCTTCGACCTGCGCGGCCAGCGCCACGGCGACCAGCACGAGGGCCGTCGTGAGCCCTATCGTCAAGCGAATCAGCACTTCCGGGATCAGAGGATCTTCTCCAGCGCGGTCGCCAGCGTCTGCGGGTCGAGGGGGCCCGCGTGCTTGTGCTGGATGGTTCCTGCGGCGTCGACGAAGTAGGTCTCCGGCAGCTTGCCGACGCCGTAGGCGATCGATACTCGGCCGTCGCTGTCGTAGTAGGTCGGTCCCCAGGCGCCGAGGCGTGAGGTGAAGCGGTCGACCGCTTCGGCGGTGTCCTCCGGCGGAACGACGCCGACGAAGTTGACGCTTCCCGTGAGGTCGCGGGCGGCGGCCGTGAGCAGTGGATGCTCGTAGACGCACGGCTGGCAATAGCTGGCCCAGAAGTTGACGACCAGGGGCGTCCCCTCGAGCTCGCCGAGCTCGATCGAGTCGCCTTCGAATGAGTCGAGCACGAAGCCCGGAGCGGGTTTGCCGATCAGGGGGGATTCGATGACGTCGTGGTTGATGTCGAGCGCGAGCGCGAGAAACACGATCATCGGAACGGCGATCACTGCGCCGATTATGAGTGGCAGCCGGTTCACCGAGTCGACTCCTTCAGGGGGGCGTCGCGCGCCGCCGAGGCGGGACGAGGCAGAGCGCGGTGCCCCCGACCATGATGAAGACACCTACCCAGATCCACAGCACTCCTGGAGTGACGATCGCCCTCAGTCCGATGCTGCCATCCGTGGAAACGTTCATGAGCGTCAGATAGAGGTCGTGGGTGATCGCCGTACGAACGGCGGGTGTCGCCATCGGGTCCATGTTCGACGTGTAGTGGTTGATCGAGGGCGACAGGCTGCCGATTTCGCGGCCGCCGCGCTGCAACGCGACGTCGGCGGTCTGGCGGAAACGGTTCGACTCCTGTACCCCCTCGGCCTTCTCGAAGGTGAGCTCGTAGCCGCGGATCTCGAGCTTGTCGCCGGGACCGAGGGTGGCCTCACGCTCGGTCTGGAAGGTCGAGCTCACGGCGATCGCGACGAAGGTCATGATGACGCCGAAGTGCACGGTGTAGGCACCGAGTCGCCGGGGTGCTCTCGCTACTGATTCGCCGAAGGCCTTCAACAGAGCCTCGCCTCGGCGGCGCCGCCGGCGGGCCGGGTCGAGTCCTTGCTGGGCCGTGACCCACAGGGCATAGCTGGCGAAGGCAACGGTCACCAGCAGACCGATCTCTCGCGCTCCTGCGGCGAGGGCCACGCCAAGCCCGATGGGTACGGCGATCAGAGGGCGTCCGAGCGCGCGACGAACCTTTTTTGGGTCCGACGTGCCCCACGGCAATGCCGGGCCCATGCCGATGAGAAGCAACAAGCCCAGGAAGACCGGCACCGCCATCCGGTTGTAGTAGGGCTCGCCCACGGAGACTCGTACGCCACGTACGAGTTCGGCGACGATCGGGAAGGTGGTACCGATCAGCACCGTGAACATCACGGCAACCAACAGCAGGTTGTTCACCAGGAAGGCGGTCTCGCGCCCCAGGGGAGCGTCCTTCGTGGGCTCGCCGACGAGCGTGTCGATGCGCAGGCTCAGGAGCACGATGACGAAGATCAGAAGTACGCCTAAAAACCCCAGAAACAGTGGGCTGATCGGGCTCTGGGTGAAGGCGTGGACCGAGTTGACTACTCCCGATCGGGTCAGGAAGGTGCCAAGGATGGTCAACAGGAAGGTGATCATCACCAACACCACGGTCCACGCTTTCAGCGTTCCCTTGCGCTGCAGAACGATGGCCGAGTGAAGTGCCGCGATGGCCGTCAACCACGGTAGGAAGGACGCGTTCTCGACCGGGTCCCAAGCCCAGTACCCGCCCCAGCCCAAGACCTCGTAGGACCACCAGCCGCCGAGCATGATGCCGAGTGACAGAAGGCCGGTCGGCACGAGCAGCCAGTTTCGCAGCGGTAGTAGCCACGTCGGACCGAGCTGGCCGCGCAGCAGCGCCGCCACCGCCATGGAGAAGGGGATCGTCATGCCGACGTAGCCGAGGTACAGGGTCGGCGGGTGGATTGCCATCAGTAGGTGGTTCTGAAGCAACGCATTCGGTCCAGGGCCGTCGGTAGGAATCGGTGCTGGCGTTGCTGCGAAGGGGTTGGCGGGCCCGGCAATGAGAAAGCTGAAAAAGAGCCCGATCGCCAGTGCGGTGCCGAGCGTGTAGGCGAGGTAGTCCTCGTGGCCGCGGCGCTGCAGGATGGCCACGCCGGCGACGTAGACGCCGAGGATGAGGCCCCAGAACAGGATCGACCCCTCCAGCGACGACCAGAGCGAGAAGATCGTGATGTGCACCGGCGTTGAGAGCGAACCGACCTGCGCGACGTAGGAGACCGAGAAGTCGTGGCTCAAGAGCGCGATCACCATCAGCACGTTCGCCGCCACCATCGCAGCGGCGAAGCCGAGGGCGAGCCTGCGGGTCCAGGCCAGGCCTACCGGCGAGCGGTTGGCACCGGCGACGAAGCCGACGGGCGACCCTACGGCGCAGAGTAGAAGGGCAAGGAGGACGAGCCCTTGCCCGATCTGGGGGGTCATCCCCCGGTAGCCTCGAGCTGCAGGCTCTTCATCATCTCGCGCATGTCGCGATCTTCGCCGTCGCCTGGGGCTCGATACTCGTTGTCGTGCTTGACCATCAGCCGGCGCGACTCGAAGACGCCGTCCTTGCGGGCCGTTCCTTCGATGACCACGCCGATGCCGCCACGAAACATGGCCGGGGGAACCGCCGAGGCGTACACCGGAATGGTCGATGTGCCGTCGGTCACCCGGAAGCGAAGATCGAGGCTGTCGGCGCTGCGTACGATCGAGCCGGGAACCACGAGGCCGCCGAGGCGGATGCTGGCTCCCACGGCGTCATCGCCAGCATCCAAGAGCTCGGTGGGACCCCAGTAGTAGACCAGGTTCTCGCCAATGTTGCCGTAGGCAAGGGTACCCAAGACCGCGGCCACGACCGCGATCGCCGCCACCGCGAACAGACGCCTACTTCGTAGTTCTTGCGACATCGTCAGTCTTTGCTCTTGCGGTAGCGGGAAAAGAGGCTCAGCGTGTATCCGACCAGAACGACAACTGTTACAGAGTAACCGGCGATTACCCAGTTCCAGCCATCGATTATAACGCCCTCTGGTGCCATTCAGACGCCTTCGGCCGCGCCTACGGGCGCGGGTGCCGGAATGTCCTCCGACTGCTTGCGGCGGGCTTCGATGGCGGCCCGCATTGTCAGAAACCAGATGCCGAGAAAGAGAATTGCGAAGGCGTTCGTTCGCATCGGCAGGACCATCATGGGATCCATCGTGTCGACCGTCGACTTTGCCTGGTGAAGGCTGCGGAACCAGCGCACGCAGTAGTAGACGATCGGGACGTCGACCCAGGCGATGATCGTGGCGACGGCGGTCCACGAAGTTCTGCGCACCGGATCATCGATGAAGCTGCGCAGGGACAGCACCCCGGCGAACAGCAGCAGCATCAGAAAAGACGACACCATGCGCACGTCGCCCCAGCTCCACCAGATCCCCCAAGTCGGCCTGCCCCAGATCATTCCTTGCACCAGGAGCAGTCCCGTCAGCACGACCCCAGTCTCGACCGTGCCCACGGTCAAGTCGTCCCACTTCTCCTGCCCGGTCCAAAGCGAGCCGACGGCGAAGCCGCCGGCGATGGTGAAGAACAGCAGACTGTTCCATGCGGTGGGAACGTGGATGTAGAGCAATCGCACGACGTCGCCCATGTGCCGATCGGGCGGAGCGATGGCCAGTCCGACGTAGCTGCCGACGAGGATCAGAGCGAGCCCGAGCCAGCCAGACCAGCGTCTGGGAGAGGGTAGCGTCACGAGGTCACTCCTCGATGGCGAAGGGAAACAGCAGACCCCCGAGCGCCCAGTAGATCGTCGCGAAGGCAACTAGAACCATCGTCCATGGGCGCATCTGCCCCATGGGGTCGCCGTTGAGGATGAGATCCATCGACTTTACAGATGCCATTAGCACGGGAATAACCAGTGGGTAGTGCACGATCGGTAGCAGTACGTCCTGGCTTCTGAGTCGACACGTCATGGCCGCATATAGGGTTCCCGGGGCCGATAGCCCTGCTGCTGCGAGCGTCCATAGCAGAACGAGTTTGGCGAGCTCGCCGAAGCTCGTTTCGACAGCATAAAACAGGACCGCCGCGACAGCCAAGACGGGGCCCAGGAGGCAGAGGAAGAGGGTGTTCGACAGCGCCTTGCCGTAGAAGATGGCGACAGGGTTCATCGGCAGTAGCAGAAGCCCCTCGATGGCCTCGTCTTCCTGCTCCATGCGGAAGCTTTCTCCAAGAGCGAGAGTCGAGCTCAGAAGCAGCGCCAGCACGAGAAAGCCGGCCGCGGTCGTCTGCAGCACCACCGTGTTGGCGTCGGCGGCGAACGAGAAGAGCGCCAACGCGACGATCCCGAAAAGCACCACCGAGAGAATGCGCGCCCGGCTGCGCCACTCCAGCAGGAGGTCCTTCTTCAACACCAGCCAGATGTCTCGCAGGATCGTCAAGCCCCCGCCTCGACTCTCTCCGGCAGTTCAGCCGCCGCTCCTCGCCAGACCCTCTGGCCGTCCTCGAGAAGAATGGCCCTGTCGCACAGCACCGACGCCTGACGCAGCTGGTGGGAGGCCACGACCACCGTCGCGCCTCGATCGCGAGTTTCTCTGACCCACTGGGCTACGAGCTCTTGACCCTCGGCGTCCAGGGCGGCGAAGGGCTCGTCGAGCAGCAGCAGATCGGGCTCTTCGATGCGGCTCCGGGCGAGTGTCAGCCGCTTGCGCATGCCGGCCGAGAAGGTGGAGACGAGGCTCGACGCTCGCTCCGTCAGGCCGACCTCGGCCAGTACCCCGGCGAGCCGCGCGCCGTCGGCAGGCTTGCCCGCTGCTCGCCCCCAGAGCCGCACCGACTCCAGTGCCGTGAGCCGCTCGTAGAGGTAGCCACGGTGTGACACTAGCGATAGCCGGCTGCGGCAGGCGAGGCGCTCCGATCTCGGGTCTGCCCCGAGGACGGTGATCTCTCCGGCAGTGGGCCGTAGCAGGCCCGAGACGATGCGCAGCAGCGTCGTCTTGCCCGAGCCGTTCGCGCCCGCCACGAGCAGCGCTTCGCCCTCGGCCACTTCCAGATCTAGATGAGCGAGCGCCCAACTGCGGCCGTAGCGCCGGCCGAGCGCGCGGGCCTCGATCGCAAGCGGGGTGCTCGCGGCCATGACGGGGCAAAGTAGCACACGCAGCGCTACGCTAGACTGCCCTGCGGTAGGGGGTGAGACGGTATGCAGACCTTCGCATGGACGCTTCAGGCGTTGGCCCTCGTGGTGGTGGGGACGGCCCTTCTCGTCGGGCTTTTCTACGGCCAGATCCGTACCGAGCTGGGCATGCTGGCGGTCGGGGGCAGCATGTTCCTCGCGGGCCGCTGGTTGGGTGCCAGCGGCAACGATTGAGCCCCGCAACCTTTCCCGAACGGTCTCGTACCTACCCCTGATTCGAGCAATGGCGCTGGAAAAAGACGAAGAGCTCATCGCCGCCGTTCTCGCAGGCCAGGTCGAGAAGTACGAGGTCCTCGTCAAGCGGTATCAAGGACGTGTCGTCAACTATCTCTATCGCCTGCTTCGATCGCTCGACGACGCCCACGATATGGCGCAGGAGGTCTTCCTGCGTGTCTACAGGGCGTTGGATCGCTACAACCCTGAGTACAGGTTCTCCACCTGGCTCTTTCGAGTGGCGCAGAACGCCGCGATTGATTCGGTTCGCAAGCGACGCATCCAGACCGTCTCGATGGAGCGGCGCGAGAACCAGGAGGGTGAGTCGTCAAGCTTCGACTTTCCCAGCCACGACCCCAGCCCCTATGGCGACCTGCGTAACACCGAGCGTGGGTCGGCGATCGGCGACGCCATCGACGGCCTGCCCGCGGAGTACCGCGAGCTTATCCAGCTGCGCCACTTCGGCGAGCTCTCGTATGGCGAGATTGCCGATCTCAAGGAGATGCCTCTCGGCACGGTCAAGAACAAGCTGTTTCGTGGCAGACAGATGCTGAAAGAGAAGTTGGCCGACTACCTGACGGACTGAGCAACGATGACCAGCGAACATCCCATTCAAGCCTCCGAGGCCGAAGAGCCTCTCGAGGCTCTCGACCATCTGCTGGCGCAGGCCCGGGTCGGCGTGCAGAAGGACTTCTCCCGACGGGTGATGGAGGTCCTGCCGGACGCGCCGTGGGGCCACCGGACCTCGCGTTCGTGGCTGTGGGTCGCCGCCGTTGCGGCCGGGCTCGTGCTCGGCGCGACACTGCTGCTTGCTGGTGACGTGGGCGGCTCGCCTGCAGGAGCGATCGCCGACCTCTTCGTCACCACCCTCAGCGCCGGGGCTGGATTTCTGGCCGCGAGCTGGAGCGGGATCGGCAGTACCGTAGACGCAGCCCTCGGCGGCTCGCTGCGCGCCATCCTCGGCCTCGGCGCCGCGGCGGCGGGCGCCTATGGCCTGCTCTTCGGGCTCGTCCGCCGACGCCGTCGCGCTGTCGCTCGGCGCTGACCACACGGCCTCTCGATTCCCCGCGCGGTATCGTCGCCGGGTGGTGGAACTGCTTTCGAACGCCCTTCGCCTCGTCGCCCTCGGTGCGACAGTCGTCGTCGCGATCTTGATCGGCAGGGTCGCTGCCCAGTCCGGCGCCCGGCCGGTGGCCATCCACCTCGAGGAAGGCAGCGTCGCGGGGAGTCAGGTGGTTGCGCTGGGTCGCGATGTGGTGATCGACGGCACTGCCACGGCCGGAGTCGCGGCCGTGGGTGGCTCGGTACGAGTGAGCGGTTCAGTCGACGGCGATGTCGTCGTGCTCAGCGGTGACGTGGAGCTCGCCGCAGACGTTGAGATCGACGGCGACGTCTTCGTGCTGGGCGGCCGTATCGTGGGAGCCGAAGGGTCCAATGTCACCGGGCGCGCGGTCGCCTACCCGACCGCTCCGGGCGCGCTCCTGGTGCTCGCCGAAGGTCCGGCCCTGGGACTGTCCCCGTTTGCACCCGTCGTTTTGGGCGGCAAGCTGGCGCTGCTGGCAGCCTGGCTCCTCACCCTGGCGGTGCTGGTGGCGACGGCTGCGCCGGCGGTGCGGGTCACCGCAGAGAGCGTGCGAGCCGAACCGCTGCGCAACTTCTTCGTTGGCATGGTGGCGGTGGCGGCGCTCTTTCTGACCGGCCTCTTCTTCACGTCCTTTCTCGGTGTTGTGGTGGGAGTGCCGATGGTCGTGCTGCTTGCAGTCGTTGGCCTGATGCTCAAGCTGTGGGGAATGGTCGCGGTATTCGCGCGTTTCGGCACGGCGTTGCGCCGTCGGTCCGCGCCGCGGGTCGATCTGCTGGGCTCTGCAGCCCTCGCTCTACTGATTCTGGGGTTCGTCAAGTTCCTGCCGTGGGTTGGCTCGATCGCGTGGACCGCTGCGACTCTTGTCGGTATCGGGGCGACGATCGCCACCAAGTTCGGCCGCCAGGAGCCTTGGTTCCAGTAGCGGGGGCCGGCCCCCTTGCGCCGCCAGGCGTGATCCCGTACTCTGCGGCCGCTTCCTAGGCATCATTCGGCACTCCCTCCAGGAACCGGGAAATCTCAATGTTCTGCCAGGTTTGTGGCGCGCTCCAGAGCGACGAGGAGGAGTTCTGCGACCGCTGCCACCAGAAGCTCCTGGTTCTGTCGGGGCCTGAGGCGGACAAGATTCCGCTCGAAGAGAACCCTGAGGAGAGCTTCTCCTTCGACGAGCATCTGCTCGAGCGCATCTCCATCCTCGAGGAAGTGCTGAAGCGTACCGCGGAAGCGGTGAGAGACATCTTCTCGACCCTGCAGAAGCAGGAAAAGAACATCCTCATCAACCACACCGGCCTCGGGGCGCTCGCCGACGTGCTCGACTTCCACGGTGTGGTGCCGCGCGAGGAGTGGGGAGAGGAGTGGGAGGGTCGCGCTCAGAAGCAGCTTCTGGCGCTGGAGAAGCGCGAACGCTTCGCCGGCTGCAAAGAGAAGATCGCCGGGCTGTACTGCGGCAAGGATCGTGAGCTCTTTGTGCAGCATCTGCGCCAGGCCGACATGCGCTTCCTTTCGTTCGAACTGGCGGAAGCCGTCACCGCGCTCGAGGCGGCGTTCGCGCTCGATCGCGGCAACTACCAGCTGGCTCACTTCCTCGGCGAGACGTACTTCAACGACGGCGAGCCCGGCACCGCTCTCGGGCACTTCGAGTGTGCCCTGGCGCTGAAGCCCGACCATTTCGAGTGCCTGGTCTACAGCGGCGTCATCTACTACGAACGCGGCGAGATGCAGCTCGCGGAGGAGCGGTTGGGCACCGCGACGGTCCTGTATCCAGATGCGTTTCTGCCCCTTTTCTGCCTCGGCGCCATTTGGGCTGGAAAGGGCGATCTCGAAGATGCATCGGAGTGCCTCAAGCGCGCGACCATGATCGACCCGGTGCCGCAGGCCTTCTACTTACTTGGCAACTGCTACTACGAGCTTCGCAAGCTGCACCCGGCGATCCAGGCGCTGCGCGAGGCGGTGCGGATCGACCCGTCGTTCGAAGAAGCCCATCACCTTTTGGGCCTGTCGTACCTGGATCGCCACTGGAATCGCAAGGCGCTGGCCGCGTTCCGCGAGGCCCAGCACCTGAACCCCAAGAAGATGCGCTACGGCGACCTGGTGGGGTTTTTGTCTGGCGACTCGTCCAAGCCGCTGCCCCACGTCGAGGGCGAGGCGGCGACGTGGCTCGAGAGTGCGGAAGAGGCACTCGGCCGAGACGAGGGCAGGGAGGCCCTACGTTGCTATCGCCGGGCGCTCAGCCTGGATCCCGACAACCCGACCGTTCTCATGTCGCACGCGCTCGCCTGCCTGCAGCTCGATCGGCACGAGGAGAGCGAGGTCACCACCCGCCGCGTGCTCGAGCTGAACCCCGGCGAGATGCTCAAGACCACCGCCTACGCGACGTTGATGGAGGCCCTGCGTGGCGAGGGGCGGCACCGGGAGGGCAATCAGGTGGGCGCCCGGCTTCTCGACGAGGGGACGACGAGCTTCGCCAAGACCATCGCCTATTACGAGATGGCCTACAACCTCGCCGAGCTCGAGGAGGAGCTTGACCAGGCGCTCGACTACGCCCGGCTGTCGCTCGAGCACTCACCTGACGAGTTCAAGCAGTTCCCACTCGCGGCGCTCGGCTGGATTCACTACAAGCGTCAGGAGTACGACAAGGCAGTCGAGTTCCTAAAGCACTCGAGTGAGCTGGGCTTGTCGTCACAGACCCTGAATCAGCTGGGCATGGCTCTTCTGGCCTCGGGTGACGAGGCCGAGGCACGGACCGTGCTGTCGCAGGCCCGTACCCTGGACGGCCGACCCGACGCGCTGCACGACAAGATGATGGAGTTTCTGCGCGACTCCACGCAGCTGTTCGAAGCGCTCGATCCAAAGACCGAGTAATGCGCTGGTCGCGCTACTTTCTCTTCACCACGCGTGAAGTGCCGGCGGACGCCGATGTCGTCAGCCACCAGCTGATGTCGCGCACCGGCATGATCAAGAAGCTAGCGGCGGGTATCTACATCTACCAGCCGCTCGGTTGGCGCAGCCTGAAAAAGACGATCGAAATCGTCAGGAGGGAGATGGACGAGGCGGGCGCGATCGAATTGGCCATGCCCTCCATTCAGCCTGCGGTTCTCTGGCACGAGACCGGCCGATGGGAGAAGTACGGCAAGGAGCTCTTGCGAATCCAGGATCGTCACGATCGGGAGTTCTGCTTCGGGCCGACACACGAAGAGGTGATCACCGATCTGGTGCGCGGCGAGATCAAGAGCTACCGCCAGCTGCCGGTCAACCTCTACCAGATCCAGACCAAGTTCCGAGACGAGATCCGGCCGCGCTTCGGTCTCATGCGTGGCCGCGAGTTCCTGATGAAGGACGCGTACTCGTTCGATGTCGACCGCGACGGCATGGGCGCGAGCTACGAAGCGATGCGGGACGCCTATCAGCGAATCTTCGAGGGCTGCAAGCTCGACTTCACGGTCGTCGAGGCCGACAGCGGCACCATCGGCGGCGAGTACTCCCACGAGTTCATGGTGCTCGCCGATACCGGCGAGAGTCAGGTCGTCTCATGCCCGGAGTGCAACTACGCGGCGAACGTCGAGCGCGCGGAGGCGTCATGCGAGCAGGCGGACGACGAGCCCGCCGCCGAGCGCGAGGAGCTCGCGACTCCAGGTGCCAAGACGATCGACGAGGTCACGGCGCTGCTCGACATCGACGCGGCGAAGCTGGTCAAGACGCTGCTGTACGAAGCTGATGGCGAAGTCGTGGCGGTTGCCGTGCGCGGCGACCACGAAGTCAACGAGGTCAAGCTGCAGAACCACCTCGCCGCGCTCCAGCTTCACCTCGCCGGCGATGCCGCGGTGGAGAAGGCGACCGGTGCTCCCGTGGGTTTCGCCGGACCCGTAGGGCTCGCGGACGGGGTCCGCCTCATCTCCGATCGTGCGATCGAGGGGCTGTGTAACTTCGTGGTCGGCGCGAACCTCGCCGACACCCATCTGGGTGGCGTCAACTGGGGGCGTGACGCACAGCCCGACGCGTTCGTCGACCTGCGCGTGGTCGCTGGCGGCGATGCTTGCCCGCGGTGCGGGCATGCCCTGCGCGAGACTCGTGGCATCGAGACCGGGCACACCTTCCAGCTCGGTGCGCTCTACTCGGAACCGATGGGGTGCACCTATACCGACGGGTCCGGCGAGACACACCCGATGCTCATGGGCTGCTACGGCCTGGGGGTCGGTCGGACCCTGGCGGCGGCGATCGAGCAGAACCACGACGACGACGGCATCATCTGGCCGCTGCCGCTGGCCCCCTTCGAGGTGCTACTCGCCTCGCTCAATGCCAAGGACGACGCGGTGCGCGGAGCCTGCGATTCGCTGTATGAGTCGCTGTGCGCTGTGGGCGTCGAGGTGCTCTACGACGATCGCGACGAGCGGCCCGGCGTCAAGTTCAACGACGCGGATCTGCTCGGGATTCCGGTGCGGATCGTGCTCGGCGGACGTGGCCTGGCCAACGGGCAGGCGGAGCTGTCGCTGCGCCGCGACCGCGAGAAGCACGACGTGGCTCTCGAGTCGGTCGTCGAAAGAACCACCGAGCTTCTACGAGAGCTTAGCTAAGCTGGCCGGTCCGTTCCGGGCCTGCGCGGCGAGCGCCCCCGGAGGGAAGGAATGGTAGCGGGGCCGCGGTATGAGCGCGCTACCGCCTCG
>JAYZDP010000051.1:0-10021 GCA_036337765.1 Acidobacteriota bacterium
CGTCGTCAAGGACGTACAGTCAGGGGCCATCCTCTACGACCAGAAAATCGACTCGCAGCCGGCATTGATGGCCGCAGATCTCGCCATCGTTCCCTCATACGGTGGCAGCGCAGCTCCCGAGATCGTTTGGCTAGTCACGGATCCCCCTACGGGTCGAGGAAACATGTTCGTTCAAGACGCGTCGTCAGGTGTCAACTTGGATTCTTGGCCACTGCCCGAAGGGTTCCTACCTCAGCGTATGACTGTTGTCCGGAGCTTCGGATCGTCGGGCGCGAGCGAAGTCGCCATTTTGGGGCTAAAGATGTCCAACGGGAATCCGCAGGTTCTAGTCATGGACCCCAACACGGGAGTCCTTCTGATGAGTCGGACATTCCCGGATAAATTCCACGCTCGTAGCTTTGAGACCGTCACCGACTTTGCCGGCACTCCGGCCGATGAACTCGCCATTCTCGGTAGGAGGTCGGCGAACCTTCGGACAAGGCTTCTGGTAGTCGATGCCTCGTCAGGTCAGGCACTCACAACCACGACCGTTCCTCAGTTGAGGGAGAACCCGCACGACCTCGCGGTGGTTCCTGACTTCGTTGGAAGCCTCGCAGAGGAAATCCTCCTGCTCACCACGGCCGTGACAGACGGCAACATTCGCATCTACGTCAAGGATGCGAGAGGTCAGAGTTTGGGCTCCTTCGTAGTTGGAGAGGGTTGAGGGGCTGGGTCGATCAGCACGGCTTTTCTCCCGTCTCCGCGCCGCGAAGTTGAACAGTCCCGTTGCCTTCACGCACCCAGAAGTCGGTCGCTCTGAGCCGGGTTCGATCAGTGTCTAGTCCCCTGCGCTTCGGTGAGATCAAGCGGGCCGTCGATGGAGCGCTCGGACGTGAACTCGCAGATGGCTGGGCAAAGTCGCCTACACTGGGCGAGGAAGATGCCCTTGTCGGGACCGCGCCTCCCTGATCCGGGTGGAATGCTGTTGTGTCCGCCCCTAGGCACCTACCACCGTTGCTCCTCTCGGCAGGGCCGCCATTTTCTTTGATGCACGCATATACAAAAGACCCAGGGAGGGTCCCCTCATCGCAGTCGGCTGAAGTTGCAACCCGCCCCTGGGGTGCGCGACAAGATGGCCAAGAAGGTCAAGAGGAAGTAGCGGGCGGTGACCCTAGTGCGGAAGCCGCTCAGCAAGGCGGCTGGTGCGGACGTTGACTCGCCCCACGCCGTCACCCGCTCGAGCAGCGCATATCTCGGTCTTCCCGACCGTCCTACCACTCCAGATTCCTGTGATGCGGGCCTGCGCAAACTTCGTCTTGTGCTAGCTTTCTCCAGTTCGCTATCCAAGAACCCTTCGAGAGAATCCCTGTTTTTGTTGGAGGAGCCGGTCATGCTCAAGCGTCTCGCGATCGTGGTGTCCCTGGTTCTATTGGTCTCGGTGCCAGCCTTCGGCGGTCACTTTCACGGTCTCAGGATCACACCGACCGGGTTCGAGTCCGCGACGGGCCAGCTTGACGTAGACATTACGGTGTGGTTTGACCACACCGCCGAGTACGGAGCGACAGTCGGCACTATGTCCTATGTCAATTGGGGTGATGGTGAAGTGGTCACATACTCGGAGAACACCTATCCTGTCTATTACGCCAACGAAACCGTCTCTGCAGGAGAGTGGTCGGGTGGAGTTCAGCTCTCCGTATACCGTGGCTCCTTCTCCCATACCTATGAAACGCCAGAGGTCTACACCATCAAGGCGGTCGGCCATGGCGGGAACACGGGGGAGCTCTACGCCGGGTACATGACGACTGTCGAAGGCGATGAAGGGTATCCGGCCGCCACGGTCGTGGTCGACACCTCCTCTTCGAATGTACCGACTCTGCCGCAGACCGGCGTGATCGTTCTGGCCCTGGGGCTCGCGGGCCTCGGCGCGATCCTGTTGCGCAGGACCGCCACCAGCTAGGCCTACAGCCTCTCTGGGCCGCACCACGGTGGTTGCCCGGCGAGATTCACGTCACGCGCCGACGCGGTAGCCGCGGGGTATCGTCCTGGTGGGCTCTGTAAGCCATGAAGAAGTGTCCCTACTGCGCCGAGGAGATCCAAGACGAGGCGATCAAGTGTCGCTTCTGTGGGGAGGTGCTCGACAAGGCAGCCAAGAAGAGGGCCGACTATCACTGGGGAGTCGGCCGGCTGGGCTGTGCTGCGCTTGTGATCCTCTTGCCGGTCTTCTTGATGACTCTCGGAGATGACGACGGACCGTCTCCTTCTCGGGGAGGCGACTCAGCCAGGACGGGGGCGCCGATGCGGTCGCAAGACCCTGTGGACGTGACGGTCGAGGACGTGCGCCGCGTGCCTCTATTGGGCGAGGCGCCGGTTCCCCAGAATGGCTGAGCCTCTCGTTCGGGCGGCATCGGCTGCCGCCACGCTCGACAAGGAGGAGCGCTACCGCGACTTCTGGGCGGACGTCGGCGACGGTTTCCCCGATCTCGGCGCCGCGGTGTCGACGGACCTTTATCTGCGTGACGAGCAGGCTCTTTTCGAGGAGTACTTGCCGGATGTCGAAGGGAAACGTGTTTTCAAGACCGACCTTTGGGACGAAGCGCGCAACACCCGCATCCTGCGTTGGGTCGCCGAGCAGGGGGCCGATACCTTCGGCATCGACATCTCACCACCGGTCGCGATCCGTGCACGCCAGCAGTTCAGGCAGCGCGACCTGCGGCTGGGCTCGGTGGTCTCTGACGTGCGTTGGATTCCCTGTCGGGACGCGGCCTTCGACGCGCTGTACTCGATGGGGACCGTCGAGCACTTCGACGAGACAGCGGAGGCCCTGGCCGAGATCCATCGCGTCCTAAAGCCTGGGGGGCGGGCCATCATCGGTGTGCCCAACCGCTGGGACCCGTTTCTTCGCCCGCTTCTCGTAGCCCTTCTGTACTTCGTCGGCCTCTACCACTACGGCTTCGAGAAGTGCTACTCGAGGCGAGAACTCCGGGAGATGCTCGAAAACGTCGGCTTCCGAGTCGTCGGCGAGAGCGGAATCCTCTTCATTCCCGGATGGCTACGGATGCTCGATCTCGCCTGCCACGCATGGGCACCGCGCCTGACTGCACTCACCGGGCCCGCGGTGCGTTTCTTCGCCTGGATCAGTGGGCGGTATCCTGGCCTTCGGAAGCATGGTTATCTCTTGGCGACGGTAGTGGAAAAGGCGCCTTGACTCGATCGAGCCAGGCCGAAGGCTCGGCGGGAGGTTCCGGCGGCGCCCGGAAGTGGCAGCGCTGGCTGCCCTTTCTCGCTCCGGCGGTGCTCGTCGTCGTCGCCTTGAACCAGATCGTTCTCACGCACCGGACCGACCTCAGCCCTTGGAAGGGCGGTGGGTTCGGCATGTTCTCGGCGATTCGGGCTCACCAGACCCGCGCGTACCTCTTCACTCCGAACGGCGAGCGGCGAATGGCCCTGCGGAGACCGAGACGATTGCTCACGGCGCTGCGACACAACCCCAGCCGCGCCAACCTCGAGAGGGTAGCGTTAGTGCTGGAGAGGCGGGCACGAAGAAACGAGTTGGCGACGGGGCTCAGGGTCGAAGTGTGGAATACCTTACTGGCAGGGAGCCCCCCGACCCTCACCCTTACTCTGGCGCACACCTTGACCTATGAATTCCCCGATCGCGATCCTTAGCAGCTGGCTCCGGGAGCACTACCGTCAGTTCGCCGAGGTCTCGACGCTGGACCTCATCGTGCGACTGACGATGATCTTTCTCTTGGTCAAGCCGATGAATCTCTGGTACCTCCAGGTGCCCGTCACCCTGCTGTGCATTCTGGGCCTTGCCAGTCCGCGTGCGGGTCGAAGCCCCGTGGTCTGGTTCCTGCTCGCCTACTTTCTGCTCGCCAGGGTCGTGATCTTCTGGGACGTGGTCGACAACCACATCTACCTGCTCGGCTACTGGGCTCTTGCGCTGGCCTGTGCGCTGGCTCTCGCTGAGAGCCGCACGGCGATCTCAGTGAGTGCACATCTGCTCCTGGGGCTCGCCTTCCTGTTTTCCGTGCTCTGGAAGGGTGTTTTGTCTCCGGACTTCGTCTCCGGCGAGTTCTTTCGCTACACCCTGCTCTCCGATCGGCGCTTCCACGACTTCGTGCTTCTGTTTGGAGCTCTCTCGCCGCAGGAGTACGCCTCGAACCAGGGCGAGCTGCGACAGCTTGCCAGGACCGGTGAGCCGATCACCCTGATCGAGTCCGCGAGGCTGGTGCTCCTGGCTCAGATCTCGACCTGGTGGACCCTTGTGCACGAGGCCTTCATCGCGGTGGCCTTTCTGGGCAAGCGCGTCGCGTGGCTGTCGAAGGTCCGGCACGCGGCTCTCGTGAGCTTCGCCTGGATCACCTACCCCTTCGCCACGGTCGTCGGGTTTGGCTGGCTATTGATGATCCTCGGTATCGCACAATGCGAGCCGGAGCTCAAGCGGACGAGGTTGCTCTACCTCGCGACCCTGTTGGTCATCTTCGTTCATCAGTTCGTGCCGTGGACGACGGCCTTGACCGAGACTGTCACCGCCGGCTGGAGCCCGACGAACCCCCCGAGCTAAGGAGCGACTCGGTTCGACGGGCGGGATCCGCGTGGCTCACTAGGGCATGCCGAGGCGTGCTCTGGCACGGCGATGCTCAGGCTCCGTTTCCAATACCTGGCGCCACCAGGTTCGTGCCTGCTCCTCATCGCTGAGGGCGCGGTGCGCCGTTCCGAGCTGGAAGAGTACCTCCGTGTCGTCGACTGTCGTGGCGTGCGCGGCCTCTAGGTGTTCGAGCGCGTCTTCGGGGCGTCGCATCCTCAGGAGCGTCGATCCCATCTCGAGCCGCACCTCAGGGTTCTCGGGCGCCGCGATCAGCGCAACCTGCAGGGTCGCGACGGCATCCCCCGGCATGCCAGCGCTCCGCGCCGCTCTGGCGATTCCTAGAAGCGAAGCCACATCGTCGCCTACGCTTTCACGCGCCTCCGCGAACCGCGCTCGTGCGATCTGGAAGTGATCGCCTCTCGCAGCCGCGACCGCCTCGAGAACCAGCAGGTTCAGATCCGTCGATCCGAGTTCGCGGCCTCGCGCCAGGGCCTCTCTGGCTTCCTCTTCCCGACCCAGAAGCAAGAGGGTTCGGCCGAGCTCGCCATGGGTCCTCGGGAGAAGGCGCGCCAGCTTGCGCGCGGTCTCGAGCTCGCCTCGAGACCGCTCGAGCTCGCCCAGTTCCCTGGCGACGATCCCGAGCCCGAGGTGGGCGGGCAGGTTCCAGCGATCGGCCTCGATGGCCGCCTCGAAGTGACTTCGCGCCTCTCGCCATCTCTGGTCGGTTTGGGCTGCCTGGCCGAGTCGGATGTGGGCGTCGGTGAACGCGGGGTCCAGGCTCAGGGCGACGCGATCGGCGTGCACCGGGAATGGCTCGCGGCGCACCGACGGAAAGAAGTACAGGGCCAGGGCGAGTAGAGCCCCGCCGACGGCAAAGATCCAGAACTGGATGTTGGCGTAGGCAACGACGGTCCGTAGCCGGCCCAACCCCCTCATCGGTGGACACCGTCGCGGGCCGCCACGGCTACAGGCGAGACCGTACGCTCTTGCGCCGCACGCGCCATAGGAAGGAGTCGTAGTAGTAGTGGGTTAGCCCGGCGAGGACAGCCGGGTAGGTGTACTGCGGAGCCAGGTAGCCGCGACTCGGCAGCACCGAGGGATCGAGGACGACCATCACCGCAGCGTAGACGGCCAGTAGGCCCAGATACAGTGGCATGCCGCTCGGGGTCGCGATCCAACGAAACAGGCGAGTGGTCTCGCTGGCCTCGCTCTTCTTCACCCGGTTCTGGTTGTAGTGCTGCACGAGGACGACGTACTGAGTCGAGTGATAGATCTTCTCGTGGCACGACAGAAGCAGCAGACTCGACGTCGTATTCATCAGCAGATGGCCCCCGACCAGCGATGCGAAGTACGTCAGCTTGGGGACGTTGTAGCCCCCGCGCCGTCGGGCATCGTCGAAGATCGACCACGCGTACGCGGCGAAAATGGGCACTGCGATTATGATCGCAAGCCCCCTGAGCGCATACACACTCTGGGGATCCGAGGCGGCAGAGACGCCGACGACCGAAAGGTGGTGGAACAGCTCCGACTGGAGGCCGGCGTTGAAGGTGAGCAGCACGAACGCACTGGCGAAGAGTGCCGCGAGGTCGATCTTCGGGAAGCGCGAGGGGGCGCCGCCGAACTTGGCATCGTAGAGCCTCAGGAAGCCGTAGTTCTGCATGATCGCGTGGTAGCGATCCCAGAAATAGACGATGAAGAGCACGATGAATGGCTGACCCCGGGTGAGATAGACGAACAGAACCACCGCCGGTGGGAACAGGAGTACCTGCTTTTTGTGCTCACGGAGAACCTCTTTGTCGAGAAACACCCGGATCCAGGTCGGGCCGTGGTGGACGATGGTGAAGCCGATGTTGAGATAGGCGAAGAGCTGGATCGGCGCCATGAAGCGCGACAGTCCCAGAACAAGGACCGCGCTGTAGAGGGTGATGCCCGCGTAGACCGCCAGATCGTGCAGCGGGCTCACGAGCCATCCGCGGCGGGGGTCCCACGGAATCCCGGCTGGCGAGGGCGAGATCGGGCGACTGTCGAAGGTCCGTGATTCCGACATGGGCGAGAGGGAGATTGTAGCCCTGCGGCGCCGCTTCGCCAGATTGGATCGCATCGGGAATGAGGCTAGGATTGCGGGCCATGCCGGTACCTCGCGGTGTGCAGAGAATCTTTGCGCTGGTCTTGCTCGCTTCCGGGCTCGCGCTCGGCGCGTTCTGGTGGATCGAGCGTGGACGCGCCTTGCCGGTCGTAGCAAGCCCGATCGAGCGGGTGCGGCGTTCCGTCCTTCTCGTCACGCTCGACACGACCCGCCCGGACCGCCTCGAGCCGTACGGAGCGCAGAACGTAGCCACGCCGGCTCTGGCTCGTCTGGCGGAGCAGGGAGCCGTGTTCGAGCGGGCCTATGCGGTCGCGCCGATCACACTCGTTGCCCACACATCGATTCTGACCGGGCTGTACCCGCCTCAGCACGGCGTGCGCAACAACGGCACGCACCACGCCGAAGACGACCTCGTCTCCCTTGCCGAGGTCTTGGCCGACGACGGCTACCGCACGGGAGCGTTCGTCTCAGCGGCGGTGCTTGAGAAGCGCTACGGTCTGGGTCAGGGCTTCGAGGTTTACGACGACGACCTCTCCACGGGGCGAGAGAGACACCCGCGGGTGGTTGCCGACCGGCCGGCGGAGGCGGTGGTGGACTCGGCGTTCGAGTGGCTCGAGACGGTCGGAGCAGACGAGGACTTCTTCCTCTGGTCGCACTTCTACGACCCGCACGCGAACTACTCGCCGCCGCCTCCGTACCGCGACGACTATCGCGAGCGCCTGTACGACGGCGAGATCGCCTATCTCGACAGTCAACTGGGCCGCCTGTTCTCACATCCCCGCTTTCGTGACGCGCTGGTGCTGGTGATTGGCGACCATGGCGAGAGCATGGGCGAGCATGGCGAGCGCACGCACGCGCACCTCGCCTATGACGCGACGCTGCACGTGCCGTGGATCATGCGAGTGCCGGGCCTCGCGCACGGCCTGCGGCTGGCCGATTCGGTCAGTCAGGTCGACCTCGTTCCGACCGTGCTGGACCTCCTGGGCCGCCGTCCCGTCGCGGCGGTCGCCGGACGCAGCCTGGTGCCACTTCTGGAGGGGAGCAACGCTCCGAGTGTCGAGCCCTACCTCTACGCCGAGACCCATCTGCCGTTCTACACCTACGGCTGGTCGAAGCTCCGCGTGCTGCGGCGCGGCGATTGGAAATACATCGCGGCCCGGGGTGAAGAGCTCTTCGACACCCGCCGGGATCCCCGTGAGCTTGCCAACCGCGCCGACGGGAACCCGAACCGCCTGCACGACATGGGGCGAGATCTGGGCGAGCGGCTGGCGGAGTGGCAGGACGAGGAGCGAGACAGCACCCTTGAGATCGATCTCGAAGCGGCGGAGAAGCTCCGAAACCTCGGGTATCTGTCGGTCGGCAGCGGGGCGGCGCGGCCCGAGGAGGAGCGGCCCGACCCGAAGGACATGATCGAAGAGCACGTGAATTTCGAGCGTGCCCGCCAACTGAGCACACTGGGTCTCCACGACCGGGCCATCGAGTCATTGCAGAGGGTGCTGCGAGAGGATTCGGGACATCTGGCGGCGCTCATCGACTTGGCGCAGAACCTGATCGAGGTCGATCGTCTGAACGACGCCAAGGCGGCGGTCGAACGGGCCCTTCAGCTCGACCCTGACTATCTCCGTCTGTACTTGCTCGCCGCTACGGTCGAGAGCAGGCAGGGGCGCCAGCACGAAGCCCTGGCCTTGATCGACAGCGCGTTGGCGATCAATCCGCGTTATCTGGAGGCGATGGTGCGCAGGGCAAACCAACTCGGCACCGTGGGCGAGGCGGTCGCGGCCCGCGAGCAGCTGTCCGCGGCGCTGGAGCTCTATCCCGACGATCCGCGGCTCAACGGCCTCTACGCTCAGCGTGTCGAGCTCGTGAGGGGCGACGTCGAAGCCGCAGAGGCCCGGCTACGCAGGGCTCTCGATCGCGATCCGTTCATGAACGGCCTCTATACCCTTCTCGGCAATCTCCTCGAGAGGGCGGGTCGTCGCGAGGAGGCGATCGAGGTGTTCCAGACGGGTCTCGAGCGCGGTAGTCCGGACGACGCCGCGCTGCATTCCCGCCTCGGCACCGTACTTGCCGCCGAGGGTGACAAACCCGCGGCCGAGGCCCATCTGCAGGAAGCCCTGCGGCTGTCGAAGAGAACTCTCGTCGACGTTCATGTGACCCTTGGAGCGCTACTCGCCGAGCAGGGTCGTTTCGAAGAGGCCAACGAGCAGTACGCGCACGCGCTCGCCAGAGATCCCGACCACGCAGGGGCTCGCAACAACCAGGCGATCGCGTTCTACAGCACTGGCAAGATCGACGAAGCCGAGGCGATACTCGCCGATCTCGTAGTTGAGATTCCCACCTACGCCGACGCGCACACCAACCTTTCCGCCATCCTCATCGATCGCAGGGACTGGCCCGCCGCCGAGCGGCACTCCCGCGCGGCCGTCGTCGCGGAGCCACTCGCGATGGAGGCGTGGAACAACCTCGGGCTGTCGGTGGAGGAGCAGGGCCGCCTCGGCGAGGCTCTCGAGTACTACCGCAAGGCGCTCGAGATCGACGACAGCTACTGGCAGGCTCGCAACAACATGGCGGTCGTGCACCGAAAGGAGGGGCGCTGGATCGAGGCGGCCACGGGCTTCGAGGGCGTTCTGCGTCAGGTGCCTCACCTCGCGGACGTGCACTTCGAGCTCGGCGCCCTGTACGCCGACCACCTCGCCGACGTCCGGCGCGCTCGGGTCCACTGGAACGCATTCCTGAAGGCGCGGCCGAACGAGGGCAGGTCTGCGGAGGTACGCCGCAGACTGGCCGGCCTTCCTTCGGGGAGCTGATGAGTCGCCGGAGACAGCGCGGATTGCCTAGTAGCGATGGGAACCACGTTCGGCACCCAGGGGGAGGTGCCACTTTCAGCGCGCGTCCTCCACAAACTCATCGAACTCGTCCAGGGCCTGCCGGGTGTCGCTTCATCAGGGTGCCGGAGATGTGCGTCGCGCCTTCCTCGCGATCGTGAGCTCAGCCGCCATCCACCGCGCCCAACTCTGGCAGTAGCCCGTCAGAACGGCTCTGTCGGCGCGTGTCAGCAGTCCCATCTCGTCGAGCACTGGCACGACGAGATGCCGGGTGTTCCTCTGCGGGCTCGCCTAGGCGGCACTCCCTTCCGGAGCTCGGCGTCGAAGGGTCCACATTCCGGTGGCGAGAAGCACGGCAAGGAAGACGACAATCCCGGTTGTCGGCAACGTAGGCACGGCCCTACAGAACACGCCATCCCCGAGGTACTCACTGCCAGGAGGGAAGATCAAGGCGCATATATCCTCCGCAGTGGGTTCTTCGGGATCGCCTTGAATGTCGACGCAGTAAGGCCCAGATTCTAATGGATAGGTGCAGGCCCC
>JAYZDP010000052.1:0-4513 GCA_036337765.1 Acidobacteriota bacterium
GGGCTGTGCGCCCCGGGCCGGAAGTGATTCCGCGCGAGATCCTAAGCAATCCCAGCACTTCGCGCGCGGGGTGGAGGAGGGCGACACCTCCCTACGAGCGGCCCTTACGAAGACGACCCAGAGCTAGGTGATGTCTTTGAGCGTCAAGCCTTGCTTCTTCAGGAAGCGGGCCAGGCCGAGCTTGGTGATGGTGCGCATCGCTCGGGTGGAGACCTTCAGGCGGATGAAGCGGCCGAGCTCGGGGACGTAGATCCGCTTGCGTTGGATGTTGGGCTTTTGAAAGCGGTTGGTGACGTTGTGCGCATGCGAGATGTTGCGGGCCCGCAGCGGGCGCTTGCCTGTTATCTGACATCTCCTTGGCATGGTCTGGCTCCTGATTGCCTAGCTATCCTTGGCTACGACGAGCAGCCTCTTTCCCGCGAGTCGTGCGCCGTGGATGTTCAGTGCTGCGGGGCCGATCTCGAGCTCGGCCAGAGGACCTGTGACGTAGATTCCGGGTGCCCAGCAGAGGCTTTCGTCCACAACGGGATACCCGCAGGCGGCGTATTGTAGCTCAAGTTGTGCGATGGCGCGATCCAGCCAAGGTCCTCCCGGGCGGCCCGATCGGAAGCCGGTGGCGAGCAGCACGCCGTCGACCGAGATCTCCTTGCCATCGCTCAGCACGAGCACGGCCCGGTCTCCCTCGAGCCGGGCTGCGGCGACCTCGGCTCGGCGCTCCAGCAAGTCACCGTCGGCCACCCGGCGGCCCAACCTAGCCGCAACCTCTTGCGGTGCCGAGCCCCGATGGCGGGCCCCGGCGATGATGCGACGACGCCCGTCGCGATCGGTCTCGCGATGGAAGCCCCGATCCAGCTTCGGGCCCATCCAGCCCGAGTCGGTATCGAAGTCGTGCACGCGCCGGCCGTGCCGGGCGATTAGCGTGACCGCCGACGGCAGCTCATCGGCGAGAGCGAGCGCGACCTGGATCGCCGACAGACCGCCCCCGACCACCGCCACACTCTGCCAACCACGCATCTGTGCCCGGGCGAAGCCTGGCTCGAAAACGTGACGGACGAGTCCGCATGCTCTGAGATCGAGAGCCCACTCGGGGAAGCTCGGCTCGCCCATGCCTCCCATGGCCAGAACAACCCTCCGTGCCTCCAGGCGGCCCGAGGTAGTGTCGATGTGATAGCCGCGGCCGTTTCGCTCCAACCCAGTGGCCTCGCCGACCACGCGCAACGTGTCAAGACCATTGCGTGCGACCACGTCTTTGCAATGGGCACGAAACACCTCGACTGACGGCCGCAAGTAGGGGCCGACGAGGTCATCCTCGACGCCGCCGCGCTCAGTCGCGAATCGACGTAGAGACATCGGCTCCGCATCGAGATGGTGAACCAGGGTCGAGCGGAGATGGCCCATACCTGTCGCCGCTGCGCAGGCCAAGAAACGCGACAGGGGCTCCTCCCACGGGTCCAGCACCCGCACTCCCGACGAGGCGACTCCAGCCTCGCGCGTCAGTACACGTGACAGATAGGTGCCATGTACGCCGCCCCCGATGATCAGCCACTCCAGCATGCGTTGATCCCGCCTCCGCGAGGACCCCTGATCTTACCCGGGCCCGATATAGTCTTATGCGCAAAACGGGAATTAAGACCTGACTGTCCAAACAAGCACTCCAGCCAGACTCGAGAAGGCGGGTGAGCGCCGTCGTGTTCGCCGCCACAAGACCGAAAACCTCACCGGCACACTCCCCTTCGACCACCAGATCACCGTTCTCGACGTCAGCGTCGGGGGCCTCGCGATCGAAAGCAGCCAGAAGCTGATGCCGGGCCGCACCTACACGGTGGTACTGCCGATGGGCGAGGACTCTGCCACGACGACTGGCAGCGTCGTCTGGTGCCGGCTTCTCGGTACTCAGCGGGTCAACGACGATGTCGTTCCGATCTTCCGGACCGGCCTTCGGTTCGATGCCGAGCTCGACGGCGAAGTAATGGCCTTCATCGACTCCGACGCCGGACACCGATCGAACGCCGGTACACGCCTGCAGGCGCGCTTCAGAACCTCCGAGCTCCCCTCGGCAATGCTGGGGGGCGACACGCCCTTCGAGGTCGAGAGCATCTCGAAGTTCGGCATGGCGGTGATCATGGAGTTCTGCCCGAGCGTACGCTCGGTCGTCGACTTCGTGCTTTCGATCGACGATGCCGAGATCGAGATCCGCGGGCGTGTCGCTGACGTGGTCGAGCGCGGGGATCAGCCCGGTGAGACCTCCAACACGGCACACTTCGTAGTCGGAATCGAGTTCGGCGACCTCGCGGCGCCGGCTGAGACCGCCCTCGCCGCCTACCTGGCCGACGGCTGGGGCGAGGCGTCCAAGGCCAGCTGAGCGGTTTCGATCGCCCGAGGCGCGTGGCGCAGAATCGCCCTCCCGGTGAAGAGGCTGCCGAAGGTGACGGCGACTCCGCCGCCTGCCAGGACCGCGGCCTCGCCGTAGCGGTCTGCCAGCGCGCCCCAGGCCAGCCCAGAGAGCGGGAAGAGGCCGAGGAAGAGAGTCGTGTGCAGCGACATGACGCGCCCGCGCAGGCGACCAGGAACCAGGGTCTGCAGCAGCGTATTGGTCGTCGCCAGCATGATCATGAAGCTCAATCCCAGGGGCACCAACAGCAGCAGAGCCGTCGCCAGTGAGCGGGTGGCCGAGAAGGCGACGAGCAGCACCCCAAAGCTCAGGCCCGCGCGTGTGACCCAACGCTCGAGTCCGCGCACCTTCGAGCGCGTGGCCAGACCAAAGGCCCCGACCAGCGCACCCAGCCCGACGGCCGCCTGTAGGAGGCCGAACGTGTCAGGACCGCCGCCGAGCTGGCGATTGGCAAACGAGGGCAGCAGCACCGAGTAGGGCATACCCGCAACCGCCGCCACGGAAAGGCCGGCCAGCAGCGCCATCAGAGCGGGCTGCTCACGCACATAGTCCAACCCCTCGCGGATCTCGGCGATGAGCGAGCGGCCGCCATCGGGCCTGCCGCGGTGGGCCGGAAGTCGGATCGCGAACAGTGCGATCACGATCCCGGTGTAGGACACACCGTTAAGCAGAAAACACCACGCCTCCCCCACCAGCGGGATCATCGCGCCGGCGAGCGCGGGCCCGATCAGACGCGCACCGTTGAAGAGCGCAGAGTTCAGCCCGATGGCATTGGCGAGATCCTCCCGTTCGACCAGCTCGGGGATGAACGCCTGACGCGTGGGGATCTCGAACGAGCGCACGACGCCGGTGACCAACGCGAGACTGACGACGTGCCAGGGCACCACTACGCCGAGCAGAGTCAAAACGCCAAGGACCAGCGCGGGGACGACCGATCCTGCCTGCGCGGCGATCAGGATCTTTCGCCGATCGTGTCGATCGGCGAAGGCACCTGCGATCGGCCCGATCAGGAGGCCAGGTCCCTGCCAGGCGAAGGTCATGAGAGCCACCGCCGCAGCCGCACCGGTGAGCCTGTACATCAGCCATGACAGCGCCGTGAGCTGTAGCCACATCCCGACCATCGAAGCCGCCTGGCCGAAGTAGAAAAGGCGGAAGTTGCGATGGCGCAGCGCTCGTACGATCTGACGCACGGCGCATTATGGCCGAACCTACGGCCCTCGGTCCGCCGCCCTTTGCCTCAGTTGGATGGACGATTCAGCGTCAGCAGGTCGCTGAAGTAGCCCGGGGCGTCTGGCGGTGCCAAAGCCGATCGGTAAGGGCGCTTCAAGCCATGCACCACCCGCACGAGTCGCTCGGAGAGGTCGAGCAACTCGTGCGCGGGCGGGTGCTCATACTCACGACGATTCCAGGTCGCAAGCAGCTCTCGTGCCTCAGCCGCGATCGGTGCATCGACGAGCAGAGCCAGGCTCGACCCGTCTTGGCGCATCGAGGCCACGAGATCGCCGCTCACCGGCCCGACCCGGTCGCCTTCGTCACCGGGCCACATCCCGAAGGCGACCATCGCCTGCCCGTGGGCGGTGGCGGCAAGCCCGAAGCTTCGCTGATCCGGCCCGACGAGGAGCCAAACCACCTCACCGACAGCCTCGGCTTGACGCAGGTCCAACTCGGGCTGAACCTCGGCGCTGGCGGTGGGCACAAGCGACGAGGACAGGACGACCGCCAGCAAAGTACTGCGTAACATGCGAGCGACTCTATCGAAGACGCGCGCCAGAGCTGACGTTTTCCTGACATCGACGGTATTGAATGTCCTCGTTCCGCCCCGCTTGGGGCGCCGGCAGAGCGACGGAGAACGCCGCGTCGGTCCCTTGGGGAAGAGGCGAAATCGAAAGCAACCATGAGTTGGCTAACGACTTCAAAAGGACGGGCCCCGAGCCCGTCACATGTGGTGCCTCTACACGGCCCAGCGGGCCGCGGAGTTCGAACACGGGGGAATTGCCCTCAGCGAGCTCCGCGGCTCTCCTCCACCTAATCAGAAAGACAGAACTCCGACTCCCACGGAGTGATGCCTGCGGAAAGCCGGGAGCTATGCTCCCGGCTTCCCCTTTTCTTGCTACTCGAAGG
>JAYZDP010000053.1:0-7720 GCA_036337765.1 Acidobacteriota bacterium
CGATCCACCGTTTGCGTCCAAAGACCCTGCTTTCTGTTCTGGGTGTGCTGGGGCTGCCACTTCTGTCCGGCTGCGGTGGGGCCGCAGGTGACGATGGACCGGCAACAGCGCTCCTAGAAGCCGATCACGCGCGCGCCAAGGCGGTGGCTGCCTAGCGGACCGACAATGCGGTGGTCCACTACGCCACCGACGCCCAGGTCTTCATGCCGAGCAGCCGTCGGACGCGAGTGTCTCCAGCTCAGGTGAGTTGGGCTACACCACCGGTGGCTTCATCCTCAACAAGCAGATCGAGGACTCGCGTGGGCGCTGGAAGCGGGTGGAGTACAGCGGCAATTATGTCTCGGTGTGGCGCAGGAATGACGAGGGTGGCTGGGAGCTGACCGACCAGTCCGCGACCTACCGGCCCGACTGGGCCAGATGAGACCGGCGGGTTTTGGGGCGCTACCGGCGCTGCAGCGCGACGCCCGTTTCCGAAGCAGTGCGTGTGCCCTCGTCGAGCAGCACGCCGAGTCCGTCGGCCAGGCGCGTCAGGTAGTTGAATAGGCCCACGACGTGTGTGACTTCGAGGACCGCCTCGTCGTCGAGGCCGAGTCTACGTAGCTCGTCCCAGTCGCTCTCGCTCACCCGGGCGGCGTCGTGCGAGACCTTCTCGGCGATCTCGCACAGCGCTCGATCCCGCTCGCCCATCTCGACGTCGCGCCAGCGCTTGTCCTTGATCGCCGCGACCAGCTCCGGGTCGCCCGCCTCGACACGCAGAAACTCTGCGTGAGACTGCGTTCAGTAGTAACAGTCCTGGGCGGCGGCAGCAACGGCTGCGATCATCTCCCGCTCGCGTCGGTCGAGCTTGCCTTCGGCGAACATCACCTCGTTGTAGAGATCACGAAAGGCCGCTCCGATCCTGCGGTGTGTCAGCAGCAGCCGGCCCATATTGGGGACGAAGCCGAAGTCGTAGGGTCCCCCGGTCATGTCGGGGAGCTCGCTACGGGCCGGTAGCGAGACCCATGCTTGTGGAATATCAGTTTCTCTCGTCATCGTGCGATCCTATCGACACGGGCCCGAGCCCGGCCTAGCGGGCGAAGTAGTTGCCTGGCGTCGTGCCGAGCAGGCGCTTGAACATGGCGATGAAGGCGCTGGTGCTGTCGTAGCCGATGGCGTGCCCCGCGGCGGTCACCGAGTCCCCCGCGGCCAGCCGCTCCAACTCGACCCCGGCGACATCCTCAACCCCAGCGATCGCACCGTGATGGCCATGGACGGATCGTTGGCGTGTCTGTCTAGAGGTATCGAGTGGCAGAATATCGCGAGACAGACGGGTCGGCCGCATCTACCATCTTCGTTCGAGAGGGAGAGCCGATGCCCAATGACGTCGCCCTCTTCGCCATTCACGCGACGACTACGGGCGTACGAAGATCTCCTGCAAAGCCGTTTTCGGCTGGACCTTCGAGCCCTGGGGACCGCCGAATTTCTGGCTCATTCACACCAGCCCTGGCGGGCTCCGCGGTGCTCTGCAGCAGCGGCGGGCGATCGCAGCTCACGGCGGAACCGTGACGTCTCCGCCCTTCGAGATCCAGACTGTCGGTACGCTCGTCATGTTCGAGGACTCCGAGGGAAACACGGTGGGAGGGATGCAGTACCTGGACGGGATGCCCTAGGCCCCTGGCGTGAGCGGTACAATCGCGCCCGATGAGAAGCGTCCTGGCTGCGGCCTTGGCTGGCACACTCGCCATCGGGTGCAGCGAGGCGCCCGTCGGGCGGGCCGTCGAAGCCGACGCTACGACGCGCGTCTACGTCGCCGCCGGCGTCCGCACCATGGATCCAGCGCGCCCCCAGGCCACCGCCGTAGCCGTCGCGGATGGGCGAGTGGTGGCCGTTGGCGACCTCGATTCCGTGCGTGAGCGAATCGGCGACGACTTCGAACTCGACCGCCGCTTCGCCGACCTGATCCTCATGCCGGGCTTCATCGAACCCCATCTCCATCCGTACCTTGCCGGCGTTCTTCTGCCAATGGAGTTCATCACTCCCCATGACTGGTCGCTCCCCGGGCGACAGGTCGCGGGCGTTCGGGGTCGAGACGGCTACCTGGTGCGTCTTGCCGCGCACGAGGCCTCGCTCGCAGATGGAGAGTGGTTGTGGACCTGGGGCTTTCATCACTACTTTCATGGCCGTCTCTCGCGGGCGGATCTCGACGCGATCTCGGCCGAGCGACCGATGGTCGTGTGGCACCGCTCCTTTCACGAGGTGATCCTCAACTCGGCGGCGATCGCTGCTCTCGAGTTCGACGACTCGGTCGACGAGCATCCGAACGTGAACCTCGCGGACGGCCATTTCTACGAGACCGGGCTCGGCGCGGCGATCGCCAAGCTGTCGCCGTATCTGTTCGATCCCGAGCGCTATGGGCGGGCGCTGGACGAAGCGCGAGAGATTATCCACCGTGGCGGCATTACAACGGTTTCCGACGGGGCCTTTGGCCTCGTCGATCTCGAGCTGGAGCTGGGATTTCTTGAGCGCGGCGGGTGGGGGGGCGACGAGACACCGTTTCGGATGATCCTCATGCCCGACGGTCGAGTCGAGGGATCGACTGCGCCGGAAGCGTCGCTCGCGCTGATCGAGACCCTGCCGGCCCGGTCGACTGATCGGCTGCGTTTTCCGAAATCGGTGAAGCTCTTCGCCGACGGCGCAGCGTACTCGCAACTGATGCGACTGCGCGACGGCTACCTCGACGGCCATCACGGCGAGTGGCTCATGACGCCCGAAGAGCTCGAGGAGGCGGCTCGCGTGTTCTGGAACGCCGGTTATCAGATCCATGTTCACGTCAACGGCGACCTCGGGCTCGAGAAGGTCCTCGACGTGCTCGAGAAGCTACAGACCGAAAATCCCCGCGACGACCATCGCTTCACCCTGCATCACTTCATGATCGCTGGCCTTGATCAGATTCCGCGCATCGCCGAGCTCGGGGCCATGGTGTCGGCGAATCCGTTCTACATCTGGGCGCTTGCCGACAAATACGCCGAAGTAGGCCTGGGGCCAGAGCGGGCCGCACTCACCGTGCCCGCCGGGAGCGTGGTCGAGGCGGGGATCCCTCTGAGCTTCCACTCCGATTTCACCATGGCTCCGGCACAGCCTCTGGTGCTCGCCTGGGCGGCTGCCTCAAGGTTGACCGCCGACGGCAACCGACCCGGCCCCGAGCAGCGCATCTCGGTGCAGGAGGCGATGGAGGCGATCACGACTGACGCCGCGTTTCAGCTGCGCATGGAAGACGAGATCGGCTCAATCGAGGTCGGCAAGCGGGCCGACTTCACGGTCCTGGACACCGACCCGTTCGAGGTGCCGGTCGACGAGCTGCGCAACATCCAGATCTGGGGCACGGTCTATGAAGGTAGACCCTACCCAGTCGATTGACCTCTCGGCTCCGACCTCAATCGGACTCGCCGGTGCCGACGTACACCTCGCTGCCGAGCTCCTTGAACTCGGAGCTTTTCGACTCCATCCCGGCCTTCCGGGCGTCCAGCGCCGTCAGCCCCTGCTTCGCGGCGTAGTCGCGGATCTGTTGGGTGATCTCCATCGAGCAGAACTTCGGCCCGCACATCGAGCAGAAATGCGCCACCTTGGCGCTCTCCTGCGGCAACGTCTGGTCGTGGTAGCGCCGCGCGGTGTCGGGGTCCAGCGAGAGATTGAACTGGTCATCCCAGCGGAACTCGAAGCGCGCCTTCGACAGCGCGTTGTCACGTACCTGCGCCGACGGGTGTCCCTTGGCGAGATCGGCGGCGTGGGCGGCGATCTTGTAGGCGATGACGCCCTCCTTGACGTCGTCGCGATCCGGTAGGCCGAGGTGCTCCTTGGGCGTGACGTAACAGAGCATCGCGCAGCCAAACCAGCCGATCATCGCGGCGCCGATCGCGGAAGTCAGGTGGTCGTAGCCGGGGGCGATGTCGGTCACCAGCGGGCCCAGGGTGTAGAACGGGGCCTCATTGCACCACTCGAGCTGCTTGGTCATGTTCTCCTGGATCATGTGCATCGGCACGTGACCCGGACCCTCGTTCATGACCTGGACGTCGAAATCCCAGGCGCGATCGGTGAGCTCGCCCTGGGTCTTGAGCTCGGCGAACTGCGACTCGTCGTTGGCGTCCTCGAGCGAGCCTGGGCGCAGGCCGTCGCCGATCGAGAAGGAGACGTCGTAGGCGGCCATGATCGCGCAGATCTCGTCCCAGTTGGTGTAGAGGAAGTTCTCCTGGTGGTGCGCCAGGCACCACTTGGCGAGAATCGACCCACCGCGCGACACGATGCCGGTGCGCCGCGTCGCGGTGAGGGGGATGTAGCGCAGCAGCACGCCGGCGTGGATCGTGAAGTAGTCGACGCCCTGCTCGGCCTGCTCGATGAGCGTGTCTCTGAAGATCTCCCAGGTCAGGTCCTCGGGCGAGCCGTCGACCTTCTCGAGCGCCTGGTAGATCGGCACGGTGCCGATCGGCACCGGCGAGTTGCGAAGGATCCACTCGCGGGTCTCGTGGATGTTGTTGCCGGTCGACAGATCCATCACCGTGTCGCCGCCCCAGCGGATCGCCCACACCATCTTCTCGACCTCTTCCTCGATCGAGGAGGAGACTGCCGAGTTGCCGATGTTGGCGTTGATCTTGACCAGGAAGTTGCGCCCGATCGCCATCGGCTCGAGCTCGGGATGGTTGATGTTGGCGGGCAGGATCGCGCGGCCGCGGGCAATCTCGTCGCGCACGAACTCGGGGGTGATCTTGGTGGGGATCGCCGCGCCGAAGTCGACGCCCGAGTGCTGCTGGGAGACTTCGGCGACCGCCTGCAGCTCCATGTTCTCGCGTATGGCGACGTACTCCATCTCAGGAGTGACGATGCCGCGCTTTGCGTAGTGCATCTGGGTGACGCGCTGGCCGGCCTTCGCGCGCATCGGCTTGCGGGTCCGCTCGAAACGGATGCCGTCGAGTGACGCATCCTTGGCGCGGATCCTGCCGTAGCGCGAGCTGATGTCGTCGAGTTCGTCGACGTCGCCTCGCTCGACGATCCACTCCTGCCGGAGGGGCTCGAGGCCCTTGCGCACGTCGATGTCGACCTCCGGGTCGGTGAAGGGGCCAGATGTGTCATAGATCCGGATCGGCGGGTTTGAAACCGGCATCGAGGTGCCGTCCTGCGTCGCCTGCTGGGTCGGTGACTGCTCGATCTCGCGCATCGGCACGCGGACTCCGGGGCTCGAGCCCTCGATGTAGACCTTGCGCGAGGCAGGGAATGGATCGCGCGTGATCTGGGATCGTTTGCTATCGGGGATGCGGTCGGCTATCGACATGTCGTCTCCTCTGGCAGGGCCCCTTGGCCCGACAGTGCATCTCGCTACACGTGGCGGGGAGAACCGACCGAGCTCGCTTCCCTACGCCGGTGCTAACCGGTTGCACGGCAGCCGCGTCGTAGTGACGCGCGCCGACAGGTTCAAGGGCTTCCTCGGCTCTCCGAGGTCTCAGGCCACCATGGCCACACCCAGCGATCTGCTCAGCCACCATAGCATCTGCACAGCGGTATCCTTTGCCCCCGCAGAAACCGGAGGCCTGCAGTGAATCCCTACGAGACCGACCTCGATCAGAACCGCGCGAATTACGTTCCTCTCACCCCGCTGAGCTTCGTCGCTCGTGCCGCGGCAGTCTTTCCGGAGTACGAGGCTGTGGTCCACGGCTCGATCCGGCTCACCTGGGCTCAGGTCTACGACCGCTCCCGCCGGCTGGCTTCGGCGATCGTGGGCGCCGGCATCCAGCCCAGCGAGACCGTCGCGGTCATGGCCACCAATACGCCGCCGATGTACGAGGCCCACTTCGGCGTTTCGATGGCAGGCGCGGTTCTGAACGCGCTCAACTATCGCCTCGACGCGGCCGCGATCGCGTTCATCCTCGAGCACGCCGAAGCCAAGATGCTCCTGACCGACACCGAGTTCGCCCCGACGATCCGTGAGGCGCTCGCGATTCTCGGCAGAGAGATCCCGGTGATCGATCTCGACGATCCCGAGGGGCCGGGCGGACAGCGACTCGGGTCGGCCGAATACGAAGACTTCATCGCCGGCGGCGATCCGGGATTCGAGTGGACGATGCCCGACGACGAATGGCAGGCGATCTCGCTGAACTACACCTCGGGGACCACCGGCAACCCGAAGGGGGTTGTCTACCACCACCGCGGTGCCTACCTGAACGCCGTCTGCAACGTCATGGCCTGGTCGATGCCCAAGCATCCGGTGTATCTCTGGACGCTGCCGATGTTTCACTGCAACGGCTGGTGCTTTCCGTGGACTCTGGCCGCGGTCGCCGGCGTCAGCATCTGCCAGCGCAAGGTCGAGACCGATTCGATCTACGACGCCCTTGCGAAAGAGAAGGCGACCCACCTGTGTGGCGCCCCGATCGTCATGCAGCTCGTGCTGGCCGGTAGCGAACAGCAGCGTGCTTCCTTCGATCACCAGGTTTACATGCTCACCGCGGCGGCACCGCCGCCCGCTTCCGTTCTGGGCGCGATGGCCGAAGCGGGCTTCAACGTCACCCATGTTTACGGCCTGACCGAGACCTACGGTCCGGCGGTGCTGTGCGAGTGGAAAGACGAGTGGAACGCGCTACCTGCAGACGAGCAGGCGACCCTGAAGTCGCGCCAGGGCGTGCCGTACCCCGTTCAGGAGGGCCTGATGGTCGCCGACCCCGAGACCATGGAACCGGTGCCTAAAGACGGCGAGACCATGGGCGAGGTCTTCATGCGCGGCAACATCACCATGAAGGGCTACCTCAAGAACCCCGCGGCGAGCGATGAGGCATTCAGGGGCGGCTGGTTTCACAGCGGCGATCTGGGTGTCTGGCACCCCGACAACTACATCCAGCTCAAGGACCGCTCGAAGGACATCATCATCTCGGGAGGCGAGAACATCTCCTCGATCGAGGTAGAGGACGCCCTCTACCGTCATCCAGCCGTTGCCGCGGTCGCCGTGGTCGCCAGGCCCGACGAGAGGTGGGGGGAGACCCCCTGCGCAGTCATCGAGCTCAAGCCCGGGGCACAAGCCAGCGAAGAGGACATCATCGCCTTTTGTCGAGACAACCTCGCTCACTTCAAATGTCCCCGCCACGTCATCTTTCGGGCCCTGCCGAAGACCTCGACCGGCAAGATCCAGAAGTTCAAGCTGCGCGACGCAGTCGCGGGCTAGCGGCCTGCGGGGGCAGCCAACACGTCTTCGAGAGCGGCTCGCATCCCCGGGAAAGAGAAGGCAAAGCCGTTCTCCGTTGCCCGGCGCGGCAGCACGCGTTGCCCCGTCAGTAGAACCTCGGCCACCTCTCCGAGGGCCAGCCGCAGCATGAACCCGGGCACCGGAAGGAATGCCGGTCGGTGTAGAACCTGGCCGAGGCAGGTCGCCCACTCCTTCATGGTCACCGGGTTGGGTGCTGTGGCGTTGAAGACTCCGCTTTGGTCTTCGGTTTCGAGTAGCCATCGCAGCAGTGCGACCAAGTCGTCGAGATGAATCCACGAGACCACCTGGCGACCGTTGCCGAGTGGCCCGCCGATGCCGAGCCGGAAGGGCGGCAGCATCTTCTGGAGCGCGCCCCCGCCTGGCCCCAGAACCACTCCGATTCTGGCGATCGCGACCCGCGTGTCCGAGTCGATGGCCGGTGCCAGCGCCGCTTCCCAGTCGCGGCACAGGGCTGCCAGGAAATCGCTTCCTGGCTTCGCTCCTTCGTCGAGGCTCGAG
>JAYZDP010000054.1:0-4558 GCA_036337765.1 Acidobacteriota bacterium
GCATGGACGCCGACCTCGAGCCACCCGGCTTCGAGTTCCTCGCCGGGATCGAGCTCGCCTCCCCCATCCGCAAGCCCAGAGCTCGTCCGAAGGCCGCAAAGCCGCGACCCAACTCGGTCAAGGCCCCTACGCCGACGGCCCGGAGCCATCGCCAGTCTCCGCCGAAGGTCGTGCGCAGGGACCTCGACGCGGCACGCAACACCGCCGAACGAACGCAGGCCGCAGTCGCGGCGGCGGAGGGCGAGTTGAAGGCGGCGTCGGACGAGCTACGCGACCTCCGCGCCAGGCTCGAAGAAACCAGTCGTCGGGTGGCTACAGCCCGACGTGGCCTGAACTCGGCGAGCAGAGTGCGCGACAGGACGCGTAGCGAGCTGGCGCGGCTCGAGAAGAAGGCCGGCTCGCGAGGCCTCTGATTCAGGGGATCAGCCGAAGCGCGGCGAGCCGATTACCCCCGAGTAGGTACAGCAGTCCATCGGCGAGGGCGGGCGGACTCCACGCGGGGTAGGACAAGAGTTTCCGCCCGCGCTCATCTACGGGCGTCGCGCGTGCCACGAGGTGAAAGGCGGTCGGATCCGCCTCGATCAGCAGCAGCTCACCGTACTCGGTGAAGACCACGATGTGACCATCCACGTACAGCTGAGTGGTGCGAGCCAGCGCGGGTTGCTGCCAGCGCACCCTGCCCGTCGCCCACTCGACGCAGCGCAGCTCCGCCGCACCGGTCTTCTCGCCGCTCGATCCGTACAGATGACCCTCGTGCACCACCGGTGTCGACCAGTGGCTGGCAATGCTCCGCACTCGCCCTGGTGGATCTCTCCACACCAGCTCGTGCCCGGCGCGGGTCACGCGCACGAGACTCGCTCCCGGTCCATACGACTCGGTGATGAAGACCTCGTCACCCACCACGAGCGGAGTCGCCGCGTTCACGCTCTGCAGGCGCCGAGCCCGCCACGGGTAGTGAAAACGCTCCACTCCCCGCACCGGATCGAAGCCAACTAGGCCGCCCCGGAGAAAGGCCAGCCCGGTGCGCTGGCCGCCGAGCGCCGCCACCACCAGGCTTGAATAGCTTGCCAGCTCATCGCCGAACCGCCAGCGCTCCCTGCCGGTGGCGGGATCGAACGCAACGATCGCCTTGCCATCACCGATCACCGATCCGGAGTGGATCTCGGGACTACCGACCGGGCTGCCGCCGACCATTACCAGCAACAGACCCTTTTCGACAACGGGAGTGCTGCCCACCCCGAAGAAAATCTGTACGACGCCGTAGCGCTCGTGGACGTCGACATGCCAAAGCTCCCGGCCATCCTCGGCCGCATGTGCGCGCAGCTGCCCGTCGACGCCGAAGGTGATCACCCGCTCGCCGTCCACGACCGGACTCGCCCGCGGACCATTGCTGTAACCGTAGTAATCGCTGTAGCCGGTGGGCGCCATCGCCCGCCATAGCTCGCGACCCTTGGCAGCATCGAGACAGACCAGGCGCGTCTCGTCAGCCACCCTGTCGAACTGGTAGAGCCGGCCGCCGACGATAGCAGGCATGCTGTAGCCCTCACCCAGATCCCGGCTCCAGATCAGCTGCGGGCCCGCTGCTGGCCATTGTGTGACGATGCCCGTCTCCGGCGAGCGTCCGTCTCGCTCAGGCCCGAGGATCGAAGGCCAGTCACCGGCTAGCGCCATACTGGCGGACGAGACCGAGACCACCAGCCAGGACATCGCGATGCCGAGCTTCATTGGAGGCGGAAGTATAGCCACGTACCGGAGACCCGCTCGCGTCGGACTATGGTTCGGTTGGGGCGCTGCGGGCGGGCACCACCGCCATCCATAGAGTTGCCTCCACGGAGTTCCTGTGCGGGCGGCGGGAGGGCGGCGCGAGCTCCGCGGCGCGGTGAAACTTCGTCCCGATCGGGCTGATCGAATCGAGAAACGACAGCCCCGCAACGGTCTCCGCCCGTGCGAACCGGGCCATCGACTGGCCGTCGGGCGCCAACCCCTCGACGAAGCTCGGCTCGAACAGGCCAAGGAACCCGTCGTCACGCGCGGGCACAACCAGCAGACGTGCCGACCCGAGGTCGAGATCGAGCCAACGGACGCCGGCGTGAAAGCCCCGAAACTCCGGGTACCCCCACTGCGCACCCGTCGACGTGTCATTCACGGTCTTGGTCCACAACCCGAGCGGACCGGACGCCGGTCGGTTCTCCCAGACCCGGTACCGCCCCTCGCCCAGCCAGCGTAGGCCCTCGACACCCAGTGGATCGAGCAGGAGGCGCGCCCCGACCAGCTCCGATCGCCCGCGCGGCCAGAATCGGTAGTCGACGCGCACCCAGCCGTCGTCCTTCACAGTCCACCTCACCCACTCGTCGGCTCCGCAGCGAAAGTCGACTGTGGTGGAGCTGTCGAGTCGGGCCGCGATGCACCTGGAAACGCTGGGTCCGGGCACCGGCACCGGACCTCCCTCGAACGCGATCTCGGCGCCGTCCCCTGTCAGCGTGGCGATCGAGCCGGCAGCGGTGAGTCGCAGCTCTTGGCCGCCACCGGCCAAGAGAAAGCCGGTTGGCGTTCGCTCGACCCGGGGCACCTCGCCCGAAACGAAGTGCTCCCTCGGCCCCGGCGCCGCGGGAGATGCCAAGGCGAGGAGCTCCTGGCGAACGACCCGTCCACCTTCCCGAAACTCGAGCCGAAGGGCGTCCGCGCCGTCGGGCGGCGACTCCAGCGACAGCTCGCCGAGGCTACCCGGCGCGACCGCGGGACCGTGGGCGAGCCCGTTCGCGAGCACGGCGACCCGATCACTGCCCGGCCGCGGCAGCTCGATCCACTCCCAGTTCACGTCGACCCCATCCAGGTCGAGGTGATCAAAACGGTTTTCGAGCTCGACCGTAGCCCTGCTTCCGCGCTCCAGATCGGCGCCCACGACGCCGACCGGAGACCAGATGCGGCGTACCGCCCCGTAGCTGCCCTCGAGCTCGCGATGGGGCCCCACGATGCCGTCGGGAGCGAAGTTACTTGCCGTGTCCAACCGGCCGTCCAGATCGGTGCGCACCACCGCCTCGTCGAGAAACGACCACAGGAACAGACCCACACCGCGCGGGCTGGCGCGGATGAGGCTCCAATAGGCCTCGAGGCCGGCGGCGTGACCGCCGTCCCACATGCCATGCAGTATTTCGGTCGGAAGGACGAGAGGCAGGTCACGACGTAGGAGTCGCCGCACCTTGTTTGTACGCGAGCCGGCGTCGAGGCTCGAGGCGAGCTCGGCCCAGCTCAGATAGTGCGTGGTGTCGAGGCCGCCGAACTCCTCGTCCGGATGGATCACAGGCCGATCCTGAAGGTCATGGCGGGCGAACTCGCCGTCGAGATCAGTGTTCCAGCCCCCTTCGTTACCGTTGGCCCACATCAGGATCGACGGGTGACTGCGGTCGCGGCGCACCATCTCCTCGACGATCTGACGCCCCACGCCGGTGTCGTAGGCATCGTGCCAGCCGGGAAGCTCGGCGATCACGTAGAGGCCGAGCTCGTCGCAGGCTTGGAGGAACTCGATGTCGGCCGGGTAGTGCGAGGTGCGGACCGCGTTCGCGTTCATGCCCTTGAGCAGCTCGACGTCGCGGCGATTGACGGCCGGATCGAGCGCCCGTCCCGACTCCGGCCAGAAGGACTGCCTGTTGATGCCCCTCAGCCGAACCTTCTGGCCATTGATGAGCAGACCTCGGTCCGCATCGATGACAAATGTCCGGAAGCCGAAGCGGAAGTCCCGGCGGTGAGTCGTCGAGCCACGCTTCACGAGAGCGACCTCGAGCGTGTAGAGCCTCGGGGTCTCGGCCGTCCAGGCCTTCACGCCAGAGACCTGCCAGTCGAACACAGTCCGCCCCGCGGTCGCCTCCTCGCTGAACGTCGCCACGGCAAGCTCATCCTGGTCGAGGACTCTCGCCAGGAGGGTCGCTCGGTCCAGCTCACCTTCGAGCTCCAGGCCAACTCGCAGGCGGCCGCCATGATGGGCGTCAATGGCTACATCGACGATCGCATCTCGCGGCCGCGCCTCCAGGTATACCGGTCGGTAGATCCCGCCGAAGACCCAATAGTCCGCGTCGCGCTCAGCCCGGTTGACCGACTCGTCTCGCGAGCGCTCCCGCACCGTCACCTCGATCATGTTGGCCTCGCCGTACATCACGAGCTCGGTGATGTCGTAGCGGAAGCGCGTGAAGCCGCCGCGATGAGCCGGACCGGCGAGCGCACCGTTGAGCTTCACCTCGGCGTCGGTCATCACGCCCTCGAAGACGAGGTCCAACCGTCGGTCGCGCCAGCTCTCCGGGACGTTGAACCGGTGCCGGTATTCTCCGACCTCGTCAGAGGTGGATTCGTCGAAGCCGTAGGCGTAGCTGCCGAAGCCCGCGAGCTCCCACTGTTGCGGCACCTGGATCGTCGACCACTCTGCCGCACGCCTGCCACTCGAGACCCGAAACTCCCACTCGACCGCGTCGCCCGGACCGCTTCCCGACAACGCCAACCGTTCGATCGCATGCCCGGCGCTAGCCCAGGTCGCCACCACCACCGCAAGCAGCAGCAGCGAGCGCCG
>JAYZDP010000055.1:0-3516 GCA_036337765.1 Acidobacteriota bacterium
CTGAGCATGGGGGCTCGCCTCCGTTGAGTGTTGTTTGCACGGGTGAGGTTGCGATCGTCGGCGCGGGACCCGGGGATCCTGAGCTTCTGACTCTGCGAGCCGTACGGCTTATCGCGGCGGCGGACGATCTCGTCGTCGACGCACTGGTTCCGCCCGAGGTCTACGCTTCGAGCCCGGCGAGCGTGGTGTACGTGGGCAAGCGCGCGGGCCGGCCCCGTCCCTCGCAGAGGCGCATCGGGGGGATTCTGGTCAGCCTAGCGCGCCGCGGACGGCGCGTGGTGCGACTGAAGGGGGGTGACCCGTCAGTGTTCGGAAGGCTCGGGGAAGAGGTCGCCGATCTCGAGGCTGCCGGCATTCGCTACGAGGTGGTGCCGGGCGTGTCGAGCATTCAGGCCGCGGCGGTCGCGGCCGGCGTACCGCTGACCGATCGGGACCTCGCCGATCGTTTCATCGTGCTGACCGGCCACCGCCGTTCCGGGCACGCTCCGGTTCGAGAGCTGCCGGCCTACGATCCCGAGGTCACCCTGGTCTGGCTGATGCCGCTGAAGACCCTTCCGGAGCTGGTCGACGCTGCCCTGGAGGCCGGCTATCCGGGCGCGCTTCCCGCGGTCGTCGTGAGCCGGGCCTCGACCCGGCACCAGGCTGTCGTGGGGGCGACCCTGGAAGAGCTCTTGACCGCAGTGGAGGCGTCGGGCCTCGAGACGCCGGCGACAGTGCTCGTGGGTCGGGTCGCTCACCGGGCGCTGTCCGCCGCCCGCGCGCCCGCCATACGGTCTTTGGCTTCGCGAGCCTGATCGCGCCTGTTACCCGGCAGCAAGGGTCTTGATCGCCTCGGGAGGCTCGAAGACCGAAGCGTCGATCACCGAGAAGTCGGGCTCGATGAGGCGTATGACCTGCTGCGCCCCCATCACCTCGACGATCAGCTCAGTAGGGAAGAGGCGACCGTCGTACTCCTTGTAATCGCCGATCCTGGAAGTCGCGAAGAGTTCACCCATGGCTGTGGCCTGGTTCCCCTCGCTTCCGATCAGCAGACCGGTCTCGACGCTGAAGAAGTGAAACGTTTCGCGGCCGGTCGCTGTTTCAGCCCGTACCTTGTATGCCGTCTCGTCGTCGAAGTCTTCTTCGGCGACAGTCTCGAGCAGTGGGAAGTTGATGGCGTAGTTCACGTCGGCGTGGAAATCGGCCAGCAGGACCGCGTCCTCCCTCTCGGCTCCCTCCAAGATCATCGGTCCTGTCATGGCCGTGTCACTCCACGCGATCTGGCCATCGAAGCCCTGGTCGACGCTGCCCATCGCATCTGACTCCATGGTCAGACGGAACTTGTTCGGTGCTGCAGCCGCGAGCGTGGCGTCGGCCTCGATCCCCATACCGGGGATCTCGAGCTTGGCCGTCCAAGTAACCTGCTCGTGCTTGCGGATCGCCGCCTCGCCACCGAGCGCCTCGACGTAGCGGTCGAGAATCTCGGTCGGGGAGGGCAGCTCTTGCTGCGCGGCTGCAGGGAGGACGAGGACGACCAGGGCGATCAGAGCGCAGCTGGCGGTTCTGGAAGGAGACTTCATTGAAAACACTCCTGAGTAACATCTATTTGGGGGCACGACGCGTGTCTAGCCAAATGAGAGCGGCAACGAGAGTCGGGTCGCGGTCGGCCAGAAGGTCGCTGCGCTTCGTAGGAATGAGATGGTCGGGTTGGATACGGGCGCCCTCGACGCGGCCGCCGCTGGGGCGCAGATAGTCCATCGTTGCGTGGAGGAAGATATCGCCGTTTGGCAGCTCGTCCATCATCGCGGGGAGAGCTGCGCCGGCCGAGGGCTCTCCGAAGATCGTCGCGCGGCCGAGGTCCTGCATGCCGGCCGCGAAAACTTCGGAGGTCGAGGCGCTACCCGGATCGATGAGGATCGCCAGCGGACCCGCGTACGGCTCAACCCTCTCGCCCGCCCGGTTGACGGTGCGTGGGAAGACCCGCAGCTCCAGCTGGTTGCGCCGACTCTTCAAGGTGCCGAGGCTCGCTCGCTCGGAGAGAAAGTGACTCGCCACGCCCTGGGCGATGGCGGCGACCCCACCCGGATTGCCGCGCAGGTCGATGACGATGCCGTCGGCCTCGCGCAGCTCGCCCATCGCGTGTTCGAAGGCCCCTGCGATGGGCAGCATCCAGATGTTGAAGCGAGTCACCGCGACTCGCCGGCCGCCAGTCGTGGTCCGCCAGTCGATCTCGAAGTGGGTGCGCACCGGTGGGAGGTTGCCGTAGGCGACGATCTGTCCCGGCGGAGTACGACGCTCGAGGGTAAGTGTCTTGCGGCGGCCGGCGCCGGTCTCGACCTGTAGCTCGACCAGGCTCTTCGGTCGCCCTGCCGTCATGCGGACGAGCCAGCTCTGGACGATCTGGTCGCGCATCGTGGTGTTGTCGAAGTGCGAGAAGCAGGGAACGTGCTCGGAGAGGTGGACCCCGTCGATGCTGTGGACACGCCAACCGGGGCGGACCCTGCGCTCGGCCGCGGCGCTCGGTTCATTGACCCGGTTGACGAGGACTTCGCCTGCCACCAAACGAAGTGCCATGCCGGCGGTCGCATCGCCCCCGGGCGACGTGCGCAGCCCGGCTACGAGCTCGCGATAAGCCTCGGACGAACAGTTCGCGGGAAGGTCCGTCTCGTTCTCGTCGAGTGAGTCCGACCATCCGCCCGACGAGATGATGGCGAAGTGGGACTGGCCGAGCCGGCTCAGCATTTCCTCCAACACGGCGCGGAGCCCGGCGGGGGAATCCGCTGCGCGGGCTCGCGGAGCCAGCTCGTCGCGCACCGCGTCCCAGTCGACGCCGTTGAGCTGGGGATCGAAGTGGGTCTCGGCGACCAGGGTCCAGGCGCGGTCGAAGGTCGCGGCGTTGCGGTCGGCCGACGAGCTCTCGGCCGCAGCGGGAGAGGCTTGAAACGCCGCCGCCAGGAGCGGAACCACGAGGAGGCACGGGCGAAACATTTCAGCCATTCTCCCGCGGGTTACCGAATACTTCTCGCACGCGCTCCTTGAGCTTCTCTCTGGCGATGTCGACCTCCGCTAGCGCGTCCTGAAGTGCCTCGAGCTCGGCTTCGCGGACCTTGAGACCCTCGCGGATGAAAAGCGCCGCAGCCTCGGACCGACTCTTTACCGCCTCGGTCTTGACCCAGGCGTCGAGGGCGGCGCTGGTCTCTTCGTCGACGCGCACCATCACCACCTGGTCACGATGCGAGCGCGACATCTCGTCGACGCTGTCCTGAATGTCGGGGGCGACGTAGAGCACCTTGAAGGCGTCTCCCAGGAGCTCGCTGATGCGCTCGAAGTCGACGCCGAGCTTGTCGAGGTCGATTCCGACTCCCAGGAGCTCGTCCTGAATTCGATTCCAGCCAGCCCTGCCAGTGGCGGTCTTGGTGCTCATCGGTGTGCCTTTCGGAATTCCGTAATGGAATTACGTAGATACCGTAAGAGTGTTTCACGCGTTGTGGCCATGTACTAGTCTCAAGCCCCCGACAAGACCGAGAAACGAGGTAA
>JAYZDP010000056.1:0-9664 GCA_036337765.1 Acidobacteriota bacterium
TCGTACGACCTACCGGGTCCTGGCAGCCGAGCAGGTAGCCCCCAACGGCTTCAAGTACCGGACCTACGAGCTGGGGCCAGACGTCGACATCACCGGCGTGACTCCGCAGGGCCAGTTCTTCACCGGCATCGACGAGTACAAGCGCCTGCTGCTCGAGAACGAAATCGATCAGGTCGCCCGCAACGTCGTCTCGAAACTGCTGGTCTTCGCCACTGGGGCGGAGATCGACTTCGCGGACCGCGATGAAGTCGAGCGTATCCTCACCAAGCTGGCCGACGGCGGCTACCCGATCAGAACCATGATTCGAGAAGTCGTCACAAGCGGCATCTTCAGGAGCCTTTGATCATGACCTTCCAACCCTCCCTGAACCGTCGTACGTTCCTTCGCGCCTCCGGCGTGGCGATGGCGCTGCCCCTTCTCGAGACCATGCATCCGGCGCTCGCTCGCGCTGCCGCGATCGCGGCTCCGCGGCGCATGGTCAACGTCTGCAACACACTGGGGCTGTACCCCTCGTCGTGGTTCCCGAAGACCACCGGCGCCGATTACGAAGTGACCGAGTACCTCTCGCTTCTCGACAAGCACCGCGCGCACTACAGCCTGTTCTCGAACTACTCCCACGAGGAGCAGACCGGGCGCCAGCCCCACAACTCCGAGGTCACCTTCCTGACCGCGGCCCGCGGGCCCGGTCGCGACGGCTTTCGCAACACGATCTCGGTCGATCAGGTGGCGGCCAACCACATCGGCTACGAGACGCGTTTCCCCTCGATCACACTCGGGACGGCCAACGCCCAGAGTCAGTCGTTCACGCCCAGCGGCGTCATGATCCCGGCAGAGACCAGCCCGGCGGGGCTTTTCGCCAAGATGTTTCTACAAGGCGAGCCCGCCGAGATCGAGCGTGAGGCACGCAATCTCGCCAGCGGCGGCAGCATTCTCGATCGGCTCAAGACCCAGACCACCTCGCTCTCGAGCCGCGTCAGCGCCACGGACAAACAGCGCCTCGACGCCTACTACGACGCGGTCCGTACCGCCGAGAACGATCTCGCCGAGGCCGGCTCGTGGCTCAAGCGCCCGAAGCCCGCAGTCGAGGCCGCGCAGCCAACAGACATCCCGTCGAAGGCCGATCTCGTCGGCCGGATCGGGCTGCTCTTCGACCTCATCCCGCTGATCCTCGAGACCGACTCGTCGCGCGTCGTCAGCGTCATGATCCATGACCATGGCGTAGTTCCCGAGATCCCCGGCGTGGCGGGCGACCACCACAACCTGTCGCATCACGGCCAGGACCCGGCCAAGATCGCACAGCTGAAGATCGTCGAGACCGAGATCGTCAAGAAGGTCGACGGCCTGCTGACGCAGCTACGCAAGCGCCGCGATACCTCGGGGCCGCTTCTCGATTCGACCACCCTGCTCTTCGGCTCGAACCTCGGCAACGCCAACTCACACGAGCCGAAGCACCTACCGATCCTGGTGGCGGGCGGTGGCTTCAGCCACGGCAAGCACCACAGCCACGAGGGTGATCACGACGCGCCGCTGTGCGACCTCTACGTCACGTTGCTCCAGAAGATGGGCGTCGAGACCGACCAGTTCGGACAATCGAAAGCCACGCTGACCTGGTCGTAGCCACGGCCGGCGCTATGATGACTGCGAGCTCAGACGGCCGGGTTCAGGAAGTCACTAAACAGGGGTTCGAGTGAGCGTCTAAAGACCGCTCCCGCCTCGACACTTCCTCCCGCCCGACCGCCGGGCTCCCTCACGCTTGAAGGCCAGCGGCGTGTGTCCGCGCTCACTCGCCGCTCGAGAACGAGGCTCCGACCGAGACGCCGTCTCGGTCGGCGAATTGGGATGCCGGCTCCTTGCCTGCATCTCCGCGCACGCGGCCGACTCTCAGCGAACCGCCAACGAAAGCGATGACCACTCCGTCGTCGCCGATGGCGGTGACGGTGCCGGGTGCGGCGTCGAGGGGGGCTTCTAGGGCGACGTCGTAGAGCCGGACCCTGAGATCGCCGAGTCGCAGGTGCGCACCGGGTTGCGGGTCGCAACCGCGGACCAGCCGGTCGATGACATCGGCCGGGCGTGAAAGATCGATGGCGGCGTCGGCGTCCGTGACCAATCCCTGGAAGGTGGCGGTGGACTCGTCCTGGACGACCGGAGACGCCGTCCCATCGTCGATGCGCGTGACCGCTTCGACGATCGCCTCGACGGCCAGCGGCGCGAGCTTCTTGAAGAAGAGGCTGCCGGTCGTATCCTGGGGCCCGATCTCGAGGCCGCCCTTCTGGACCACCACCGGTCCTTCGTCGACACCCGCGTCAGGGACGAAGATGCTCACACCGGTTTCCAGCGCGCCGTCGATGATCTGCCACTGCATGGCGTTACCGCCGCGGTACAGCGGTAGCAGTGACGGGTGGAAGCAGATGCTCTTGTGCTCGGGGGCGTCCGTGATTTGGCCGGGGAGAAACGACGTGAACGAAGCGAGCACATTGAGGTCGACGTCGCGGCTCCGGTACTCGGCTAGCGCCGATTCGATCGGCATCCCGCCCTTCTTCCGGAAGTAGCGACGCTGGACCACGTCGAGTCCCAGGTCTCGGGCATGCGCAGCCAGGGCGTCGGGCCGGGAGCCGTCCTGTGGCGCGTACACGACCGGGATCGCGTGCCCGGCCGCGAGCAGCCGATCGATGCACTCCTTGGCAATGGGAGCCTGTCCGAAGATCGCTAGTCGTAGGGGCATCGGTGGATTCTAGCCACGACGACCGCGGATGCTACCGTCCGCTCGATGAGCGACCTCGTGCGCGCCTCTATCTGCGCGGCGGTCGTGAGTCTTCTGCCGGCGTGCCAGTCACGCGAGCCCATACACGAGCGAACAGGCCCTGTGACCCGCACACTCACCGAGGACGCCTCGCTTCGCCTGCAGTCTCGGCTGGACGAGCTGCGCGTAGAGCACGAGTTCGTCGGAGCCACGGCGGCGATTGTGCTGCCCGACGGCTCGACGGGCGCGGCGGCGACCGGTTGGGCCGACGTCGAGCGGCAGATCGAGATGACCCCCGACCATCGCATGCCGGCGGGCAGCATCGGCAAGACCATCGCCGGAGCCACCGCCCTGAGCATGGTGTCTGACGGCCTGCTCCAGCTCGACGACCTCGCTGGCCGGTGGCTCGGGCGGGAGCCTTGGCTTGGACGACTCGCGAACCACGAGACGATCACCCTGCGCCATCTGCTGACTCATTCCAGCGGCCTGATCGATCACGTCTACGACGAAGACTGGCGCCGTGCCACACGGGCGCGTTGGACCCGCCCCGACGGCGACCCGGACTCCTACCTCACGCCGCGGGAGTCGATCAGCTACATTCTCGACAAGCCGGCCCTTTTCGCCGCGGGGGCAGGCTTTCACTACACCGACACCGGCTACCTCCTGGTCGGACTGGTACTGGAGGCTGCATCCGGCGCCGCTTTCTATATCGAGGCACAGCGCAGGATTGTCGACTCCAATGGACTCTCCCGCACGGAGGCACAGAGGGGGCGGCACTTCGCCAACCTGGCCGCCGGCTATCTAGGCAGCGACGACGACAGGGCCAACAAGGTCGCCGATCAGGACATCGTCGCCTGGAACACGCTCGACGAGTGGACCGGCGGCGGCTACGTTTCGAACTCCCAGGATCTCGCCCGCTGGGGCAAGGCCCTCTACGAGGGGCAGGCGCTCCCGACTCTTTACCTCGACGAGATGCTCGCCTCCGGCTATCGGGGAGACGACGCAGAGAGCACCTACGGAATCTCGGTCTTCATCGTCGACAACGAGCTCGGCCGTATCCTCGGCCACGGCGGCGAGTACCCCGGCTGGCGCTCCTCGATGTACTACCACCCGCAGACCGGCACTTCGCTGGCGCTTCAGGTCAATCAGTTCGAGCCAGACGTGCACAACATCCTGCGCCAGGAGCTCTTCAAGGCCGTTCTGGAAGTGGTGGGGGATCGCCAGGGTACAGACATGGAGCCCCGGGAGAGCTCGTTCCGATCTGCGGACGTGCCGATCCGCTACACCGACGTCGGCACCGGACCCCCGGTGTTGCTGATTCACGGCTACACCGGCGGTCTCGACATGTGGCGGGACCTGACGCCACACCTCTCATCGAGGTTCCGCGTCATTGCGCTCGACTGTCGGGGCCACGGACAGAGCGGCAAGCCACACGAGGAAGGTGCGTACGGCGCGGAGATGGTGGCCGATCTCGGCCGGCTATTGGACGAACTGGAGATCAACAAGGCCCACCTCGTCGGCTACTCGATGGGAGCCGAGATCGCGTTGAAGCTCACGACCGTACACCCCGACCGCGTGAGCTCTCTGCTCATGGGTGGGTCCGGCTGGTCGGGGCCGCCGGAGTACGCCCTCTACCGCGGACTGGGTGACGCGCTCGAGGAAAGCGGCAGCTTCGCACCGCTGCTGCGTGCCTTGGCACCCGAGAATGCGGCCCCGCCGTCGGACGAAGAGATCGCGGCGATGGATGAGCTGTTGGCAGGAAACGACCTCGATGCGCTCACGGCGGTAGCCCGAGGAATGAACGGCATCATCGATGTCACAGCTGAAGAGCTGGCCAACCTGGAGGTGCCCGTACTGGGCATCGCCGGCGAGAACGACCCCGAGCGCGCGAACCTCGAGAAGATGGAAGGTATCGTCGAGAACTTCACGATGAAGGTTCTCGCGGACCGAGACCACATGAGCGCGCTCACCGATCCCGCGTTCAACGAGCTCATCGCCGACTTCCTCGACGCCGCCAGGTAGCGGTCGCCGGACAGGCCAGCGGCGCCTGGAAATCTAGGCTTTGGACGCGGAGTACTTCACCGAGTGAATGGCCTCGAACCCGGCGACGACATCGGCAAGCTCGACGCCGTGCTTTTGGATCGACGCGATCAGCGCTGCGGTCGGTTTCTGAACTAGCAGACCGAGGCTGGTATCCCCGTGGATCTCTAGCCCGCGGAAGCCGGTACGCTCAATCGTCTCAAAGTAGGTGCTCAGCAAGGTGCCACCGCAGCTGTCGCCGAGATGCTCGCGGACGACGGACGTCACTGCGGCGGGCAGTACACGGTCAACGACCAGGTCCGAAACTGCAAGTCTGCCGCCGTGCCTGAGCACTCGAAACACTCCGTCAAAGAGCGCGGCCTGATCCGGCACGAGATTGATGACGTAGTTCGAGATCGCGACATCGACCGTTTCATCGTCGACTGGCAGATCTTCCAGCAGACCTTCGCGAAACTCGACGTTGAAGCTGCCTTCGTAGCCGCCCCGCCGACAGTTCTCTCGTGCGAGACAGAGCATGGCAGGTGTCCTGTCGACTCCGATCACCTCGCCTAGCCCTCGTTTTCCACCTCGCCGCTAGCGGCCGCCCTCTGACCGTGACCGAAGCCACTCAATGCTGCGGCGTGCACTTTTCGGGAGTGTCGCGACATCTCACGATCTTGAAGAGGGCCGGCATCGTGGCTGCCTCGAAACACGGCCGCGAGGTCCACTATCGGCTCGAGGTCGGAAACCTGGCCTCTGCACTGAAGGAGGTCGCGAACGCTCTCGAGACCTGTTGGCAGGAGGCGACGCGTCAACGCAAACTCGACACTCGCGTGACCGAGTCCATCCGTTAGAAGACCTCGGGGCCCTCACTCAGGCAGCGCGAACGCCACCAGCTCGGCTGGCTCCTCGGGCTGCTGACCCCGACTGCCGCCGCCGGCGATAACGATGAACTGCCGGCCATCTGCCATGTAGGTCATGGGGGCCGAGTGCAGGCTGCGGTCGACCTCGACCTGTGACAGGAGATCGCCCGTGGCCTTGTCGTAGGCCTGCAGCCACCCGCCGTCGGGATAGCGCCGCTCCCACTCCGCGAGCTCGTCGACGCGCGCCAGAAAGGTGATCAGGAGAGTCTTGGTGAGGAGGATCCCGCCCTCCGAGGCCGCATGCATCGGATGTTGACTGCCGAGCGGCCCCAGATCCAGGTGTTTGATCGCCGGATGGTGCGTCGGCCCTTCGCCAACCGGAATCTGCCAAGCATGCTCACCGCGGTTCATGTCGATCGCGGTGATGCGCCGGTACGGCGGCTTGAGCAGCGGTAGGCCCTGTACGGTCGGTGCAGGGATCAGCGTCCTGGCCGTGTAGTGCCAGTCCGAACGAGCGGCATCCGGCGGAGTCAGCGACACGGCGCGTGGCCGGACCTGAGACGGCACGTAGAGCATTCCGGTCTCGGGGTCGGCCGAAGCACCGGCCCAGTTTGCGCCGCCCCCGGTGCCGGGTGCCTGGATCGTTCCGAGCTTGCCGTCTACGCCATGCACCACCAGCGGCGTGAAAATCGGACCGATGACGTAGTCCCTGATGGTCTCGATGGCCTCGGCCCGAAGCTCGGGAGTGAAGTCGATGAGGTCGTGGATGTCGATGCCAAGAGTCTCGAAGGGCGGCGGTCGCGTCGGGAACGGCTGGGTCTTCGCGAGCTTCTCGCCAGGTACGCTCGAGTGGTAGTTGACCGGCGCCTCGACGATCGGCCAGATCGGCTCGCCGGTCGCACGATCGAAGACGTAGGTCATTCCCTGTTTCGACGCCTGGGCGACCGCCTTGATCTCGCGGCCGTCGACCACGATGTCCATCAGGTTCGGAGCGGTGGCCAGGTCGTAGTCCCAGATGCCGTGATGGACGGTCTGGAAGTGCCACACCACCTCGCCGGTCTCGACGTCGACGCACACGATCGACTCGGCGTAGACGTTGTCGCCGTGGCGATGGCCACCGTAGTAGTCGTTGGTGGGCGTGCCGAAGGGCAGGTAGACATAGCCGAGCTCGGGATCTGCCGACATCATCGACCAGACGTTGGTGTTGCCGGCCTTGCGCCAGGCCTCGTTCTCCCAGGTCTCGGTGTGGGGCTCGCCCTCCTGCGGGATTGAGTTGAAGCGCCACCGCAGCTCGCCGGTGCGGATGTCGTAGGCGCGCACGTGACCCGGCGGCGCCCGATTGAAAGCCGGAAAGTCGAAGATCGCAGAGCCGACGATGATGGTGTCGCGCACGATGATCACCGGGGCGCTGTGACCGAGGTGGCGCGGATTGACCTCGCGGCCCAGGTCCTGAGTCAGATCGACTACGCCCTTGCGGCCGAACTCGGGATCCGGCACACCGGTGCCGGCGTCGATCGAGACCAGCTGGCGGCCGCCGGTGGCGATCACGATCCGGCGCTCCCCCGTCTCGGAGTCGGTCCATGACTCGAGCCCACGGATCTGGGCAAGGCTGTGCACCGGCACTCCGCGCCCGTAGCTCTCGGGGTTGTAGAGCCACAGTTCCTCGCCGGTCGCTGCGTCAAGCGCGGCCACCTGCGCCAGGCCGGTGGGCACGTATACGACACCGTCGAACATCAGCGGCGTCCCCCGGAAGTGCCCGGGCTCGAAGCGGCTCGCACCCTCCGGCAGGCGAGAGTCGGCCGACTCCCAACGCCAAACGACCTCGAGCCGATCGAAGTTGTCGCGATCGATCTGGTCGAGCGCGGAGTACTTCGTCGATCCACGATCGCCGGAGTAGTGCGCCCACTCCCCGTTGGTAGCCCCGTACTGTGCCGCCAGCGGCGCTGCAGCGAGAGTCACGATCAAGGCCTGAGCCCCCACGAGGAGGCGGCGAACCGCGCGTCGTTGATCTGTCATGAGTCCGGGAATTGTACAAGGCGAATCGAGACCCGGGTACCGGCAACTGCTCGACCGCCGGCGAGATACGATGCGCTCGCCAAACACGACTCGAGCCGCCAACAGGAGCGGTGGCCGCGGTAGACAGAGCCGCAACGGGGTCCGCCAGGGGAGAGCCATGGAAGAGAAGACCAAGCCAGCGACAGAGCCACCGTTGACACCCGTACAGAAGCTCGGCGAGGCCATCGCCGACCGCGTCGAGCGCTGGATGCCGAGCCCTTTCTTGTTCGCGATCATCCTGACTTACGTCGCCGCCCTGGCCGCCTTCGTCTCAGAGCGTTCGACTCCGCTCGAGGTCGCGCTGGCCTGGTACGGCGGGTTTTGGAATCTTCTGCAGTTCGCTATGCAGATGGTGATCATCCTGGTCACCGGCTTCGTCGTCGCCTACCACCCGCGCATCCGTGGCGGCATCCTCTGGCTGGTCAGGCTGCCGTCCAACGGCCGCCAAGCGGTGGTGCTCGTTGGCCTCGGGTCGATGATCGTGGGTTGGATGTCGTGGGGCTTGGGCTTGATCTTCGGCGCCATCCTCGCTCGCGAGATGGGCCGGCAGGCGTCGAAGAGCGGCATCTCGGTTCACTACCCTTTGCTCGCCGTTGCCGGCTACCTCGGAATGTCGCTCACCTGGGGGTGGGGCCTGTCGAGCTCGGCCGGATTGCTGCAGGCCACCGACGGCAACATCTTCATGCAGCAGGGGATCGTCGACCGGATCATCCCGGCAACTGAATGGGTGTTCCATCCGTATCCGCTGATCCTCACGGGTCTTTCGCTCGTGTTCGGCTCGCTCATGCTCTACCTACTCGCACCGCCAGATCGCAACTGCCGTGGCATCGAGCGCTACGTCAACCCCAACGAGGAGCACCGCGCCGCTGAAGCGACCACCCCCGACGGTGGCAAGCGGTCCCTGTCCGACCGCATCGACAACAGCAGGATCCTGGGCGCAATCCTGGCGCTGACCGGCATCGTGCTGTTCGTGCGCGCCTTCCTCACCCAGGGCCTCGGGGCGCTCAACCTCAACGTCTTCAACTTCGGCTTCCTGATGATCGGCATGGTGCTCTTCACCAGCCCGGCGAAGTACGAGAAAGAGTTCAACGACGCGATTCGCGGCAGTGCCGGCGTGGTTCTGCAGTTCCCCTTCTACGCCGGCATCATCGGCATCATGACCGGCACCGGGCTGGTCGACACCATGACCGAGGCGCTACTGTCGATCGCTACTCCGGCCACCTTCGCGATCACCGCCTGGCTGACCGGCGGTGTCCTCAACATCTTCGTGCCCTCGGCGGGCGGCGAATGGGCCATCGTCGGCGGACCGATGCTCAGCGCCGGCGGCGAGCTCGGCATCCCCCACGGCCAGACGATCGCCGCCTACGCGGTCGGCGACGCGCACACTAACCTGCTCAATCCCTTCTGGGCGATTCCACTACTGTCGATCACGGGCCTACGAGCACGTGACATGTTCGGCTACGGCATCACGATGATGATCCTGCTGGTGCCGTTTCTCGCCGCGGTCCTCTATCTACTGCCGTACTAGTGCAACCCGTGCAAGTAGCACGGGCCGCACTAGCGTTGTTGTCCCTCCGGGGGGCGCTCGCCGCGCAGGCCCAGAGGTGCAACCCCAACCCAGAGGAGTCATCCGTGGCCTTTACGTCGCGTCTCTTGCCAGCAGCCGGCCTTCTCGCGGTCCTGGCATGTGCCCCGCCTGCCGAGGTCCAGCACGTGGATCTGATCCTTCACAGCGGCGTGGTGCTCACGCTCGACGAACAGGATTCTCGTGCGACGGCGCTGGCCGTGAAGGACGAGCGGATCGTTGCCGTGGGCGGCAACGAGTTGCTCGAGAGGTTCAGCGCCAGCCAGACGGTGGACCTCGGCGGCCGCACCCTGATGCCCGGCTTCATCGACTCGCACATCCATATCAACGGCCGGCCGCCCCACTTCATCGAGCTCAGCAGTGCCACCTCGGTAGCCGAGATTCGCGACCTGGTCAGCTCCA
>JAYZDP010000057.1:0-6905 GCA_036337765.1 Acidobacteriota bacterium
CACTCCTGAGCCGCTGTCTCCCATCGCGTGGTGGATCTTCTAGACACTCGCGGTATCTCCCTGCGTCTCAGAAGCCGTGGATGAGGGTGATGCTCCATAGCGGCTTGTCCCGATCGAGCATGCCGGAGTAGGCGTCTGGCCGCGGCCTTCGCCAGCTCGACGTTACCGACCTCGCCCTCGAGCTCGACTACCCGCACGTGATTGTCGATGTCGAAGTCCGGGTCATCCGGCCATATCGGGTGAGCAACGCTGCAGGGAGGGAATACAGTGCGCTGTCGACTCCAAGACTAGAAGGTGACGACGCTGCTGGCGTCGCCGATCATGCGTGAGAACGACTGCCATCCGAGGATGGCGTCGACCTCGACCTGCACGAGCTGCGGGTCGAGCCCGAGGATTCGGACCGAAGCGCTGCAGGCGTACAAACGCAGCTGATCGTCGGTGCGCGCGTTGAGCAGGATCTCGCTCAGAGGTGGCATCGGGAGGGATCCAAGCCGCTGTGCGTCGATCGGCGGCGTCGGGTCGAGTCGGTCCCACTCGCCCCGGGCCCAGGCATCGAGAGCCCCGAAGAAGAAGGCCACGTCCACCTGCTTGCCAGCGGCGGCCGTCGAGGCCGCCAGCGAGGAAACCTGGAAGCGATCCTCCCAGGAGGCCCGCTGGGCAAGAATCAGAAGAGCGTCGCGATCCCCCATCACGCGGGGATGGCTAGGGTGCGGGAGCTCGAATGCCTCGGTGCATCCAAATTCCTACACGATCTGACCGTGCTCGTCGACGGTCCAAGTGTCGCCCTCGCCGATCAAGCCCTCGAGGGTGCCGGTGCCGAGGCGCTCTTCCTCGTGCTGAATCTGCCGCACGACGGCGCTCTCGTAGCTCGGCTTCATCACCTGGCGAAAGACGCCGAGAGGGGTCGGGAAGTCGGGCGGATCGAGCTGGGCCATGACGAACGCGAGTGCCGGGTTCGGGCGGTCCTCGTCCCAGACCAGACAGTCTTCCGGACCGGTCGATGAGCCGAGCTCGACGACTTCGAGGTCCATGCCCCGCAGCTGAATGCCCTTCTGTTGGTCCTTGCCGAAGACACACGGTTTGCCGTGCTCGAGATAGAGGCCGTTCTCTACCCGGCCCTCTTTCGAGGTGACGCTGTCCCAGGTGCCGTCGTTGAAGATGTTGCAGTTCTGGAGGATCTCGACAAAGGCGGTCCCGTCGTGCTCAGAGGCCCTGCGCAGGGTGTCCTTGAGGTGGGCCTGGAAGATATCGACGCTGCGGGCGACGAAGGAGGCGCCGGCGCCGATGGCCAGCGACAGCGGATTGAACGGATAGTCGACCGAGCCCATCGGGCTCGACTTGGTGCGCTTTCCCACCTCGCTCGTGGGCGAGTACTGCCCCTTGGTCAGGCCGTAGATGCGGTTGTTGAACATCAGCACCTTGACGCCGACGTTGCGCCGCAGGATGTGGATCAGGTGGTTGCCACCGATGGACATGCCGTCGCCGTCCCCGGTCACGACCCAGACGTGCAGGTCGGGTCGCGACATCTTCAGTCCGGTCGCGAAGGCGGGGGCACGGCCGTGAATCGAGTGAAACCCGTAGGTGTTCAGGTAGTAGGGAAAGCGGCTCGAGCAGCCGATGCCCGAGATGCAAACGAACTTCTCGCGCGGAATGCCGAGGTCGGGCAACAGCGACTGGACGGCCGACAGGATGGCGTAGTCGCCGCAACCTGGGCACCAGCGGACCTCTTGGTCAGACTGGAAGTCCTTCTTGGTGAGCGTCGGGGTTTCAGTGGACATCGGGGCTCCCCAGGATCTCTGAGATCTTGTCGATGACCTCGTGACGGAAGAAGGGCTTTCCTTGCACCTTCGAATAGCTGATGACGTCGACCAGGTACTTGGCGCGGATCAGAAGCGCCAGCTGGCCGAGGTTCATCTCCGGGATCAAGACTTTGTCGAAGCGCGACAGCACCTCGCCGAGGTTGGACGGGAACGGATTGAGATGGCGAAGGTGCGCTCGGCTGACGTTGACGCCCTGCTTGCGCGCCTCGTTGACCGCCCCGGTGATCGACCCCAGGGTAGAGCCCCAGCCGAGCACCAGCAGATCGCCACCCTGCGGATCGCCGTGGACCTCGACGTCGGGGATGTCCTGAGCGACCCTCTCCACCTTCTCGGCGCGGAGCCGCACCATGTGGTCGTGGTTGTGCGGGTCATAGGAGACATCGCCGGTGATGTCTTGTTTCTCGAGTCCGCCGACGCGGTGCTCGAGCCCCGGTGTTCCCGGAATCGCCCATGGTCGTGCCAGCGTGCGCTCGTCACGCCCATAGGGCTGGAAGCCCTCCGGGTCGGTAGCGAACTCCTTGCGCAGGTCGGGCAGATCCTCGATCTTCGGCAGGTGCCACGGCTCAGAGCCGTTGGCGACGTAGCCGTCCGAGAGCAGCACGACCGGCACCATGTACTCGAGCGCGATACGAGCCGCTTCGAGAGCCGCGTAGAAGCAATCGGCGGGTGAGGATGCCGCGATGACCGGCAATGGACAATCGCTGTTGCGCCCGAACATCACCTGCAGCAGGTCTGCCTGCTCGGTCTTGGTCGGTAGTCCGGTGGAGGGGCCGCCACGCTGGATGTTGCAGATGATCAGCGGCAGCTCCACGACCACCGCCAGGCCGATGGCCTCGGCCTTGAGCGCGATTCCTGGGCCGCTCGATGCGGTCACCCCGAGCGCACCGCCGAACGAGGCGCCGATCGCGGAGCACACGGCGGCGATCTCATCCTCCGCCTGCAGGGTGGTGACGCCGAAGTTCTTGTAGGTCGCGACCTCGTGCAGCACGTCCGACGCGGGAGTGATCGGGTAGGCGCCGAGAAACAGCGGCAGTCCGCTGCGGCGGCTCGCTGCGATCAGGCCGAGCGACAGAGCGCTGTTGCCCATGATGTTGCGATACGTGCCGGGCTTCAGCTCAGCGGCGGCGACGTCGTAACGCTCCTGGAAGACACCGGTGATGTCACAGAAGTTCCAGCCCGCCTTCATCACCCGGGTGTTGGCCTCGGCGATCTCGGGTCGGCGAGCGAACTTCTCCTTGAGCCAGTCGGTGGTCTGCTCGAGTGGCCGCGAGAACATCCAGTAGATCATCCCCAGCGCAAAGAAGTTCTTGCACCGGTCCATGGTCTTGTTGTCGAGCCCCATATTCTCCAGCGCCCGGCGGCACATGGTGGTCACGTCGGCCTGGTAGACCTTGAAGCCGTCGAGGGTGTGATCCTCGAGTGGGTTTTCGGCGTAGGCCGCCTTCTTGAGGTTGCGCTGGTTGAACTCGTCCGTGTTGACGATGACGATGCCGTTGGACTTCAGATCCGGCAGGTTCGTCTTGAGCGCCGCCGGATTCATCGCGATCAGCACGTCGGGCGCGTCGCCCGGCGTGTGGATGTCGTAGTCGGCGATACGGACTTGGAAGGCCGATACGCCCGGAAGGGTTCCTGCAGGAGCGCGAATCTCTGCGGGAAAGTCGGGCAAGGTCGAAAGGTCGTTGCCCAGGAGTGCGGATGTGTTGGTGAACTGCGTGCCGGTCAGTTGCATCCCGTCGCCGGAGTCACCCGCGAAGCGGATGACCACGTCCGAGAGAGTTTGCTCACCGACTTGGCGCTTGTCCTGTTGTTCGCTTGTGGCTGGCGCAGTCATGTTTGTTTCTCTGAACGTGAAAAGAACCTAGCCGGTCAGCTAGGTCCAAGGGTCGCATCGTGATCACGATGGTCGGAGTATCTTCAACTCCATTCGTTGGCCAAGCAGTCTCCTCCCCGGCCTTCACGTGGCAGTCTAGCGAGAGTTGTCACGTCTCTGCAATAGAAAAAGGTGCGTTTCGAGACCGTTGCTAAACTGCCCTGGTGCGAGGGCTTAGGGCCGTCGAGGCACCTCGCGCGCCGAGGCTCGTGGCGGTCGAACGGATCGTCAACCGAACGTCTTCGAATCCGTATTCCTCATAGGGTCGTGATGGATCGATCACGGGAGAATTCTTCCAAGACAGGCGCCGCCGTGTCCGCGGATTCCGCGGCGGCCGCGGCCGTTGGGGCCGCCAACGAGTCGGGTCTGTGGCAGCGGATTCTTCGCGTTCTGTCGCTAGCAGTGGCGGGCGGCTTCGTCGTGCTGGTCACGCTCCTGATGCGGTTCAGCGGCTATGGCGGGCTCGCGACGGCGGCCGCCGCGGCGGCGATGATCGTCGCGCTGGGGTTGGTTTGGGTCGGTCTTCGAGTCCTTCGCCAGTTGCTGTGGCGGGTCGGACGGCGGCTCGCCTTCACCTACTTCCTGATCGGTGTGCTGCCGATTCCCATGGCGGCCTTTCTGATCGCCGTAGCGGCCTATCTGGTGGCCGGGCTCTTTCTCGGGCACTTGTTTCGCGAGGCCACGAATCTGGTCTACAGCGAGGTCGCGACCGTGGTCGAGACGCGCCTCTACGACCCGGACCCGAAGAGCCTGGCGGAGATTCCGCAGGCCACAGCGGTGGCGATCGCAGTGTACGAGGACGGTCGTCGGGTCGCCGGCGACGAGCGGGCGCCCGAATTGTGGCCCGCCTGGCTTGAGGTGGCTGGGATCGAAGCCGAGTCGGAAATTGGGCGCCGCGACCGCCAGCCGCCGTTGGTCGTTCTACCCGATCACTCGGTCAGCCTCGCGGTTGCTCGTAGCCGCGATGGGCTCGGCATTGTGGGCTTTTTCGACAATCACCTGGAGACCCGGTTGCGGGGTGTGAGCCAGGTCTGGGTCAAGCTATTGCGAGGCGAGGAAACGGCAGGCTGGGGCGTCATGGACGTCACCATCCTCGGCGAGCGCTTCGTCCTTCAGCCCCTCGTCAGGGAGGAGGCGGCCGAGGACCTGCGGCAGTTCCTCAACCGTGGCGGTGGCGGGTCGGCGTTCTGGATCCACGGCTTCGACGACGCCGGACCGACGGCGTACCTAGGGAGCGGTGAGAGCTTTTCCGCGACCACTCCTGTGGGGCTGATCGGTACTCCCTACCTGGTCTTCGAGCAGCTCCTCTCGTCGTCTCGCGAGGTCGATACCCTCGCCTGGCTGACCTTTGTCATCCCTGCTTTTCTACTCTTCGACATCTTCGCGGTGGCGTGGATCATGGCGATCTTCATGATCTTCGGCCTCAGCCGTGCCGTGAACCGGCTCAGCCGGGCGACCAACGCCGTCCAGCACGGCGACTTCGCTCATCGGATCCCGGTGCGCCGCACCGACCAGCTGGGCGTGCTGCACTCCTCGTTCAACGACATGGCGGCGGGACTCGAGGACCTGATCGCGACCCGGGCGCAGAACGAGAGCCTCGAGAAAGAGCTCGAGATCGCTCGCGAGCTTCAGGAGAGCCTGATCCCGTCTGAGGTCGTGCACGGCGAGGATGTCGAGTTCGCGACCCACTTCGAGCCCAGCGCGGCGATCGGTGGCGACTACTTCGACATCCTGCGCCTCGATCATCGGCGGATGGCGATAGTGATTGCCGATGTGTCTGGGCACGGGCTCTCGGCCGGTCTGCGAATGGCGATGCTGAAGGCAGCCCTGTCGATTCTCGTCGAGGAGGAGCACGATCCGGAGGTCATTCTGCGCCGGCTCGACCGACTGGTGCGCTCGAGCGACGAGGGGCCGAGTTTCGTGACCGCCACGCTGTCGCTGTTCGATCTCGAGCGAGGGCGCCTCGATCTGGTCAACGCTGGCCATCCGCCCACCTACGTTCTACACGGCGGCGACGTGAGGGAGATCGTGCTGCCTGGCTCGCCGCTGGGCGCCCTCGGTGACCACTATGGATCGACCAGCCTCGATCTCGAGCCCGGTGATTCGGTGGTCTGGTTGTCGGACGGCTTCATCGAGGCGTTAAACCTCGAGGGCGAGCTGTTCGGGTACGAGCGAACCGTGGAGTCCATCGCCGGCGACGGGGAAAGTGCCTCGACGGTTCGCGATCGCCTGCTCGACGCGGTGAAGACCTATACGTCCGGCCGGCCGGCCGACGACGATCGGACTATGGTCGTCATGAAGTTCACGCGCAAAGCGGCACTCTCGCCGGCCGGCACAGCCGCAGGCTAGGCTACGGATGTGCAGATAGCACCACATCCTCCGCCTAGTTGTTCTTGGCGCTCAGGGTCAACCAGGGCGCTGCGGATTGATCAGGTGACGGGACGGTCGAGGCCGAGCTCGCGGTAGACCCGCGTCAGGTAGGTGCGGGTCTCTCGATAGGGCGGCACTCCCTGGAAACGATCGACGGTTCCCTCGCCGCTGTTGAACGCGGCGAGCACGCTATCGAGGTCACCATCGAAGCGGCGTGTCAGCCAGCTGAGGTAGCGCACGCCGGCTTCCAGGTTGCGTTCCGGATCGGCCAGATCCTCGGGCGCCACGCCGAAGCGCTGGGCGGTCTCGGGCATCAGCTGCAGGAGCCCCCTGGCGCCCTGGACCGAGATCGCGTCGGGGTCGAAGCTCGATTCACATAGAACGATCGCCCGCACCAGTTCGGGATTGAGATCGAAGCGGCGCGCGGTGGCGTGAATGAGGTGGCCGTAAGGCGAGTCGGGGATCGGGTCGAAATCGTCGTAGCGCAGCGGAAAGTGCGGCCGGGCCAGAGGCGCTGGCAGCACGCCGTCGGCGATCGGTCGGCGGGCGGTCGGATGCGTGACGCGGCCGCCTGCCGCGAGATGTGTGAGTTGCACATCTGCCGGCGAAGAAGGTGCGGCGTTGCGCTGGGATCCGAGCATGGAGAGCTCTCCGCGCAGCGCAAGAGTGCAGAAACCACAGACGCACAGACAGAAAGTAAGAAGACTACGCATGATGGGGTGCTGGGGGGGTGCGGAGCGGACGTCCGCGGGGGGCGCGTGACTCTACCGCAAAGGAGGTGCCGGGTCGCGCCTCGTGGACCGTGATCGCTCGTAAACGTTTAGTTTATGCATAGTTAGGAGTCT
>JAYZDP010000058.1:0-5575 GCA_036337765.1 Acidobacteriota bacterium
GATCGTCTGAGCCGTCCTTCTTCTTCTTCTCGTCGTCGTCCTTGACCAGCCTCATGCCGCGGCGGTGTCGCATGCGGGCCAACTTCAGCTGGATTCTGCGCTGCTCGAAGCGCAGCCAGAGCTCCCGCAGGCCGCGACGGAGGTTGCCGGCCGTCAACAGGTTGTAGGTCACCACGACCGCGGCGCAGATACCGACAAAGCCCGCCAGATCCCGCGTGCCGAGAAAGCCCATGAACGCGAACAGCACCTCGATCCACAGGAACCATCTGGCGTGGATCGGCAGCACGAAGAAGAGGTAGATCGTGGCCTGCCCGAAAAGCGTGGCGAAGGCGGCGATGACAATCACCAGGAGCATGCGCTGGCCCTGCATCAGGGTGAAGGGCACCGGCCCGGTGAAACCGGGGGTCATCGAGGCCACGAACTGCGTTGCGCAGGCAACCAGCGAAGCGCTGATCGACCCCCACACCAAGAGCAGTCGGAAGCTCTTCGGTCCCATGCGCCCATAGACGTCGCGGGAGAACCAGAACAGGATCAGGAGCTCCAGTAGGAACCAGATGCTCGGCGCGCCGGAGCCGATCACGGGATAGGTCACGAGCTGCCACACGAAGCCCCTCTGCCAGACCTCGGGGGAGAGCCGGAGAAGGGATGGAATGACGGCCGTCGAGGCGAAGAACTGCAGCGCGAAGGTAACGAAGATGACTACCAACAGGACGATCACGTCCTGCGGCGGAGCACCGCCGCCGCCGAACCCCGAGGTGGACGCGCCTGTGCGTAGTGGTCGCCGGCCGAACATGTGCCAAGTGTAGCCAGTCAGAACGCTAGAATCCGCCCCTACGCGGAGATTGCATGAACCGAGACGAAGCCCTGCAGCTCATGACCAGCCACGTTGCCGAACGTGGGCTGCAGCGGCACATGATGGCGGTCGAGGCGGCCATGAGGTTCTACGCCGCCGAACTCGACCAGGAGGTTGAGACCTGGGGCCTCGCGGGCCTGCTTCACGACTTCGACTGGGAGATCCACCCCACGCTCGAGCAACACCCGGCCGAGGGCGCCCCGATCCTGCGCGAGAATGGTTGCCCAGAGCCGATCGTCCGGGCGATCCTTTCCCACAACACCGAAGGCACTGGCATCGAGCGTGCCACCGCCATGGACTTCGGCCTGCTCGCCTGCGACGAGATCACCGGCCTGATCACCGCCAGCGCGCTGGTACGCCCGGACAAGGACGTGCGCGAGGTGCGGATCAAGTCGTTGAAGAAGAAGTGGAAGGACAAGGCGTTCGCACGCGGAGTCGACCGTCCTCACGTACAGGGGGCGACCGAGGACTTCAGCCGCGAGTGTTTCGGCGGTGAGCTCGAGCTGTGGGAGCACATCGCGAACGTCGTCACGGCGATGGGCGGCGTCGCTGCCGAGCTTGACCTCGACGGCCGCCTGATCTCATGAAGCTCTTCGCCGGTACCAGCGGCTACGCCTACAAGGACTGGAAGGGCCACTTCTACCCTGAAAAGATCGCCCAGGAGCGAATGCTGTCCTTCTACGCCGACAATCTCGGCTCGGTCGAGATCAACAACACCTTCTATCGCCTACCGTCCAAGAGCGTGCTCGCCAACTGGCGTGAACAAGTGCCTGAAGGGTTTCGTTTCGTACTCAAGGCGTCGCGCCGCATCACCCATCAGAAGCGGCTCAAAGAGGCCGATGATGCACTCGGCTACTTCCTCGATTGTTCGACCGAACTCGGCGACCGCCTCGGCGCCCTGCTGTTCCAGCTGCCTTCGTATCTGCGCAAGGACATCGATCGGCTCAGGGACTTCCGGGCCCTGCTCGACGGCGCCCTTCGCGCTGCCTTCGAGTTCCGCCACCCCTCCTGGTTCGACGACAAGGTCTACGCCGGACTCGCCGACGCGGGCGGCGCTCTGTGCCTCGCGGAATCGGAGAACGACGAGCGCAACCCGCCCTTCGAAGCCACGGTTGACTGGGGCTATCTACGGTTGCGTCGGGAAGCCTACGAAGGCGCCGACCTCGAGGCGTGGGCCAAGAAGATCGAGGCGGCACCATGGACCGAGGCCTACGTATTCTTCAAACACGAAGACGCCGGCGCCGGACCGAGGATGGAGCCCGTCTGAAGCAGCTCTTCCAGATCGAACCCGGGCTATCGCACCAGCTCAGAATCAGACCGTGGCTTTACGAATTTTGCGCTTGATCCGGTGGATGCGCCGCCGGGCGAGCTTCGCAGCCGCCGAATCGCCGGACTCGAGCGCGCTATCGCGGGCCCCCTTCAGCTCTCCGATCTTGGCCTTCAACGCGGACTTGTCGATGCCCACCACCTCGTGGTGCGCGTGAGCTTCGATGCCCAGAGACGTGCAGATGGCCGGAAGCAGATGCTCCTTGTTCATCTGGGTCGCGCCCTGTACCGAATCGTGCTCGATCCCGGCCGCCACGTCGCGTAGCTCGGCCACCGTCATGCCGTGCAGCTGTTCGTAGGTGTAGTCCACAGCACCTCCTTGGTCGCAGGATTGTAGCTGTCGGCACGGTGGGGTGCGAGTTGCACGTGATAAATTCGGACGCCCTCATGAAGCTGCGTATCACCCCCGCCGAGGGCGATCCCTACGACTACGAGCTCGAGCCTGGAGCGATCATCGTCGGTCGATCTTCGACCGCCGACCTCGCCCTGTCGGATCCGTTCCTGTCGCGACATCACGCCCGGCTGACTCTCGACAACTCAACGTTGAAGGTCGAAGATCTGGGTTCACGCAACGGCACGTTCGTCAACAACGACAAGATCGAAGGCGCCCGCCAGGTCAATACCGGCGACATCATCCGGCTGTCGGCGAGCTCGATCGGCCTGGGTAGCGACCGCGCCTCAATCGCATCGGTCACCACCCGGGATACCGACATCGGCGCGACCATCTTCCGACCGGCGTCGGAACTGCTCGAGGAGGACATCAGCTCCTCGACCACTCTCATGGACAGCGCGGAGGCCCTGCGCCGCTACGCCCAGCGGCTGGAGATCCTCAAAGACGTGCACGAGGCAGTCACCGCTTCAATGAACGAGCAGGAGCTACTCGATCTGATCCTCGACCGCGTATTCGACCACCTCCAGCCGCAGCAGGGCGTGATCTGGCTACGCGGCGACGACGGCCAGTTCTACCAGGCCGCGACCCGCGCCCTGGCAGGGCACAGCACCGACATCGCCCTGTCGACAACGCTGGTGAGCGAAGTCACGACCAAGGGCATGGCGGCCCTGGTGTTCGACACCGCGACCGACGACCGGTTCTCCGCCTCCGAAAGCATCATGATGTCGGGCATCCGCTCGTTGGTCGCTGCACCGATGCTCGACTCCGAGGCCGGCGCGATGGGCATGATCGTGCTCAACTCCAAGGTCGCAGTGCGGCAGTTCGCCGAGGAGGACATGGAGCTTCTCGTCTCGCTGGCGGGCGTTGCGGCACTCAAGCACCAGAACATCGTCCTGACCAAGGAGGCGGTGCGCCGACAACAACTCCAGAGAGAGGTCGACCTCGCGCGTCAGATCCAGCTGAACCTACTGCCTGACGAGCTGCCGAACCTGCCGGGCTACGAGATCCTGGGACGGAACATCCCCCACTCGGGTGTGTCCGGTGATTACTACGTCGTGGTACCCCGCAACGACGGTGAGGAGTGCGTCTTCTTTCTCGCCGACGTCTCCGGCAAGGGCATCTATGCCTCATTGATTACGGCCTCGCTCGAGGCCCTCTCGACCGAGCCAATCGAGAGTGGAGAGCCTACCGACGCCCTGTGCGGCAAGCTGTCTCGCCGGCTCTACGCGCGTACCCCGCCTAGCAAGTACGCCACGGCGTTCGTCGCCGTGCTCGAGCCGGCGACCGGCCGACTGACCTACACCAACGCCGGACACAACACGGCGCTGCTGGTCCACGTTGACGGCTCAGTTGAGCTACTCGAGGCCTGCGGCCTGCCGATCGCGCTGCTGCCGGAGTCGGACTACGCGGAACGCGAGACAGCCCTTCAGCCTGGATCGACCCTGATCATCTACTCCGACGGCATGACCGAGCCGGAAAACGAAAAGGAGGAGGAGTACGGCATCGAGCGGCTCACCAAGCTGACCATCGCCAAGCGGGAGCTGAACCTCGAGGGACTCGCCGACGCGATGGAGAAGGACCTCGCCAGCTTCATCGGCACCATGCCCTATCCCGACGATCGCACCATCCTCCTTCTCAAACGCAGGGCCGATTAGGTCTGCCAGTTGGCGGCCGACCGGGATCTAGAGCTCGACGCGCTGTATCGCGAAACGCCAGGCGACTTCATCGAGGCGAGAAATGCGGCCGCAAAGCGCGTGCGACCGGAGGACCGCGATCTTGCCGATGAGCTGAAGGCGCTACGCAAGCCGAGCCAGGCGGCGTGGGTCCTCAATCAACTCGCTCTCGACGAGGACGACACGCTTTCGGAGGTACTCCGAACTGGGCTGGCATTGAAGACCTCGGTTCAGGAGGGTCGGGGACCTTCTGAGCAGGAGGCCGTGCGTCGGGCGCGCACCGGGGCGATCTCGGCCTCGGCCGCAGCCGGTCTCGAGCGCCTACGAATGGCCAATGTTGCACCGGCAACGGCAACCAAGCATCGGCTGCGAAAGAGTCTCGAGGCGTTGGCGGCCTATGGTGAGGCACTGCCTCCCTCACCGCCTGGACGCATGGACGCCGACCTCGAGCCACCCGGCTTCGAGTTCCTCGCCGGGATCGAGCTCGCCTCCCCCATCCGCAAGCCCACAGCTCGTCCGAAGGCCGCAAAGCCGCGACCCAAGTCAGTCAAGGCCCCTACGCCGACGGCCCGAAGCCATAGCCAGTCTCCGCCGAAGCTCGCGCGCAGGGACCTCGGCGCGGCACGCAACACCGCCGAACAGACCGAGGCCGCGGTCGCGGCGGCGCAGGGCGAGTGCAAGGCGGTGTCGGACGAGCTACGCGGCCTCCGCGCCAGACTCGAACAAGCCAGTCCTCGGGTGGCTACAGCGCGACGTGACCTGGACTCGGCGAGCAGAGTCCGCGACAGGACGCGTAGCGAGCTGGCGCGGCTCGAGAAGAAGGCCGGCTCGCGAGACCTCTGATTCAGGGGATCACCCGAAACGCGGCGAGGCGATTGCCTCCGAGGAGGTACAGCACTCCATCGGCAAGGGCGGGCGGACTCCACGCCGGGTAGGACAAGAGTTTTCGCCCGCGCTCATCTACGGGCGTCGCGCGCGCCACGAGGTGAAAGGCGGCCGGATCCGCCTCGATCAGCAGGAGCTCACCGTACTCGGTGAAGACCACGATGTGACCATCCACGTACAGCTGAGTGGTGCGAGCCAGCCCGGGCTGCTGCCAGCGCACCTTGCCCGTGGCCCACTCGACGCAGCGCAGCTCGGCCGCACCGGTCTTCTCGCCGCTCGATCCGTACAGATGACCCTCGTGCACCACCGGTGTCGACCAGTGGCTAGAAATGCTCCGCACCCGCCCTGGTGGATCTCTCCACACCAGCTCGTGCCCGGCGCGGGTCACGCGCACGAGACTCGCTCCCGGTCCATACGACTCGGTGATGAAGACCTCGTCACCCACCA
>JAYZDP010000059.1:0-11084 GCA_036337765.1 Acidobacteriota bacterium
CTGTGCTGACCCTGCCGGAAGTGGACTCGCCGGACGTCGAGGTCATGGCTATGGAGGTCGATGTGCGGGCGCCGACACCGAGCGAGGGCCCCTCGGAGTCCTTCCGCTACGCCCGCGCCGGCCACCGCGAGATCGTTGCGACGAGTGACGAGGTAGCCTTGACGATGAGTCTCGATCGTGCCGACGCGCACCACGGGGAGCTGGTCGTCGGTCACCTCCGTGACCGCACTCGAAGCACGGGCCTCGCCGACGTGACGGTTCACATCTCGGACGAACGCAAAACGCTGGCCTCGACCCTTACCAACCAACTCGGCGACTTCCACATCGAAGTTCCCACTGGTGAGGGAACCCTGCTCACCGTGATGCTCGAGCCCGGGCGTCAGATCCGCATCCGGCTGGCCTAGTGGCCATCCCTGAGAAGGGATCCCGACCTCCCGGCTCCCCGGACGCGTCGCGGCGCGACGCGGAGCTGGTCGATGCCTGTCTCGCTCGCACTCCCGGTTCGTGGGAGACCCTAGTCCAGCGGTATCAACGCCTCGTCTACTCAATCATCCACAACAGCGGGGCGGCGAGGCGTGAAGAGTCCGACGTCTTTCAAGCCGTCTGGTTCGACGTCTTCAACGAGCTCAGCCGCCTGTGCAATCGAGACTCCGCCAAGGCTTGGATCTCGACCGTCACCCGCCACAAGTGCTACCACTGGCGTCTCAAGAAGCGCCGTCTGCCCGACGAACTCGACAACGACTGGGTTGCCCTGCTCCCAGACCAGGGTGACCTTCCGCCCGAGATCATCGAAGACATCGAGCGCGGTACGGAGATCCGAGCCGCTATCGACTCTCTGCCGTACAAGTGCCGCTGCCTCCTGACCGCGCTCTTCCTGGTCGACCCGCCGCGCCCCTACAAGGAGATTGCCAAAAGCCTGGGCATGGCGACCGGGTCGATCGGAGCCCAGCGGGCCCGCTGCCTCCAACGGCTCAAGGCAGCTCTGACGCGGCGAGGAATCGATGCCAGCTGACGCCGGACGCCGGCTAAGCGCCTTCGACCATCCTGCCTACCGACCGAAGCACCAGCACGGCGGGCGTCACAGCCTCGACCTCGACTTCGAGCTCGCCTGGCAGGCCGTGCTCGAGCACGATGCCATCCGGCACCGATTTGATCGTCAGCTCGACCCGCACCCGCCCATCGCGCGTCTCCGACCCGACCTGATTCACGATCGCGGCGACGGTGCCGTACTGCGTCCACGAGTAGCCGTCGAGGCGGAGCCGGGCACTCTGACCTTCGCGAATCCGGCCGAACGCCTCTGACGGCGCGAACTCGGCGACCACGTGCTTGGCTCCGCTGGGAACGATCGTGAAAAGCCTCTCGCCCGCTTCCACGAATCCCCCAGGGCGCATGTGCTGGGCAACGTCTCCGAGAGTTCCCGAGATTGCGGCCTTGATCTGCCTTTTCTCGAGCTCCACTCCCAGCCGCGCCTCGGTAGAGGCAGAACGTGAGATGCCGCCCTCAAGCTGGCTCGCGCGCTGCTCCAGGCCCTCGATCTCGGCGATCTTCGCCCGCTCCAAGGCTACATTCTCCTCCCTGGCTCTCTGGATCTGAAGTCCGAGCGAAGTCGCCGTTGCGCGCTCGACCTTCTCCTTAGCGACATCCGCGCCGAGTTCCTGGTCTGAGTAGAGCTTCTCATCGAAGAGCTTGCGCGACCTCGCAAGGTTATTCTCGGCCTCCTCCAGGCGAGCCTGAGCGGCGCTGTGCTGCGCCTGTCGCTGTTCCACCTCGATCTCGTGTCCCCGGCGCATGCCGGCCAGCGCCGAGAGCTGCGCCTCGATCTGGCGCCGCAGTCCCTCGAGCTCCGTTTGGCTCGATTGACGAGTCGTTACTTCCTCCTCGAGCTTGAGCTCTTCCGTCTCCGCCTCGAGCACGAGCAGGACATCACCGCGTTCGACGTGTTTGCCGAGCGTGACGTAACTGGTCAGGATCTGCCCGTTCACGGGTGCATCGACCGAGTGACTGGCCGTTATCACCTCCACGCGAGCCTCTTCGCTGACCTCGAACACCGTCACCTGGGCCGAGGCGAACCACATCAACCAGGCCGCGACCAGAAGGGCCGCGATCGCAAGCACGCTTCCAGACAGCCGGAAGCCGTCGGCCGCGAGCGACCGCATCGATCTCGAGAACGGGATGGCCATGGACGGAGACAATCATACAGAGAAGCGAATGCGCCACTCTGGGTGGCGCGTCAGCGCACGACGAGGGGTGCGCCGTCGTCGCGAGATTCGAGAACCGTTCCGATCCGCCAGACTTCGCCCCCTGCGAAGCGCTCGGTCACTACGGCCTCACGCTCGGCGTCGATGGCGAAGAGAAGCCCGCCCGAGGTCTGCGGATCAAAGATCAGTGCAAGCCGCTCGGGGACCGCCGCCTGGTGAATGACGATGCCCCGACGCGCCTTCTCGTTCTGCTCGTGGAACGTGCTTCGCAGACCCCGACGTAGCAGTAGCTCCGCCCCGGCAAGGACGGGCAGCTCTCCGAGCTCGATCTCCAGGCACACATCGCTGGACCGGGCCATCTCCCCCGCGTGCCCGGCCAGCCCGAAACCGGTTACATCCGTCGCCGCACTCACCCCAAGATCCCGGAGCGCCTCGAAGGCAGCGAGATTGGAGCTGACCACCGCGCGTAGGGCGTTGTGGAGCCACGCGCCCTCACAGAGCCCCTGCATGTCGGCGTGAAAGATCACACCGGTGCCGAGAGGCTTGGTCAGAAACAGCGCCTGCCCCACTACGGCGGCGTCGAGACGCAGTAGTGCATCGACTTCCGCCAACCCGTCCACGGAGAAGCCGACCATGAGCTTCTCTGCCGTCGTGGTGTGCCCGCCCAGAAGAGTCACGGCCGCTTCGTCGAGAGCTACGCGAGCTCCCGCCAACGCCTGGTAGAGCATCTCCTCGGCCCGCTCATCGTCGAGCGAATCCGGCACCGCGACCACGGCCATGGCATGCGATGGTCGGATTCCGGTCGCCAGCAGGTCCGAGATCGCGTTGACCGCCGCTGCCCTGCCGACAACCCAGGGGTCGTCGGTGAAAGCGGAGAACATGTCGACTGTGGTCCCGCGCACTCTGCCGTTCTCCACCCGAACCGCCGCGGCATCGTCGGCCGCGGTCATGCCGAGAACCACGTCGTCGGCGGCCGGTGCTGGCTCGAGCCGGCTCAAGGCACGATCGAGCACGCTTTGGCCGACTTTCGCGGCGCAACCACCGCACACCATCTCCATCTGCGCCGACATCGGGGCAAATGACGCGGTCAGCCCAGCTGAAGCATCTAGCACCTGAAACCGCTGCATGAAGCGACGATCAATTCGATCCTTCAGACGCATGACCCGTGGCCCGTGCGCGGCAAGTCCCCATTTGCCCCCTACCGCGCTACCGTCGCCGAGGTTCAACAGGGCCAGGAAATCGGTCTGCGGGCGGTAGGCCCGCAGCGACTCGCCCGCCAGCGCCGCGCGAAGATTGTCGATCAGATAGGGCCCCTGTCGAACAGCGTACACGCCTGCCTTCGGCAGGTCGGGGTGGTCGATCATCGTGGCACAGTCGCCGACCGCGAAGACGTCGTCGAATCCGTCGACTTGGAGAGTCGTTCGGGTCCGCACAAATCCCCGCTCATCGATAGGCAGAGAACCGCCGTCGAAAAGGCCGTGCCCCTTGGCGCCAGTGACCCACATCAACAGGTCGAATGGCCGATCGGCGCCGACGTCGAGCACGGCCCGACGGTCCTCGACGCTCACGACCGCAGCGTCGCACGTCAGACGTATCCCCCGCTCTGAGGCCTTCTTCACGACCAGCCGAACGAGACGAGCGGAGGAGCCTGGGAGAATCCGAGGACCGTTGTGCAGCACCTCGACTTCGACCGCTCGCTCGAGCTCTCGACCCAGTCGCTGCTCCAGGGAGAAGGCGAGCTCCACTCCCCCAACGCCGCCACCGACGACCACCAGCCGGAAGACTCCCCCGCCTCCGGCCGAACGCGCACGAGCGATCTCGTTGTCCACTTCGCGAACGAATGCACCGATCGGCCGCGTCGGTAGAGCCGCCTCGGCAACCCCAGGAGTGTCGAGACCTGCCACGGTCGATCCGACATCGAACGACACCAGGCTGTACGGCACCGGCGGCCGGCCCGCAACCTCCAGCATCTGCGACGACGGATCGATCCCGGTCGCCTTCGAAAGCACGACCCTCGCACCCGCCCTGCGAGCCAAGGGCACCACATCGATCTCGAGCTCACGCGCCCGGTACTGGCCCGCGACAAAGCCAGGCACCATCCCGGAGTACACCGCTACCGGTGTGTCCAAAACTACCGTCAGCCGTGCCCGGGGAGGGGGCTCCCTCGCGAAGCGCTTGAGCACCTGCACATGGGTATGCCCCCCGCCGACGAGAACCAGGTCTCGCAGAGGTTGCTCAGGCGTCGACATCTGCGAATACGGGCGCTCGCTTCTCGAAGTTGGCCTGCACCGCCTCCACTTGATTCGGGCTGCGAATCAGGGCTCGCTGCAGCTTCTCCTCGAGCTCCAGGCCCGCACCTTCCGGTAGACCGGAGAGCTCGTTCAGGAGTCGTTTGCTGGAGCGGATCGCGTGTGGAGACTTCGACGCGATCTCCTCGGCCATCGCCAGCGCCGCGTCGAGCGGGTCTTCCTCCACCCGGGTCGCCAGACCGATCGCAACCGCCTCCTCGGCGCCGACCAGACGGCCCGTGAAGGTCAGCTCCTTCGCGATGTCCTCGCGCACAAGGTGGCGGAGTCGTTGCGGACCCGCCATGTCGGGAACGAGCCCCCACTTGATCTCCATGACCGACATCCGAGCGTCCGGCGAAACGAGGCGAATGTCCGCGCCGAGCGCGATCTGAAGCCCACCACCAAGGGCGACGCCGTGAACCGCCGCGATCACCGGCACTGGGAGTTCGTGCCAGACCCAGGCCGCCGACTGCGCGAAGTTCGCGGCTCCTACCCCTACCTGAAAGAGCGCTCCGGTGCTCGGGCCCTCCCCATCGTCCTCACGCGACATCTTGGCGAAACTGCCGAAGTCGAGGCCGGCGCAAAACGAGCGCCCCTCGCCAGACAAAACGACCGCGCGCACCGACGCATCGGCGCCGAGCTCTCGACCGGTCTCTATCAGCGCCTGGAACATCTCGGAATCCAGCGCGTTCATCTTCTCGGGCCGGCTGAGTCGGACGCGCGCCACTCCAGACTTCAGCTCGACGGTAACTCGATCAGACATGTCTTTCTCCTTGATCTTCAGGCCCGAGTGAGATTTAGTGCCAAGCGTGAAAAGGCGAGCGCCACGGCCGTAGTGGTCTCGAGATCGACGGCATCCGGCCAGCGATCGTCGGGGTGATGAAACAGGCCGTTGCCGCCCAGAATCGAGACGTAGCGGCCTCCACCGTCAAATACGTTTCGGGCCTCGCCCAACGGCCGTTCTCCAACAGGCGTCTCACGTGCCGGCGTGATTCCGACGGCGTCCAGGGCCTTGACTCCCATCGAGCGCAGCTCGTCGTGCGAGGCCTGAAACAGCATGTTCGGCCCGACTGCGGCACCGAAGTTGGCCCCCAGGTGGATCCACGCGTGGGCCTCGCCGATGAGATCGGAACGCCTCTCGATGTAGTGATCGAGGCCGTAGTGACCGAGCTCGTGCCCGGTCGAGGCGACCCACTCGCTGGATCGAGCCGGGCTCGACGCGGCGACCGCGCGCATCATCTCCAGCCACACCGCGATCCCGCCACCACGCTCGGACGCACACTCCCACCACCCGCTTCTCGGCGTCATCACCACTAGCGGTGCGAGCTCGGGATCCGTGCCTCCGATACGGGCGACGGTATTGTGAACCTCGACCGCGGTACGCACACCTGAATTGACCAACCGTACGAGGACTCGCCGTTCGGCCGCGCCCTGCAGAAGGGGCATACCCCGAGTTGGCACCTGAATCGTGGTTGGGCCGTACGGCTGGTTGTAGCTCTCGGCGTTACATAGCGCCAGCCCCGGCGGCACGTTCCAGCGCTCGCCACCGGTAACAGCGACGATGCCGATGTGGTCCGTGCGCCGGCGGTAGGCGTGGAAGTCCTCGCCCCCGGCCGAACCCGGCGGAATCGCCAGAAAACCGATCCCAGCCCTCGGGTCGCCACCCTCGCCGAGCACGCCAAACACCCCCTCCGCGAGGCTGAGAGGCGAGTCGAACAGCGGTACGCCGTCGATGATCTCCCCCTCGACGTCGACAAAGCAGCGCTCGGTGTCGATACGCCGAAAGGCCATCCCTTCGAGGTCGGCCTCGGCGCCCGTCGCCAGCGCCTCACCGAAAAGCCAGCGAGCACACTCCTGGTCCCCCCGGGAACCGGTGCGGTGGATCCCCTGGGCATCATAGTCGCCGATGACTTTCGCGATTCGGTTCTGCATCGGCTCTCTGTCGCGGCGGCTATCGACCACTCCACATCCGCCTGCCAATCCAATGAGGGGCGCGCCTAGAACCGACGTCACGAATCGCCGACGGTCGAAACCACTCTCGCTGGCCGGGCCTGATCCGCGGGTCGACACGATCACGCAGACCGGCGGTCTTCGGCTCGGCCGAGCTCGCCCCTCAGGTACATCTCCTTCGCCAGTCGTCGTTGCACTTTGCCGCTGGTCGTCTTGGGGATCTGGCCGCGGCGCACGAGAACGACATCCGCCAGGTTGATGCCCAGCGAGTGCGCTACCTGGAGACGAATCTCGCGCTCCAGCTCCTCCAAAGCCCCGGCATCACGCTCGCCGACCTCCACCACGAGCACCGCTTCTTCACCTTCATTCCCCCGAGTCACGGAAAACGCTGCGCACCGACGGCTCCCGCCACCGCCAGTGGCTGCCTCGGCAAGCCACTCGAGCTCGTGCGGCATGAAGTTGGTGCCTCGCACGATCAGAACGTCTTTCAATCTCCCAGTCAGATAGAGCTCGCCCTCGTTCAGGAAGCCGAGGTCGCCGGTACGCAACCAACCATCGACGATCGCTTCGTCGGTGGCTTCAGGTTCTTCGTAATAGCCCATCATGAGCGCAGGGGAACGAACCCAGAGCTCTCCGACGCTCCCTTCGGGGAGCTCTGAACCCACAGGGTCGGTGATTCGCAGCTGTGTGTTGGACATCGGCAGCCCAAGACAGACGACCTCGTCGGCGTCCGGCCCGGAGTCCGGGACCGCCAACGTACGTAGGCCCTGGCGCGCCCCATCGACCGTCACCCCGAGAGAGGCCTCGGCGAGGCCATAGCCGGCAAAGAAGCAGTTCGCGTCGAATCCGTAGGGGCCGAACGCCTCCACGAACGCCGCTACGGTCTCGGGCCGCACCATCTCGGCACCGCAAGTACTCACACGCAACCCACTCAGATCGAGGCCTTCGCGATCTTCGGGGCGGATCCGCTCGACACAGAGCTGATAGCCGAAGTTCGGTGCCTGGGTGGCCGTCTTGCCGTGTTTGCCGACCTCCGCCAACCAGACTCGTGGCCGGGCCAGGAAGGCGTTTGGCGGAAAGAGCCACAGATTCAGCCCGGTGACGATCGCGGTCCAGAGGATGCCGACCAGGCCCATGTCGTGATGCATCGGAAGCCAACTCACGAGCGAGTCGGCCCACTCGTGGAGCGGTTCGCCATTCTCGTCGCGATAGCTGAAGGCCATGCTGGCCACGTTCTGAATCGCGGCACCGTGACTCACCATCACGGCACGCGGGAGCCCGGTGGATCCGCTCGTCAGCTGCAGGAACGCGCAATCACCGCAAGCAAGGCCTGGCGAGTCCGAAGGGCCGCCAACGCCCAACGCAGCCTGAGCCTGTGCCTCGGGTGTGATCGCGACTTCGATCAGGCGTGTCGCCTCCCGTGCCACAGCCTGATCAAGAAAGCCGTCGGAGATGACCGCGTGCCGCACCCCGAGCCGGTCGACCAGACCCTCGATCTTGCGCACGTGCGCGTCCGCCGCGCCGAAGCCTCCGGGTGAGGCAACCGCGAACGGAAAGGCGCCCCGCCACAGGGCGCCGATCCAGCACTCGAAAAACGCCCAGGTCGTCGGTAAACCCACGAGCACTCGATCGCGGGGCTCGAGACCGAGCGTGGCCCAGCGACCCGCCGACTGCTGGACTGAGGCTAGGACTTCGGGAAAGGTGCGTCGCTCATAGCGTCGGCCCCGACTATCGAAGACCGCGATGCCTCGCTCCGGGTGGTAGCGGGCCGCCCGTTCGAGGGCCTCCTTCAGCGTCGCGGGAGGATCCGAAAAGCCGACGGTCATCCGCTATCCCTCGTCCGAGCGAAGAACCGAGATGAACGCCTCCTGCGGTATCTCCACCGCGCCGACGACCTTCATCCGCTTCTTGCCTTCCTTCTGCTTCTCGAGCAGCTTGCGCTTGCGGCTGATGTCACCGCCGTAACACTTCGCGGTGACGTCTTTGCGAAAGGCGTTGATCGTGGCGCGCGCGATGATCTGACCGCCGACCGCTCCCTGGATGGCGATCTTGAACTGCTGGCGCGGGATGGTGTCCTTCAGCCTCTCGCAGTACTTCAGAGCGCGAGCGCGCGCCAGGTCGCGGTGGACCAACTGCGACAGGGCGTCGACCTTCTCGGTATTGACAAGGATGTCGACCTTGACCAGGTCCGCCACGCGATAGTCGAGCAGCTCGTAGTCGAACGAGCCGTATCCCTGCGTCACGGTCTTGAGTCGGTCATAGAAGTCGAACAGAACCTCGGCGAGGGGAATGATCGAAGTCAGCTCGACCCGCCCGACCGACAGGTAGTTGTAGCTGATGTCCTCACCGCGCCGCTCGCGACAAAGCTCCATCACCACCCCGACGTAGCGCTCCGGCATCATCACCGCCGCCTTGATGTAGGGCTCGGCCACACTCGAGATCAGGGTCGGGTCGGGATACAGGCTCGGATTGTCGATCTCGACCTCGAGCCCGTCATTCATGGTCACCTGGTACTGCACCGATGGAGCCGAGAGCACGAGCGAAAGGCCATACTCCCGCTCAAGTCTCTCTTGGACGACGTCGAGGTGTAAAAGCCCGAGAAAGCCGCAGCGAAAGCCAAATCCCAGTGCGGTCGAAGCGTCCTTCTGGAAGGTCAGGGCCGCATCGTTGAGCTTGAGCTTGTCGAGTGCCTTCGTCAGGTCTTCGTAGTCGGCCGTCGACACCGGATAGATCGACGAGAACACCACGGGCTTGGCTTCGCGATAGCCCGGGACGGGCTCGGCCGCCGGCGTATCGGTCTCGGTGATCGTATCGCCGACCGCGATATCAGAGATTGTCTTCACCCCCGCGATCACGTAGCCCACGTCGCCCGCGCTAAGCCCCTCGGTCACGTTACGCTCGAGCTGCAGGGTCCCGACCTCCTCGACGGTGTAGTCAACGCCGGAGTGCATGAAGCGGACCTGCTGGCCTTTTCGGAGGCTGCCCTCCACCACGCGAACCAGGAGCACGACACCGCGATAGGCGTCGTACTGCGCATCGAAGACCAGTGCCTGAAGCGGGGCCTGCGGATCGCCGACCGGAGCCGGGAGCTTCTCGACGAGGGTCTCGAGAAGCTCATCGATTCCCTCTCCGGTCTTTGCAGAGCAGTGTGCTACCTCAAAGGGATCGAGGCCGAGGTCGGCATCGATCTCCTCAGCCACACGCTCGACGTCGGCGGAGGGCAGATCGATCTTGTTGATGACCGGCAGGATCTCCAGGTCAAACTCCATCGCCAGGTAGAGGTTGGCGACGGTCTGGGCCTCGACTCCCTGCGCAGCGTCGATGAGCAGCAGCGCGCCCTCACAGGACATCAGCGACCGCCGCACCTCGTGCGAGAAGTCGACGTGACCGGGAGTGTCGATCAGATTGAGCCGGTACCGCTGACCGTCGGCGGCATCGTAGAGCAGGGTGATCGTGTTCGACTTGATGGTGATCCCGCGCTCGCGCTCGATGTCCATCGAGTCGAGGATCTGGTCGCGGAACTCGCGCTCCTCCACCGCTCCGCAGCGCTGGATCAACCGATCGGCAAGGGTGGACTTGCCGTGATCGATGTGCGCGATGATGCAGAAGTTCCGGGTGGATTCCAGGCTGTCCATCACGGACTCCGTCAGGCGATGCTCGCCTTGATCTTGGCCCGCCGGCAAATCACCTTCCAGTGGGCGGGTGTGACCGGCTGTAGCGACAGGCGCTGGAATCGCCGTAATGCGGCCATTCCCTCGAGCTGCTTCATCGTTTGCAGCTCCGGCAGCGGGATCTCTTCGTCGAGCGCATGAGATTACGCGCCCGGTAGTTGCGTACACCCTCCCAGTACGTCGACCCGTCTTGAGCCAGATGGTCGATCGAATACACGTGCGGCTCGCTCTTCATGGGCCAGTACTGCTTCGCCATGAAGAACCCAGAGGCCGCCGTGCCTAGCGGGCGACCTGCCCCTGCGTCAGGGGCTTCTGCAGCTCACGCGGCTCGTCGGCGTAAAGGTCGGCGACGTACGAGTCGTAGCCGTTGTACATCGGGGTCTCGAAGACGTCACGATTGTGCAGCCAGTAGGAGTGGGCCTGACTCCACCGCGGGTGTGGAATGAACGGGTTGACGTTCGACAGAAAGCCATACTCGTGCGCCTGAATCTGCCAGAAGGTCTTGGGCTCCTCTTCGACGAAGTCGATCTTCACGATCGACTTCGGGTTCTTGTAGCCGTACTTCCAGGGCGCGAGCACCCGGATCGGGGAGCCGTGCTGACGTAGCAGAGGTTCGCCGTAAACCCCGGTGGCCATGAAGGCGAGCTCATTGCGGGCCTCGTCGATGCGCAGAGCTTCGTGGTACGGCCAGGGATACCAATGGGCCTCCTCCACTCCCGGCATCTGATCCTTGCGCAACACCGTCTCGAAACGCACGTACTTCGCGCTCGGCTTGGGATCTGCCCGGTCGATGAGGGTCTTGAGCGGAAACCCGCTCCAGGGCACATTCATCGCCCAACGCTCGACGCAGCGGAAATGGTAGAGGCGCTCTTCATGCGGGATGGCGAAGATGTCGTCGAGATCGAGAGTCTGAGGCTTGCTGCACAGGCCGCCGATCTCCATCTTCCAGGGATCCACCTCGAACTTGGAGGCAAACT
>JAYZDP010000060.1:0-13728 GCA_036337765.1 Acidobacteriota bacterium
GGCTTCGGCGACGCGCTGATCGCCATGCCACTGTTGACGTTGGCGGTGGGGCTTCAGACCGCAGCGCCGGTCTTCGCCCTGGTGGCGTTCACCTCGTCGATCGCCATCCTCGCCGGCAGCTGGCGCGACGTGCAGCTGCGCGAAGCCTGGCCGCTGGTGGCAGGCTCGGCGATCGGCGTGCCGTTCGGCCTCGTGCTCCTGACGCGCGCGCCCGAGAGCGCCATGAAGCTCTTCCTGGGGGTCACGATCGTAGTCTTCGGCCTGTCACGCCCCCTTCTTCCCGGCCTGCAGCTGCGCCACGGCGGCATCGCCCCGGCAGGCTTTGCGGGCGCGGTGGCGGGTGTGCTCGGCGGGGCCTACAACATCAACGGCCCGGCGGTCGCGATGTACGGCACCCTGCGGCGATGGACGCCGCAGCGCTTCCGAGCGACGATGCAGGGGTTCTTTCTGCCCAATGGCGCGATGCTCGTCATCGGTCACGGCGTGGCCGGCCTGTGGAGCCGGCAGATGCTCATCTACAGCGCCGCCTGCATCCCGGCGATGCTGCTCGGCGTCGCCATCGGCAGCCGTCTCAATCGTCGCATCCGTCCGGAGCGCTTCGAGCTATGGATCGCGGCACTGCTGGTCGGTATCGGCTCGCTGCTGGCGGCCGAGACCCTCCTGACCGGGTGATCAAGAGCCCCCGGCCAGCTCCTTGACGACACGGTAGAGGAACTCCTGGCCCTCCCAGAAGCTGGTGGCCCGAATGCGCTCGTCGCGGTCGTGTGCGCGCACGTCGTCGACGTCGCCGAACAGGCCGCTCACTCCGTACACCGGTATCCCGGCGCGGCGCAGATAGAGGCCATCGGTCGCACCGGTTGACATCACCGGTAGCACCGCGACACCCGGCCACATCTCTTGTGTAACGCGTTCGATGGGCCCGAGAACTTCGGGCACCAGGGGCGACGGCGGGCTCGGTGTCACCGTGGCCACCGGCTCGACGCCGACACCGAAGGGGGCGACGAGCTCGCGCAGCGTCTCGAGGACAACGGACTCGTCGTGGTCCTGCAGGATCCGGCAGTTGACGGTCGCGCGCGCCAGCTGTGGCAGGGCGTTCGGGGCGTGCCCGCCGAGCAGCTGGGTCGCGACGCACGTGGTGCGCAGCCGGGCGTTGTAGCCTGGCTCGTTCGACAGCACGGTGGCCGCCTCCGAGTCTTCGGGCTTCGCGACCACACGACGCATCGCCTCTCCGATCGGTCCCCCGACCAACCCAGCGGTGCCGGCGAAGAAGGCTTCGGTGACCTCGTTAAGCATTACTGGAAACTCGAGCTTCTGTACCTCGAGCAGCGCCCGCGACAGGTCGTAGATCGCGTTCTTGCGTACCGGTAGCGACGAATGGCCGCCGGCGTTGGTAGCGACGAAGTGGAACGACTGGAACTTCTTCTCGGAAGCTTGGACGTTGTTCGAGACCTTGCGACCGTCCTTCTCCATCCCACCGCCGCCCTCGTTGAGCGCGAACTCGGCGTCGATGAGCGCCCGGTGATCGTTGACGAGGAACTCGACGCCGTTGCGCGGCCCGCCCTCCTCGTCGGCGGTCAGGGCCATGACGATGTCGCGCTCGGGACGGTACCCCTCGCGGCGCCAGCGAATGAAGTTGGCAACGTGAATCGCGGCCTCGTCCTTGTCGTCGGTGGTGCCACGCCCGTACCAGTAGCCATCCTTCTCGGTAAAGCGGAAGGGCGGAAACTCGGGGCTCCAGTCCTCGGGCAGCGCTTCGACGACATCGATGTGGGCGAGCAGCAGAATCGGCCGTCCTCCACCGCTGCCGCGGTAGCGAGCCACCAGGTTGCCCTTCACCGGCGCATCGTCGGGCACGAGGACTTGGACGTCTTCCGGCGGAAAGCCGGCGTCGAGCAGGCGCTGCGCCATCGCTCGGGCCGCAGCGGTGTTGTCACCGGAAGCCGACTGCGTGGTATCGATCTCGACCAGCTCGCGCAGCAGGTCGCGGCCGAGCTCGCGATACTCCTCTGGCGGCTGTGCGGCGAGCGCGACGGTCGCCGCGCCCACCATGCCGACAAATGTCCAACCCGCTAGTGGCCACCTCGCGGGTCGGCTCATGAGTGCACCGTGAAGGGCGCGCCGCCCCATGCCTGTCGCTCTTCCGCCAGGGGGTTCTCCACGAGCTCGCAGGGGTTGTCGAAGATCATTGTCAGCCGTCGCTCGGAGCTCCATTTCGGCCATTCACCGAGCTGATTGTGCGACGGATCGCCACCCCGCGCAAAGGCGATCCAGGCGTCCATCATCGCGTCGGAGAGAAGTGAGAGATCGGGTCCGTCGCCGATGAAGAGGCCGACGTTCGGTACGTCCACGTTGCCGAACACAAACGGGATCTCCATCGCGTGCGCGGCGCCCAGTCGCCCTCCCTGCACCGGGCTCGGCCGCGTGAAGAGATACATCCAGGTATCGGCGCCGTGAGCTTCCCGTGCCTCGGCCATGCGGATCGAGGGCATGCGAAACGCGATGTCACCAACCAGGGCGACGGCGAGCTGATTGTCGTCGTGATCGGAGCGGCTGGCGCGATAGGCCTCGATCACCGGCTCGGGATCTCCGCCCGTCACCTCGCGCAGCCTTCGATGCAGATGATGCGTCCCCAGCGTCGGCAGGCGCTTGTCGGTCTGGTACCAGTAGCGGTACTCGTCGAGGTTGGAGCCGATCAAAAGCGGGATGTCGGCGGAGACACCGCGGCGGATCCGATCCATCGGGCTGTCGGGCACCACCACATCGTCGATCGTCGGACCGAGCACCTGCTCGGCACCCCGGGGTCGGATCTGCGACTGTGCCGCCACCAGCGCGTCGGGCGACATCGCGCACAGATCGTCGACCGTCTCGGCACCGGCGAGCTCCATGAAGGCGTCGGTGATCTCTCGGGCACGATCGACACGGCGCACGATCGACGCAGCGCCGCTCTCGCAGATCGCCCTGTGAAACAGCCCCTCGGCCCCCGGGGTCGCCATCAGAACGGCGACGCTGATCGACCCGGCGGATTCGCCGAAGGCGGTCACGTTGCCCGGATCCCCGCCGAAAGCCGCGATGTTGTCGCGCACCCAGCGCAGCGCGAAGATCTGATCGAGCAGCCCGAGATTGCCGCTCTCGGCATAGTCGCTGCCACCGATGCCATCGAGCTGCATCCAACCCAGGGCGCCGAGCCGGTAGTTCACGCTGACCACCACCACATCACCGCGCCTGGCCAGCGCGGCACCTTCGGTCACCCCACGGCTCGACGCGCCGACCACGAAGGCGCCGCCATGGATCCACACCAGGACCGGCCGTTCACCATCGTCGGCCGCCGGCGTCCAGACGTTCAGCGACAGGCAGTCCTCGCTCGATTCGCCGTCGAGCGCCCAGACTTCGCGCTGCATCTCCCCGACCACCTGGGGCGCGAACGGACCGTACTCGCCGCAGTCACGGGTCCCTGTCCAGGGCGTAGAGGCCCGAGGGGCTCTGAACCGCAGTTCACCGATCGGTGCCTCGACAAAGGGAACTCCGCGAAAGACCGCCAAGTCGCCCTCTTCGCGCCCGGCGATCCGGCCCGCCGTCGTCATCACCTCGATGGCCATCGCAGCTCCCTTCCGTGAGATAGATCAGCATAGCCGACCGGCACGCGCGCGGGGCTCACCCCGGCTTCAGCGCGAAGGGCCAGCGCTCGCTCTCTAGCGCAGCCGCCACGGCGGGCTCGACCACGTAGGCGGCCCGGTAGAGCTGCGGGAAACGCTTCGGGCGGCCGCTGTCGATGTCGATGCACACGTACTGCGTGACCGCACGCAGAACAGTCGCTCCGTCCGCGGGTCGAACGATCTGGAATCGGCGCCAGGCGCGCACCCGACCGTCGTTGTGCACGATCCAGTCGCCCACCAGCAGCCGGTCTCCGAGCACCGCAGGCGCCGAGAATTGCAGCTCGGTGCGGTGGTTGGCCATCCCCCGCCGCTCGCGTTGGTGAATGTCGCGGCCCGCACCGACCGCGCCCGCGTGCGCCCAGGCGATCTCGTCCAGCCAGCGCAGATAGACGGAGTTGTTGGTGTGGTCGTACTCGTCGATGTGGTCGGCCACCACCTCGACCTCGATGACGAACGGATCGGGCAGATCCCACTCGACCGCCGGCAAAACCATTCCTCTGCCTACATCTCGGCGCCGAGGGCGTAAAGATGCTTTTCGCCTCGGATGTAGGCGCGTCCGCCGGCGATCGCGGGAGTCGCGTACACCGGCTCGTCGAGCGTGGTCGACGCCAGGATTTCGTGCTCGCGGCCGGCCTTGATCACGGTTGCGTCGCCGTCGCGGTTCACCATCAGGATCCTGCCGCCGGCTCCGACCAGCGACGCCATGTACGGACCCGGCGCGTCGGGAGCGCGGCCGCCCTCGTAGATCACCTCACCGGTAGCCGCGTCGAGACAGGTGATCACCCCGCCGTCGTTGGTCAGATAAAGGTGACCGTCGTAGAGCAGGTTCGACGGCACATAGCCAGTGCCCTTCGAGTAGCTCCAGGTGGCGACCTCGCGATCTGTCACATCTCCACGCGACGACAGCGGAAAGGCCTTGATGACCTTGATCGGATAGCCGGTGGTGATGATGACGTTGTCGCCGGAGGAGAGCGGCTGGTGCAGCGCGTTCGACTCGAGCCCCTTCGCGCGCCAGATCTCCTCGCCCGTCGCGGGGTCGTAGGACACGATGAGATCGTTGCCGCTGGTCACCATGTGCACCCGGCCGTCGGCCCCTGTAGCCAGCACCGGGGTCGCCCAGCTCGCCTGCACGGCCCGTGCGACCCGCCACACCTCGGAGCCGCTGCGCTTGTCGAGCGCGACGATGAACGAGTGCTCCCCCATGTCCTCGTCGGCCTGGATGATCACCAGGTCCTCGTAGAGCACCGGCGAGGTGCCGAGACCGACGCCGACCGTGGCAATGTCGCCGAGGTCTTTCGACCACAGCTGATCGCCACCGACGGTGTAGGCGTAGATTCCCTCGGACCCGAAGTAGGCGAAGACGCTCTGGCCGTCGGTCGCCACCATCGGCGCGGCGTAGGACGCCGCCTGGTGGCGATCGTCGAACACCCGCCCCTCGTAGGCGGTGCGCGACCAGACGATCTCGCCCGTGGCCACGTCGATGCCGAGCACCTTGAGGGTGTGGCTGAACTCGGAGCCCATGGATTGCGGATGCTTGAACTCCTCGCCCCCGATAGTGTGCACCGATACCGAAGCCCCCGGGATCTCCGCACCCTGAATCGCAGTGGTGAGAAACACGCGATCGCCCCACACCACCGGCGACGAGTGGCCGCGGCCCTCGATCGCGGTCTTCCAACGCAGGTTTCGGTCGAGTCCCCAGTCGAGAGGAAGCTCGGACCCAGCCGCGATTCCTGAGCCACCAGGGCCTCGCCACTGTGGCCAGGCGCCTTCCACGGGCTCGGCAGCGAGGCTCGAGGAGCCAGCCAGGACCGGGATCAGAACGAGCCGGGCGAGAATCGATCGAGTTCGCATGGGCGCAAGCGATCAGGCCGCGGCAGCACTGGCGTGCCGCTCGGGTAGACCCCGGCGGTCGAAGATCGAGCGTCGAGCCACTGCACGGCCCAGGGTGACCACGGACTCGGAGGACGCCATCGCTTGACTATACTGCCGACCTTCCGAGGAGATCGTATGCTGGAACGCACCGACCGGATCGCGCTCGCCGTCTTCGACGCTGATGCAGCGGCACTGAGCTACGCCGAGATCTTCGACACCGAGATCGTCGGCGACAGCACCGACACCCTCGCCGGCGCACGCCGTGTGACGTTGCAGTGGGGGCGCGATCAGGTAGAGCTCTTTCAGCCCACCGGAGACGGGCCGGTGGGGGAGTTTCTCGAGACCGGACGGCGCGGCCTGTGGAGCGGCGGATTCTCGTCCGCGGACCCGGCGGCACTTGCCGACCGACTCGAGCGCAACGGTGTTGTCGTGCACGACCAGGGTGAGGACCGCTACGTGGTGCTCCCCCAGGATCTCGACGGAACGGGCGTGACCCTCACCCGCCGCGTAGAGCACCCGCGCGTCGGGCTGTGCGACAAGATCTGGCAGATCACCTACGCCGTCACCCACCTGCACACGGCGGTGGACCGTTACTCGGCTCTATTCGGCGTCGAGGACGCGTTCACCAACTTCTACCACTCCGACCGCTTCGGCTACGACGGAGCGATCACCTGGTTCGAGGCGCGCGACGGGGGCCGCCTAGACAGTCTCGAGTACCTCGAGCCCACCGAAGACGACGCGGCCGTCGCCCGATTCGTCAATCGCAACGGCAACGGCATCTATATGTGCTCGATCGAGGTCGACGACCTCGAACAGATCCGGCGACGCGTCACCTCCACCGGCCCAGGATGGGACGGGGAGGGTATCGTCGGATTCATCCACCCGAGGCGCCTCGCCGGCCTGCTCGTCGGGCTCGTTGCCTACGAACAGTGGAATGAGCGGCGACCTCTGCCCGACTCTGCTGGTTGATGAAAGACGCGACCCATAGCTACTCGAGCGAGAGGAGCGCATCGAGTGCAAGAGGGGCGAGGACGCTCGAGGCAGATTGGAGCTCGTCTGGCTGCCCGATGTGGCCGCCGAACTCGATCGCCTCTTCGAGTTCCTTCACGAGTGGAGTCCATCGATGAGTTCGCGCTTTTCGCCTAGCTCTTCTCTTCCGATGGGGCGTGGATGTACCTGGGGTTGAACTGACGTTGTCCGATGGACCGGGTTTGCCGCTTCCTTGCTGGTCTGCGGCTTCCTCATCCGGGTCTTCAAGACCATCGGGATGGCCGGTCGATCGCGCAGAGACGAATCTCGACCTGGTGGCGACGTAGTATTGGTCGTGGCTCCTATTTCAGCCTACAGAGGCCACCACCTCCAAGGATAGACATGAGATCTCTACGCGGTTCCACTCTTCCGATTCTCCTAGCCGCCACCCTGACAGGGCTCGCACCGGCCGTTGCGGCATCGGCGCAGGCGCCCGCCGGGGCCGGCGGCGACTCGCGCGGAGACAACGTCGAGGGAAACATCGGCTCGCGCGACAACACCCGCGCCTACGGAACGGTCTACGACCCAGCGGGCAAAGTCCTGGGAAAGGTGGACGTCTGGGTCATGAACGACAACGCGCCTGCGGCGCGCATGCGTCTCAAGTCTCGTCCCACGGGGAGCTATCAGGTCCGCAACGTCGGCCGCCTCTACAACCAGGACGACATCTACGGCATCGTCCTCCGGCTACGCTTCGAGGCCCCTGGCTACCGGACCGCCGAGTACATCGTGCCGGTCGAGAGGAACGAGATCGTGTGGCTCCACCCGGTCATGTGGCCGGAAGACCAGGAACCCTCGGACGACGTTCGTAGGGTCATGGTCATGGGCCGGCTACGTAACGCCAAGGGCAAGAAGATCAAGGACGGGTCCATCGTTGTGACCTCGCCCCACGATGCTAGCCTGCGCGTTGAGGTCGCGGCCGCGAAGGACGGTAGCTTCGAGGCACTGCTCTGGAATGCGCCCTCCCGGATCACCGTGCAAGCCTCCGCGGGGGCGGTCACTGGCGAGAAGAAGCTCGACGTGTCCGCAGCGACGCGCCACGACCTGGTTACGATTGTCGCCAGCAACATCACTCTCTGAGGCACTGTCCACTTGGTGGGGTCAGGGCCTGAAAGAGGCGCACCCCTTCTACGCTATCGATCCCGAGGAAGTCGACCTCTCATAGGTGTCGCGATATTCGGAGAAATGCGACAGCTTCAGCCGGAGCCAGTGAAGACCCGTGACCGCGATCGGATGGGAGAATGACTCCGCGCACACTCGGAGTGTTCTTCATCCTGGCGTTCGGGCTGACGTGGGGAATCGCCGCTCTGCTCATCCTCCTCACAGAGCCCATCGAGGCCCTCTTCGGCGAGCTTGGATACACGAACCCGCTGTTCATCCTTGCCGTCTACTCCCCCGGTTTCGCGGGGGTCTTCCTGGTCTGGTGGCATGATGGTGCTGCGGGCGTCGTTCGCTTCTTCCAACGTCTGACAGTGGTGCGCATGCCCGCGGGATGGTGGCTCCTTCTCCTGCTCGGCATCCCTGGCGCCTTCTATCTGGGTGCCGCGATCAAGGGCAACCTCGGTCAGCCGTTTCCCTTCTCGCCCTGGTACGGAGTTCTTCCAGCGCTCGCAGTAGCTCTCTTCATCGGACCGATCGAAGAACTCGGCTGGCGGGGCCTGGCCCTAAGACGCGGAGGAGATCCTCGCCATCTATGCACCCATCGTGCGCGAGACCGCGATCTCGTTCGAGGAGAGCCCGCCCACCGTCGAGGAGATGGCAGACAGAATCGGCGTCACCCTCGAGTCGTTTCCGTGGCTCGTCTGCGATGAAGGGCGGGTCGCTGGCTACGCCTACGCGGGCAGCTACCGCTCGCGAGGCGCCTATCGCTGGTCGGCGGAGACGACGGTGTACGTATCCGAGGACCATCGTCGCCAGGGACTCGCGGCGGCGCTGTACACGTCGCTCCTCGCCCTTCTCGAGCTCCAGGGGTTCCGCACCGCCCTGGCAGGCATCACGCAGCCGAATGAGGCCAGCGTCAGCATTCACGAGCGGCTCGGCTTCAAGCCCATCGGCATCTTCGAGTCGGTCGGCTTCAAGCTCGGCGACTGGCGAGACGTCGGCTGGTGGCGGCGCCCACTGGGCGACTCGGCGCCCAGAGACCGCCCGCCACTCCCCCTCGCACAAGCGCGAGCCCACCGAGGCTGGCCCACCGCTCTGGCGACCGGCCAGGCGCATCTGGCCTAGAAGTCTTCGGGTTCACGCCAGCGAAACAGCCACTCCCAGAAACCGTACGGGTAGGCACCACCCCGCAGCACCTTCGGATAGCGGATCAGGAGGTCAGGGGCGAGCAAGAGCAGGATCAGGCCCTCCCGATCGCCGAACCCGATCGACGCGAGCTCGCCCGACCTCAGCCCGAATCCCTGTGCGAATCCCATAGCCCCCAGTCTGATCGTCAGGAACGTCGTCGCGGCCAGGACGATCGCGATCTCGAGATAGAGCGACAGGACGGTCGCCTTCTCCTCGCTGAGCCCGTAGCGATCGGCGGTCCAGCCCTTCACCCGCCCAGGCAGGAGTCCAATCAGCGGGTAAAGAGGCACCAGGAGGGGCTCCGCGCGCCGAGCCTTGGTTAGCGCGCGCGTGTAGGCGTCGCGCCGCGCCACGTAGTCGCGGTCATACTCGATGATCCCGCCGGCCATGTCACGCAGCTCGTCCGGCCATCTCTTCAATGCGTAGTGGAAGGCCCCGTCGCGGCGCTCGCGATGGTCCAGGCAGTAACGCACGCCGGCGTGGAGAACTGCGGTGCGTCGAAACTCGCGCACCACCCAGTCGGACATGTCGGCGCGCGACACCACCACCAGTCGATCCTCACGGATCAGGATGCGGTCGCGTCCCAGCCGCGTCCAGCCGTCTCGTGTCTCGTCGCTCGCCACGCCGCGATATGTTACGCGCCGTCATGATTGCCGTCCCCGACGAAGCGTCGGCCGAGTCCGCCCCGCCCCCCCCGACCAGCCACCTCGTGCCTGGAGCTGGCGCGCAGATCCACCTCCTCGACTACGGCGATCCCGGACACCCTCCCATCGTCATGGTGCACGGCATCCGCGATCTGGCCCGCAGCCTCGAGGTCGTCGCCCGGCCTCTCGCCGGCACCTACCGGGTGCTGGCACTCGACCTTCGCGGCCATGGCGATAGCGAGAAGACCGGTAGCTACAGCCAGCCGCTATACGTCGCGGACCTGCACGAGGTGATCGCCAACCTCGAGCTCGACGACGTCATCCTCATCGGCCACAGCCTGGGCGGCCAGGTGGTCTGTCGCTACGCCGCCTTGTTTCCAGAACACGTCCGCGCCGTTATCTCCATCGAGGGGCTCGGACCGCCCACCTGGCCCAACGACGCCGGTGAGGACGGGCGACGGCGTGTCGCACGCGCGCGCGTCGAGATGCTCGCGCAGCTGCGAGCAGCCGGAAGGGTGATGCGCGATCTCGACGAGGCGACCGAGCGCGTCGCGCACAAACACCCAAAGCTCGACGCCGAGCGCGCGCGCGACCTCGCGGCTCACGGCACCGTGGAGGTCGACGGCGGTATCAGCTGGAAGTGGGACCCGCGAGTCCAGAGCACCTGGGCGTCGGTCACGCGGGAGGACAACGAGCAGCACTGGCAGTGGGTCGAGTGTCCGACTCTGGTCGTCACAGCGGGCCTCGCGGGCGACTTCTGGCGCCAGCGGCGCGGCATGAAAGAGGCTCCTAGAGGCGGACTCACTCCGGATGAGCTAGCTCGACGCCTGGCCTTCTTCTCACGAGCCACCCACGTCGAGATCGGCGACTCCGGGCACATGGTCCACTTCGACGCCCCGGACGAGCTCAACACCCACATTGCTGCGTTCCTCGAGCGCGTCTGATGCTGCTCGAAGCCACCAACCGCAAGACGGTCTGGATCCGGTGACGGGCACCAACGGGCTGCTGTTCCTGGCGGCGCTACCGCTTCTCGTCGCCTGCGAAACACCCTCCGTCGCGCCGATGCAGGATCCGGCTGAGTCTGGCGTGCACTTCCTGATTCCCGGCGCCCCCGGCGGAGGCTGGGACGGCACCGCCCGCGGCGTCGGGGAGTCGCTGCGGCGCTCTGGGTTGGTGAGGCGCACCTCCTACGAGAACCTTTCAGGAGGTGGCGGCGGCAGAGCGCTCGCTCACCTCATCGCCACCGCCCCACGCCAGCAGTCGACCCTGATGATCGGATCGACGCCGTTTCTGATTCAGGCCCTACGGGGCCGGAATCCACAGACCTACCGTGAGCTGACTCCTATCTGCTCGGTGATCGGCGACTATCTTTCGTTCGTCGTGCGCGACGACTCGATGGTGCGTTCGTGGGGGGATCTGGTCGAGGGGTTCGACGAGCATCCGAGGGACTTCAAGTTCGCCGGCGGCTCAGTACTAGGAGGGCTCGATCACCTCGGCACGGCCCTAGCCATCGAGGCCGCGGGGGGCGCCCCGTCCGAGGTCCGCTACGTGCCCTACGACACCGGCGGCAAGGCGATGGCGGCGCTCCTGTCAGGAGAGACAGCGGTACTCACGACCGGCATTGGGGAGGCGGTCGAGGCCTGGCGGGCCGGTCTGGTGCGGATCCTCGCAGTGACGTCCCCCGAGCGTGTCGCCGCGATCTCCGAAGTGCCGACCCTCCGAGAGCTCGGCACCGACGTCGAGTTCGTCAACTGGCGCGGTTTCTTCGCTGCGCCAGACCTGAAGGCCGAGAGAGTCGAGGCCTGGATCGATCTCGTCGCCCGGCTCCTCGAGACCGAAGAGTGGGAGAGCGTACGCCAGCGCAACGGCTGGGTAGAGATCTTCCATACGGGCCCTGGCTTCGCGGCCTTTCTCGGCGAACAAGAACAAGCGCTGGCTCCGTTGCTCGCACGCCTCGAGGGGGCGGGCGAGCGTTGAGCCCACAGCGAATCTCACCGCTGTGTTTTCTGGTCGGCGCCGCGGCATACGGATGGGCTGCCCTGGGTCTCGAGGCCACCACGGGGCTATCCAGCTCACGCATGGGCCCCTCGGCCTTTCCAGTCGGACTGGCGATCGTCGGCATGCTCGTGGCCGCTTGGCTCGTCGCACGGCCGGGCGCCGATGCGCCTGATCTCGGCGGTGACCATCGACGGGTCGTGCTCATCGTCGCAGTGACGATTCTGTACGCGGTCGGCCTGCCGACTCTGGGTTTCTTCCTCTCGACCACCTTGTTCCTGGCGGCAGCTCTGGTCACGCTCGACGAGCGTCGCCCCGCGTTCGTGGCCGGCGTACCGCTCGGGACCGCGCTGGCCTCCAGCCTGCTGCTGCGCGTGCTGCTCGGTGTCTGGCTGCCAGAACCGATCCTGCGCTGGCTCGGATTGGGACCATGATCGAAGGGCTGCGAGCCGGCCTCGCCACCCTCGCCGAGCCGATCAACCTGCTGATGATCCTGCTGGGCTGCGGCGCGGGGACCTTCATCGGCATGCTCCCAGGCCTCGGGCCGATCACGGCCATCGCTCTCTTGATCCCGCTCACCTACGGGCTGGAACCGGCCTCCTCGCTCATCCTCATGGCGGGCGTCTACTACGGTGCCGTCTTCGGCGGCTCCACGTCGTCAATCCTGCTCAATGCCCCTGGCGTCGCCGGAACCGTGGCCACCGCCTTTGATGGTCACCCGCTCGCCCGCCGCGGTCATGCCGGCAAGGCGCTGGCAATCGCCGCCTACGCATCCTTCAGCGGCGGCACCTTCGCCGCGGTGCTCCTGCTCTTCGCTGCGCCGGCCCTGGCCTCCGTCGCCCTGGGCTTCCACTCGCCGGACTACTTCGCGGTCACGGTGCTCGCGCTGACCGCGGTCTCTGCCTTCGCCGGTCGCGGCCAGCTCGCCAAGGCCCTGATGATGACCCTCTTGGGGCTCATGCTGGCCACCGTCGGTCAGGATGTCGCCTCCGACGTTCCAAGGTTCACCTTCGGCTCGATCGAACTCCTCGACGGACTCAGCTTCCTGCTTCTAGCGATGGCGACGTTCGCCATGTCGGAGGCACTGATCGGCATCCTGCATCGCGACCGCCGCGACACGACGATCACCGCGGTCGAGGGCCTCGCCGCCCTCAGGGTCAGCCGCGCCGAGATCGCCGAGGTCGCCCCACCCATCGCCCGCTCGTCGGTCCTGGGCTTCTTCGTCGGAGTTCTGCCAGGAGCCGGCGCCACCATCGCATCGTTTCTCGCCTACGCAATGGAGCGAACGCTCGCGCCGCTACGCGCACGCGAAGACTTCGGTAAGGGCTCTCTACGCGGTCTGGCCGCACCCGAAGCGGCCAACAACGCCGCCTGCTCGGGGTCGTTCGTTCCGCTTCTCACCCTCGGCATCCCCGGCTCCGGAACGACGGCCGTCATGCTGGGAGCACTCATCTCGGCAGGTGTCCAACCCGGACCGCGTCTGCTGCTCGACCGGCCTGACGTCTTCTGGTCCGTGATCGTGTCGATGTATGTGGGAAACGTCGTGCTCCTGGTGCTGAACCTGCCGCTCATCCCCTGGCTGGCACGGCTGCTCCTAGTGCCGCGCCAGGTGCTGTCGCCGATGATTCTCTTCTTCTCGATCATGGGCGTGTACGCGGTCTCGTTGAGCGCCTTCGACATCGTCGTCATGGTGGGCATTGCGGTCGGGGCGACGGTCCTGCGGCTGCTCGCCTACCCTCTCCCCCCGCTCGTCTTGGGCTTCGTGCTCGGCCCGATGATGGAGGAGAACCTGCGCCGCTCGATGATCCTGTACGACAACTCGCTGTCCTTCCTCTGGCAAAGGCCCACCACGTTGGTAATTCTGGTGCTGGCCATCATGGTTGGCTTGAGCCGTCTCCGGCGGCCATCGCGGTCCACTTGAAAGACGCGCCAGGTTCTGCACCTCTTCTCCCCTCATTACGTAAAGGGAGTGAATGGGAGACACCGAGGCCCATGAGAATCTCCGCCTGCTCCAGGGCACGGTCGACGTCCTGATCCTCAAGACCCTCGCCCAGGGAGCCATGCACGGCAATGGCATCTCGTCGTCGATTCGCCGTCGCACAGACGGCGAGCTGGGGCTCGAGGAGGAGGCGCTCTACCAGGCGTTGCACCGTCTCGAGCGGCGAGGCTCGATCGTCGCCGAGTGGGGACGGTCCGAGAACAACCGACGCGCCAAGTACTACCAGCTAACCGACTCGGGCCGCCGCCAG
>JAYZDP010000061.1:0-5619 GCA_036337765.1 Acidobacteriota bacterium
GCGTTGATGCCTCCCGCCGAAACACCCGTCAGAATCGGGATCTCAAGGTCCGGGCGCAGCTTCGCCACCGCACGAAGAACGCCTACCTGATAGGAGGCTCGCGCTCCTCCACCGGTGAGTAGAAGAGCGAGAGGCAGGGTCTCGTGGGAGCCCGACATGGGGAGATCCTAACGGCTGTGCTGAGGCCGCCGTAGAGCACTAGAATCGATCCCATGACAAGGCCGGTAATCATCGGTAGCGGGCCCGGCGGTTATGTCGCCGCGATCCGCGCCGCCCAGCTCGGAATGGAAGAGCTCGCGATTCGAGCCAACGACCTCGCGCAGCGTGCACGCGACAAGCGCCTGAAACCCGACGAGATTCAGCGCGGCACGTTCACCATCACCAATCCTGGCGTCTACGGCAGCCTCTTCGGCACTCCCATCATCAACCAGGCGCAGGTCGCCATCCTGTGCGTAGGCGCGATCGACAAGCGTTCGGTGGTCGAGAAAGCCCCGGATGGGACCGACGCAGTCGTCATCCGATCGAGGGCCTACATGGCGCTCACCTGCGACCACCGCCTGATCGACGGTGCCGACGCAGAGCTCTTCATCGCCGACGTCCGAAGCCAGCTCGAAGGCGGCGACTGGCACGAGATCGAGGCCCTCGTATGAGGTCCCGCACCCTGCGATCGGGCTACCTGGGGCGTGTCGACTACACGACGGCGCTCGAGTGGCAACACGCCCTGCGCCAACGGATCCTCGATCGCACTGTCGCCGGAGGCGCAGATGTCACCGCACATGCGGATGCCGAGAACCACCTCCTGCTACTCGAGCACCCGCCGGTCTTCACACTGGGGCGCAACGCGAGCCAGGAACACATCCTGGCCGAGCAGGCATGGCTCGCCGACCGGGGTATCGAGGTACACGAGGCTGACCGTGGCGGCGAGGTGACCTTTCACGGCCCCGGCCAGCTCGTCGGTTACCCGATCGTCGATCTCAAACCGGATCGGCGCGACATTCGCCGCTACGTGCGCGACCTGCAGGAGGTCCTGATGCGCACCCTCGCCGAGTACGGGATCCGGGCCGATCCGGGCCTCGATGGCAGACCCGTCGGAGTGTGGGTGAAAGGGCGCAAGATCGCTTCGATCGGCGTGCACCTGCGCCACTGGGTCTCGACCCACGGCTTCGCGCTCAACGTCTCGACCGATCTGTCGTACTTCTCAGGCATCGTCGCCTGCGGCATGCCCAAGGCACCGATGACGACGCTCGCCGAGCTCACCAACGAGGCGCCGGACCTGCCGACGATCGCGGAAACGGTCGCCACCCATTTCCGCGAGGTCTTCTCCGCCTACCCCGGAGCCCCACTGTCGAGAGCCGAGCTGACCCGAACAGGGGGCGCTATGATCGCCTCCGGCTCGTCGGGGCCGGCCTAGTCGGGCCAGCACCTGGACCCCCTCATGGAAACCCTGACGCGACTCCAGCGACCCTCCGCCTCTGCGGCCCCGCCGACTTCGCCAGCCGGCCCGAGGCCCGCATGGCTGCGGATCCGCCTGCGAACGCCACCGCGCTTCCACGAGGTACGACGCCTCGTCGCCGAGCTCCAGCTGAACACGGTCTGTGCAGAGGCCCGCTGCCCGAACATCTACGAGTGCTGGGGACAACACGGCACGGCGACCTTCATGATCCTCGGTGACGTCTGCACTCGCCGCTGCGGCTTCTGCGCGGTGACGTCCGGACGGCCGGCAGAGGGTGTCGACGCCGACGAGCCCAGCCACGTCGCCGACGCGGCCGCCGCGATGGGCCTGCGCCACGTCGTCGTCACCTCGGTCGATCGCGACGACCTCCGCGACGGCGGTGCCAGGCACTTCTCCGAGGTGATCGAGACACTGCACGCTTTGCAGCCGGCACCCGCGGTAGAGGTCTTGACGCCCGACTTCAAAGGTGTCGACGAGGCCCTCGATATCGTGCTCGGCGCTGCACCGGAGGTCTTCTCGCACAACATGGAGACGGTGCCGAGGCTCTACCGCGAGGCACGCCCCGGCAGCGACTTCAACCGCAGCCTGGGACTCTTGGCGGCAGCCGCCCGTCGCCGCCGCGACGGTGGCTTCGCCGGCCGGGTGAAGACCGGTCTCATGCTCGGACTCGGCGAGACCGACAGCGAGCTGGAAGAGACTCTGGAGCAGATCGCTGCGGCAGAAGTCGAGATCCTGACACTCGGGCAGTACCTGCAGCCGACGCGCGACCACCTACCGGTCGCACACTGGGTCCACCCGCACCGGTTCGAAGAGCTGCGGCGCATCGCTTTGAGCCTCGGCTTCCGGCACTGCGAAGCCGGTCCCTTGGTCCGCTCCAGCTACCACGCCCACGAGCAGCTCGCGGCGACGCGCTGAGGCACCACGGATGATCGGGCGAACGTTCGGCCGCTATCGGATCGAGGAGAGTCTGGGGCGCGGCGGCATGGCCGAGGTGTTCCGCGCGGTAGACGAGAAGCTCCAGCGCAGCGTCGCGATCAAGATCATCCTGCCGACCTACGCCTCCGACGCCGGCTTCCAGGAGCGCTTCCTGAGCGAGGCCCGCGCCGCCACAGCACTCGAGCACCCGAACATCCTAGGTGTCCATGCTTCTGGCGTGCAGAACGGTGAGCCGTTTCTCGTCATGCCTCTGATGGAGGCGGGAACACTCGAGAATCGGCTCGAGGAAGGGCCCGTCGCCTTCGAGGAGGCGTCGACCTGGATCGTCCAGCTCGCCGAGGCCATCGACTTCGCACACGAGGCAGGAGTGCTGCACGGGAACATCAAAGCATCGAAGATCCTGATTTCGAGCGACGGGCCTCTGCTACTCGCGGACTTCGGGCTCGCGAAGGGCGAGGCCTCATCCGCCGCCGCCGACCGCTACTCCTTCGGAGCTCTCGCCTACCAGCTCGTCACGGGCGCGCTCCCCTCTTCCCGCGAGAACCCGCTCGCGGTGCTCCAGCAGCACATCTCCGCGAAGGCCACGAGTCCCTCGCAGCTCAGCGACGACCTGCCGGCTACGATTGAAGCCGCTTTCGCTTCGATCCTAGCCGAGGACCCCACCGACCGGCCGAGGTCCTGCGGAGCCGCGGCGGCGGCGATGCTCGGCGAGACGCCGGCCGACGCGCAGACCCCCGAGCTCGGGACCGACTTACGAACTCTCGGCCTGACGGCAGGGGTTCTGCTTGCGCTCGCGATTGCAATCGTCATCGCCCTGCTCACGTCGCCCCGACTGCGCTTCGCCCCGTTTGAAACCGCCGACCTGCCGATACTCGCCCGTGGTACCCCGCAGACAGCGCTTCCAGTCGCGCCTGTCAAACCCCTCGACCCGGCTCCGGATCCACGCCTGGTAATCAACGGCCTCATCACTTCAATCAACGGGCGCTGGCGACAAGGAAGGTTTGACAGCGCCTTCTTCGACGATCTCGCGGCCCGGGTCGCGGCGGCACGCGGGCAAATGGCCGACAATCCCGACCTCGAACTGCTCGATGACTGGGCAGCAGGCGGCAAGGCACTCACTGCCGGAGACGAGCCTGCGGCTCGCGAGTACCTCGGCAAAATCCTTGCTAACCCCGCCTTTCGAGAGTGGATCCCGCTGCTTCCGGCACGGTTCGTCGGCCACCGCCAGGCGAGCGCGGAGACCTTCCATCCGTGGCGCTTGTCGGTCTTCTGGGGAGACCCGCTCGATAAAGGCGCTGGCCAGCTCGAGGAGCTGATCGCCGAGCACGGCGAGAACCGCAACCTGCTACTGGGCCGAGCAGTCATCACCCATCTCGACGGCGACCACGCCGCAGCTGCGGCCATGGCGCTGGAGCTCGAGCGTCAATTCACAACCGGACAGACGCCGCTCTTGATCGCGCGCTTCGCCGGAGATCAGTTCCTGTGGAGCGGTGAGATGGATCGCGCAGTGGAGTGGTACAAAAAGCTCGGCACAAACGCGCCTCGCGCGGAGATCGCCGCGGTTTTGCACAGCCTCAGCCTGGAGGGCGGTCCTTCGGTCCTCGGACAGGCGTGCGAGGGTGGGTTCCGTTCCGCCTGCGAGCCCCGGGGCTTCAGAGGGCTCTCGAAATGAGCCGCAGGCTGCACATCTTCTACAGCTGCGCACGCTGCCCCGCCTACTGCTGCTCCTACGCCCGGATCCAGGTCAGCGAGAAGGACATCCGCCGGCTCGCACGCCACTTCGGAACCACGGAAAAGAAGGCACGCAAGCGATTCACCAAGAAGGACACCGAGGAGAAGGGCTGGCGTGTTCTGCGCCACCACGAGGACGAGCACTACGGCACGGCCTGTCAGTTCCTCGACGAACAGACCCGCAACTGCACCGTCTACGAGGCACGGCCCGAGATCTGCCGTGACTTCCCCGGCACCACCAGGTGCGGCTACTACGACTTCCTCAGCTTCGAGCGCAACGCGCTCGAGGATGAGAACTACATCTCGACGACCTGGAACGAAAAGTAGATGCTCCGTCATCTTCACGTTCGAAATCTGGCGGTGCTAGCGGAGGCGAGCGTCGAGTGGAAAGCCGGCTTCAACGTGCTCACTGGAGAGACTGGAGCCGGGAAGTCGATCGTCGTCGACTCGCTTTCGCTGCTGGCCGGCGCCAGGGCCAGCGCCGACCTCATCCGCTCCGGCGCCGAGACGCTGTCGGTCGCCGGCGTCTTCGGCCCGTTACCGCCGCCGGTGGTGTCGAGCCTCGACACCGCCGGAGTCACGGTCGACTCGGACGAGATCGTGATCCGGCGCGAGATCAACCGCGCGGGCCGCAACCGGGTCTACGCCAACGACCAGCCGATCACCCTACGACTGCTCTCGGAGGTCGCACCTGCACTGCTACGGATCCACGGCCAACGCGAGGAGCTGGGCCTGGCGCAGCCCGAGCTGCAGCGGCTGTGGCTGGATCGTCAGGGCGGCGACGACGCCCGTGAGCTGCTGCGCCGCGTTGCCAGACGCTTCGCCGACTATCGTGGCGTGGCCGAACGCCTCGAACGCATGAGCGGCAATGACCGCATCCACCAGGAACGGATCGATCTGCTGACCTTCCAGCTCGGCGAGATCGAACGGGTCGGACTGACTGCGGGCGAGGACGACCAGCTCTCGCAAGAGCGCAATCTGCTGCGCAACAGCGAGGCGGTGTTCGCGGCTCTCGGCGGTCTGGTCCAACGTCTGGTCGAAAACGATGGCTCGGTCAGCGAGACGCTGGCGATCGTCCACTCGGAGCTCGACGGAGTCGGCGAGTGGGAGCCCACGGCAGTCGAGTGGGGCCTAGAGGTCGACGAGCTGCGAATCCGCGCTCAGGAGCTCGCCCGCACCGTGAGCGACCGCCTGCAGTCGATCGACGCCGACCCGACGCGGCTAGCCCAGATCGAGGAGCGGCTGGCTGTCGTCGAGCGTATCTGCCACAAGTACGGGCCGCGGTCCGACGACGTGCTCGAGCGCTTCGCAGTCATGCGCGGCGAGCTCGACGAGCTCGACACAGATGCGGTCGACCGCGGCGAGCTTGAGCAGCGGGTCGCCCAAGCACTCGCCGACTACCGCGAGGTCGCTCTGGAGCTCTCGGCGGCGCGCGCGGCGTGGGCCGACGGCTTCTGCCAGCGCCTGGCCGACGAGCTGGCAGAGCTCGCATTGGCAGA
>JAYZDP010000062.1:0-10079 GCA_036337765.1 Acidobacteriota bacterium
ATCATGCCTTGAGAACTCTTCTCTCTTCGCGGCCGCGAAGTCGAAGGTCTGATGTCGATGGTTCAGACGGTAGAACTCGCGGATCCCGGCTCGCTCCGGGTGGTCGAAGTCGCGGAAACCTCGGCTCGATCCGTCGGTGCTATAACGATCGAGCAGCGAGTCCTCCCACTCGTCGAGACGCGCGAGCGGAGCCGCGTGGCCGCCAGTTCGGTCAGTAACCATCCCGGGTCAGGATACGGCTTCGCCAAATAGGAAGCGAGCGCCTTGCGCCGCAGTCACCCCTCGGCTTCGTTCGCGCCTCGAGGGGCTCAGCGTTGAGGGTTGTCGACAGGGCAGTGCCGTGCCGTCTCGGCAGACGTGCCCGGCTGCCGCAAGGCCACTTCGGGTACGTCGTAAAGTACTGAAATAATAGGTAGTTAAATTTACACGACCAGGGCTGACAGTTCTACTGGTGCGCTAAGTGCCGATGGCGATAGAAGAAGTCGTTCTCGGGGGCGCTGGAGTTTTCTCGACGAGGCGCAGCGACCAGGTCAAGTCGGCCATCCGTCATCGAAAGCTCTGGCGCGGCGGGAGTTAGCGCCGTTCCTCCCGGCCTAGAGGCGGGGCCTAGTGATGGGAGGCGGTCGCCAGGGTGCCGTCTGCGTGATCGGTTTCTCTTGTGACCGAAAGCGGCAGTCCACGGACCCTCAGCGACAGATCGTCGGCGATCCGGTAGGCGCAGGGGATCACGATCAAGGTCAGGATCGTCGCGAAAGACAGTCCCCAGGCGATGGCGACGGCCATCGGCTTCATCGACTCGTCGATGCCGAAAAGGCCGAGCGACATCGGTAGCAGCCCGGCAACGGTGGTGACGGAGGTCAATAGGATCGGGCGTAGGCGAGCCGCGCCCGCGCGGAGAATCGATTCGTCGGCCGAGTGGCCTTCGCCGCGGCGGCGATTGATGAAGTCAATGAAGATCAGGGAGTCGTTGACCACGATACCGGTAAGAGCGATGGTGCCGATCATGGCGGCCATGCCGAGGGGTTCGTCGAGGATGACGAAGCCCACCACCACGCCGATGAAGGCGAACGGGACGGAGAACATGACCACCAGCGGCTGCATGAACGACTGGAAGAGACCGCCGAGGATGACGTAGATAACGATGATCGCGATCAGGAAGGCGCGCATCAGTGACGCGATCGACTCCTGGGTGTCTTCCCACTCGCCGCCGTACTCGAGGGTGTAACCGGGGTAGCGTTGAGAAAGGTCGGTGAAGCGGTTCATCAGCAGGGTATTGGCCCGCTGCGAGGTGATGACTCCTTCCTGCACACCGCCGCTGACGGTGATCGAGCGCTTGGTGTCGTGATGCTGGATCTGGCTGTAGCCTGGCTCCCGCACCAGGGTGCCGATGTTGGAGAAGGGGATCAGCCCGTCGGCAGTAGCGAAACGCATCTCGGCGAGCTGGGCGACGCTGGCCCGCGAGTCGGCGTCGTACTTCACGATCACCTCGATCTCCTCATTGCCGTCGTAGACCCGGGTCGCCTCGATGCCATCGAAGCCCGCGCGGATCTCGGCGGCCACCTGGCCGACGTCGAGACCGACATCGGAGATGCGTTGCAGATCGAGCACCGGACGTACCTCCTCTTTGCCCGGCGGGAAGTTGTCGGCGACGTCGGTCACTCCTTCGACAGTCTCGAGGTAGCTCTTCACCTCGTCGGTGATCACGCGCAAGGTCTCGAAGTTGTCACCCTTGACGCGAACGTTGATCGCCTTGCCGACGGGCGGGCCGTGCATCTCCTTTTCGAAGTTCAACACTCGCGGGCCAACGACCTCGCCGATGCGCGAGCGTGCATCCTCGAGCACCTCGTTGCCACTTCTCGTGCGGTCGGTCAGGTCCGCCAGGTTGACCGAAACCTGTCCAACGTGGGTACCGCTGACGCTTTCGAACCCCCGTTGCAGCATGCCTCCCCGGGTGCGCACGGTGTCGACGTCCTCGGCGGCCTCGTTTTGGAGGCCGAGCATGATCTTCTCGAGCTCGGTCAGAATGCGATCGGTCTCGAGGAAAGACGAGCTCGCTCTGCCTTCCATCGCCACCGAGAACGACCGGATGTCCGTGCCGCCGAAGAGCACGAAGTCCATTCGGGTGCCGAGCAGGATCGCGCCGAAGGCCGTGACGAGCAGCAACGCGACGACGCCGTAGCGGAAGCGCAGACACCGGCGAAGGAGTCCCGCGTAGAGGCGAGTTGCGGTCTGGACCCAGGCACGCGGCTCGGGCGGCGTGTGGCTGGCGGCTTTGCCGGTCCACTCGAAGGCGTGGGCGGGCAGAATGAAGAACGCCTCCAAGAGCGATGCCAGGAGCGCCAGGCAGATGACGACCGGGATGACGCCCATGACCTTGCCCATCATGCCCGTCATCAGGAGCAGGGGCAGGAAGGCGGCCACCGTCGTCATCACCGTGGCGATCACAGGAGCCATGAGCTGCTCGGCGCCGAAGACGGCGGCGCGGCGCAGCGGCATGCCCTCCTCGAGGTGGCGATAGATGTTCTCGCAGATCACAATCGCGTCGTCGACGATCAGGCCCAAAACGATGATCATGGCGGTGATCACCAGCTGATTCATCGTGTAGCCGTAGGCGTTGAGGAAGATGAAGCTGCCGAGGAAGGCGACCGGGATCCCGGCGCTGATGATGGTTGCGGCGCGCCAACCGATGGCGAGGGTGAAGCTCACTGCAACGAGCCCCAGCCCCACGCCGAAATTCTGAAACAGTGCTCGCAGCCGCTTGTCGATCTCGATCGACGAGTCGTTGACCACCTGAAGGTCGGCCCCCGCTGGGAGTCGGTCCCTGGCGCCGTCGACGCGTCGTCGAATCTCGGCTGCGACGTCGGCGGCGTCGTAGGCGGGATCCTTTTTGATGTTGAGGTTGATGCTCGGGTGCCCGTCGAGGCGCGCCAGGGTCATGCGCTCGGCGAAGGTGTCTCGCACCGTAGCGAGGTCGCGAACGTAGATGAAGCCGCCGTCGGGGTCCTGGAGCACGATTGTCGAGAGGATCTCTTGGAGGTCGCGGAACTCGGCCTCGGTACGAATGCTGTACTCGCCACGGTCGAGGCGGATGAGCCCGCCCGGTAGGTTGAGGTTGCGATTGCCGAGTGCTCGCGATACCTGCTGCAGCGACAGGCCGTAGGACTGCAGCCGGTGGGGGTCGACCTCAACCCAGATCTCACGCTCACGCAGGCCGCCGATGTCGATTTCCGACACTCCGGGCACGGTCTTGAGCTCTTCGCTGAGATCGCGCGCGAAGTCACGTGACTCACCCTCTGGAGCTGTCCCGACGAGGGCCAGGGTGAGCAGCTCCAGCGGCATGCTCATCTCCCGCACGTCGGGCGGCTCGGCCTTGCCTGGGAAGCGCTCGACCTTTTCGATCTGGTTCTGAATCTCCGTGACCTTCTCGAAGATGTTCTCCACTCCGGGCTCGAACATGATCATGATGTTCGAGATGTTCTCGGCCGACATGGAGGTCAGCTGGTCGATCTCGTCGACTTTCTGGAGCTGCTCCTCGAGCGGAATCGTCAGCAGCTGCTCGATCTCCTTCGGGGACGCTCCCGGCAGCACAGTCGTCACCGTGACCATGCCTATTGGAATCTCGGGGAAAATCTCCGAGCCCATGTTCTGGTAGCTCACAACGCCGCCAACGATGATCAGCAACATCACCAGGTTGGCCATGACCGGTCGGCGGACGGCTAGCGAGGGGAGGCTCACAGCGACTATTCTAGCGCTCGTCGGGCCTTTTCCAGCCGCTTGAGCGATACCGGCCCCCGGGTCCGCACTTCCTGGCTAAATAGCGATAACCGCAGCTCTTCCAGGCGGAATCGGTAATCGGTCCACGGCGCTGCCTCGATGTCAGGCTGGCCGCGCCCGCGCGCTGCCTCCACAAAGTCTCGCCAGGTGGGCTCGAGCTCGTCGAGGCGGCGTAGATCCCGGTCGCGGTCGTCGCGGGCTTTCGCGATACGCAACTCGATGCCGCGCAGGTAGTGGGGAAGGCGCGCGCGCCACGGCGCAGGCGTAGAGAGTACGAAGCCGCGAAAGAAGAGGTGCAGCAGCTGCTCGTCGATGTCCCCGCGGCTGCGCGGGTGAAGCTCTGCCACGCCCGGTCTCAGCTCCGCGAGTTTGGCAAGGAGTGCGCCGATCTCTTCCGCGAGCCGCGCCGCCTCCTGCCATACCCGTCCCCTCAGGGCCGCGGTGAGCTCCGAAAACGTCTCGGCGTCGCGCGGTGGCTCGTCGATCAGGCCCATCGTCGCGGCCAGGGCGATCTCGTCGGCCACTGTCGCACAAGCCCCCGCCGCCGAGATTGCCAGCGGGGGCGCGGGCAGGGTGGCGTAGCGCAGCGTGAGCTCGTCGCTGGTGGCCCGCCGGGCCACCTCCGTCTGCTCGGGCAGGGCCAGCAAGACCAGCCGAGCAACGCCGAGGCGCGTGCGGCGCTGCGCATCGTCGGCCTGCGACAAGAGGACGAGATCGACGCTCTCAGCAGCGGCGGTCAGCGCCGGGTAGGCCGGCAGGTCGAGGCCGCCGCTGGTGACAGAGAGTTGCTGCGTGAGATCACCGAAGTTCCACGCCACCAAGCCCTTCCTGCCGAAGCCCGAAGGTGCTGCCACTTCCTCTAGACCCGCCTTGGCCGCATCGACGAGCTCGGCTCTCAGTGCCCCGAGGTCGCGGCCGACCCCCGCGACCTCACCGTCGGTGCCGACGATCTCGAAGCGCATCAGGAGGTGCTCGGGGATGCGGGTTGGCTCGAAAGGATCGGCTCCAAGCTCGGTGCCCGCTCGGTGCTGCGCGAAGCGCCGGAGCGAAGTGTGCAGCGACGGCTCGGGTTGACGCTGGTCGAGAAACGCAGCCACCGCCTCGGCGAGCGGCAACATTCTACGGCGCTGGCTCTTCGGTAGGGTACGCAGAAGCGCCTCCACCTTTTCCGGTAGGTAGCCCGGGACGATCCACTCGAAGGGCTCAGAACGCAGAGCGGGGAGTACAGGGATCGGGATTCGGACTGTGACGCCGTCATTGGGGTGCCCGGGCTCGAAGCGGTAGACCAGCTCCAGCTCGTGCTCGCCGTCGGGCCAGACCTCGGGGAAGTCGTAGGCCGCGAGCGCGTCGTGTCCGGTGCGGGTGATGTCCTCGAGCGACATGTGAAGCGACTCCGCTTTGACGTTACGCAGCCACTTCTCGAGCCCTCTTCGGTCGCGCACATCCTCAGGGAGGCGCTCGTCGTAGAAGCGTCTCAGTGCGCCGTCTCCGGCGTAGATCCCACGTCGCCGGGCCCGATCCTCGAGACGTTCCACCTCGTCGAGAACCGATCGGTTGTGACTCACGAACGCGGCGCTCGAGTCGAGACGCTCGCCGACCAGGGCTTCGTCGAGAAAGACCGAACGGGCCCTCTCGGGCTGGCGCTGGCCGTAGTCGATTCGCCGGCCGGGCTCAAGCACGAGCCCGCCGAGGGTCACCCGCTCGCGGGCCTCGACTCGGCCCGCCTTGGCGCTCCAGTAGGGCTCGGAAAGCGCTCGTTTGACCAGGTGCGCGCCGACCTTTTCGATCCACGCCGGCTCCACCCGCCCGCAGGTGCGGGCGAAGAGGCGGCTGGTCTCGACGAGCTCCGCCGAGACGATCCACTTCGGTGGCTTGGCGAAAAGCCCCGACCCCGGGAAGACGAAGACCTTCTTACCCGACGTTCCGTCGAGCCCGCGGCCGGACTCGGCGCGGGCCGCGACGTTGGCCACAAGACCGGTCAGCAAGGCGCGGTGCAGAGCTGCGTATTGGCTCGCGTCCAGGTCGCTGACTGGGCTCGAGGCCTTGGCGACTTCTATGCCTCGGGTCCGGGCGCAAATTCGGCGTAGCTGTCGGTGCAGCTCTGACCACTCACGGATACGGGGGTAGGACAGGTAGTGCTTGCGGCACCAGCGCCCGAACTGGTTGCGAGTGCGCTCCCTTCGCTGGTTCTCGATCTCGTTCCACAGACGTAGGAAGCCCAGAAAGTCGGAGCGCTCGTCGGACCAGGGCTGGTGCGCTTCGTCTGCGAGGTCGGGCTTGTCGGCGGGACGCACGCGCGGATCGGGAATACTCAGTGCCGCCGCGACCACCAGCGTCTCCTCGAGACAGCCTTCCTCGTGCCCCGCCAGCAGAATCGCGGCGATGCGGGGGTCGACTGGGAAACGGGCGATGCGGCGGCCCAACGGCGTCGGCGCCTCGTCTGCGTCTAGTGCGAGTAGCTCTCTCAGCAGTCGCACCCCTTCGCGGGCGGCTCGGGTCTCGGGCGGCTCGACGAAGGGAAATTCGAGGATGTCGCCGAGCTTCATCACCTTCATCTGCAGGATCACCGCGGCGAGGTTGGTGCGCAGGATCTCCGGTGGAGTGAACTCCTCGCGCTGGTCGTGATCCTCCTCAGAGTACAGACGGATGCAGATGCCGTCGGCAACGCGACCACACCGGCCCGCCCGCTGCGCCGCGCTGGCCTGCGAGATCGGCTCGACAGGCAGACGCTGGACCTTGGTGCGGGGATGGAACCGGCTGATCCGTGCTCTGCCGGCGTCGACCACGAAGCGGATGCCGGGCACCGTGAGCGAGGTCTCGGCGATGTTGGTGGCCAGAATGACGCGGCGGCGGCCCCCTGTGCGGAAGATGCGGTGCTGGTCGCTAGCTGCGAGACGGCCGAAAAGCGGCAACACCTCGAGCCTTTCGCCGAAGTGGCCGGAGACGACGTCGGCCGTATCGCGGATCTCCCGCTCGCCGCTGAGAAAGACCAGCGCGTCGCCCGGGCCGGTGGCGAAGACCTCTTCGAGGGCGGCGACGATGCCGCGCTCCTGGTCCTCGTCGCCTGCGTCCTGTGCTAGCGGCCGGTAGCGGACCTCGACCGGGAACGTGCGCCCCGAAACCTCGACGATCGGCGCGTCGCCGAAGTGACGCGAGAAGGCGTCGGGGTCGATGGTCGCGGAGGTGATGACGAGATGGAGATCGTCGCGGCGCTCGAGCAAGCGGTGCAGGTAGCCGAGCAGGAAGTCGATATTGAGGCTGCGCTCGTGGGCCTCGTCGAGGATCAGGGTGTCGTACTCGCGCAGTAGCGGATCGCCCTGCGTCTCGGCGAGCAGGATGCCGTCGGTCATCAGCTTGATGGCGGCCGAGCGGCGGGTGCGGTCGTCGAAGCGCACCTTGTAGCCGACGTCCTGGCCGAGCGGCGTGCCGATCTCCTCGGCGATGCGCTCCGCGACCGACCGCGCGGCGATCCGGCGCGGCTGGGTGTGGCCGATCCGCGCGCGCTGCCCTCTCCCGGCCGCGAGGCATATCTTTGGCAGCTGAGTGGTTTTGCCGGAGCCGGTCTCGCCGCACACCACGACCACGCGGTGCGAACGGATCGCGTCCTCGATTTCCTCCCGCTTGGCGTGGATCGGGAGGTTCTCCGCAACGTCGAGGCGCCGCGTGCCTGACGAAGCGCTCAGGCCGGGCGCTTGAATGTTCTTCGGCGATGAGCCTAGGGAAGGGTCTCCAGAGCCCCCATTCTTCGGGAGTTTCCTCTTCCACGTTCCCGGCATGGCGCGAATCTATCTAACATCCATCTAACAGGTCGGGCCGAGATGCCCCCGAGAAGAACGAGTAGCGCGCTGGCCGACGACTGCGAGCTAAATTTGCCTTCCGTGGACGTCATGCTACCGGTCGTGGTCGGAGCCGTGACAGGCTGCTGGCTCGGAAGTGCGCCAGCCCTCGAGATAGCTCGCAAGATGAGGGCGCCTGCGGACGGCAGCGTCGCTCCTTGAGCCTCAGCTCGCTGTCATCATCCTGCCACCTCGCGCTCGATCCACGACTCCACCAGATCGGCAAGGACGTCGAGCGGCACCGAACCGTTGACCAGAACGGTGTCGTGGAAGCGCCGCACGTCGAACGCTTGGCCGAGCCGCTCCTCCGCGAGGCGACGAAGGCGCAGGATCTCGAGCTGCCCCATCTTGTAAGCCAGCGCTTGTGCCGGCCAGGCGATGTAGCGGTCGGTTTCGGTGGTCACCTCGTGCAACGACAGTGCCGTGTTCGACGCCATGTAGTCGATCACCTGCTGACGTGTCCAACCTTTCGAATGCACCCCCGTGTCGACTACCAGGCGGCAGGCGCGCCACATCTCGTAGGTCAGCCGCCCGAAGTTGCTGTACGGGTCTTGATAGAAGCCCGCTTCCAGCCCGAGCCACTCCGAGTACAGCCCCCAGCCTTCGCCGAACGCCGACAGGTAGCTGAAGCGCCGGAACGGCGGCTGGTCGTCCTGCTCGGAAGCCAGCGCGTTCTGCAGGTGGTGTCCGGGCACCGCCTCGTGCAGCGTCAGCGCCTCGAGAGCGTAGAACGGACGGCTGTCCAGATTGTGGACGTTCACCCAGTAGATGCCCGGCTCGGTGCCACCCTCGGTAGGGGGCACGTAGCGGCCGGAGGTGTACTTGGGAGCGATGTGGTCGGGAACCGGCTCGACCGTGTAGGGCACTCGGGGAAGGGTGGCGAACAGCTTCGGCAGCCGACCGTCCATGCGTTTCGCGATGTACGACGCCTCACGCAGCAGCTCGGCTCCCGAACGCGGATAGAAGTCGGGATTGGTGCGCAGCATCGTCAGGAAATCGGTGAAGCTGCCATGGAATTCGATCCCGGCGACGACCTCGTCCATTTCGGCTCGGATCCTCGCCACCTCATCGAGGCCGATCTGGTGCACCTCGCCGGGCGAGATCTCTAGCGTGGTGAAGCTGCGTACCTTCTCCTGGTAGTACGCTAGACCGTCAGGCAGCTCGATCGCGGCGAGCGTGGCCCGCGCTCGAGGTAGATACTCCTCGACGAAGAAGTCGTGAAATGCCTGGTATGCCGGAACTACCCCCTCGAGGATCGCGCTGCGACCGGACTGCTGCAGCTGCTCGTGCTTCGCCTGAGGTATGGCGACCGGGAACGACTCGAACGGCGCCCACAGCACGCTCTCGGTGGCGTCGTCGACAAGGTGAGGCTCGATGGTCGCCTCGTAGCCCGCCAGCGACACCTGAGGCACGCTGAAGCCGCGCTCGAGGCCGGCACGCATGTTAGCGATTTGCTGCGCGAAGTAGTCGGGAGCCGCCTTCAGGCGAGCGATGTAGTTCTGGTAGTCCAGGGTGCCCAGGAACGGCATCGATCGATGCAGCTGCGCGAACCCCATGTGGAAACCCGAGTCGGCGTTGATCGGCATCTGATGGTCACCGAACTCGAAGAAGGCGATCGCCTCTTCGATCTGGCGCCGGAAGATGCGGACGTTGATGCGGTCGCCGTCGTCCAGGTCGTCAAGGTCGATGGCGTTGAGCTCGGCGAGGAAACCGCGCCTCAGCGCCGCGTGCTCGGCCAGAGCTGCCAACGAGACGTCTGGCAGACGGTCGTTGTAGCGATGATCCCCGACCGAGGTCGCCATCAGCGGGTTGCGCTGGAGCCGCGCGCGCCACTCACGATCGAACAGGTCCCACAGCTGTTCGTGAGCACGCGAGACCGCCGGAGTCCAGGCGTCGGGCGAAGCAGAGCAGGCCATCACGCCCTGGATCAGAAAGAGCAGAACGGGCAATAACAGGGCCTTGCGAGTCGCTGCGCCGCCCGGGACACCGACCATGGACGGGGACCTCCTGTAGTTTCGCCTGGAACGAACGCAGCGACTCTAGCAGCCCTGACGGCTGCGACAAGCTGAGGCAACTCCTTGATGTTTGCGGCTGACGGCCCGTCAGCACTCGGCCGAGGATTCGACGAAATCGCCCTCTTCGTACCCCGGTGCGCGGCTCTCGGGCACCTGAGAGACGGTCCGGCCGTGGCACACGTCGCCCGGAGCCTCGAGGCCGTCCCGGCGCCGTCCCCACTGGTACGGATCGAGCGAGAGGTAGATCGTGCGGGCGAGCGTCCAGACTCCGTTCGTTACGGGCATGAAGTGGATTATCCTCCTCCTTCAACCCAGAGAACCGCAGACGGAGGAAGAACGAATGATCGGATACGTGACTATCGGTACGAACGACATGGATCGCGCCGTTGCCTTCTACGACGCTCTGCTCGGCGAGGTCGGTGGCAAGCAGCTCTTCGGCATGGACCGGATCAAG
>JAYZDP010000063.1:0-4647 GCA_036337765.1 Acidobacteriota bacterium
GAAGACGGCATCCGCTCGACCCTGAGCGAGATCCTCCAGGACGAGGGCTACCGCACCTCGACAGCCGCCAGCGTGAAGGCGGCGCGCTCCGCTGTGGAGGACACCTTCTTCGACCTCGCCATTCTCGATATCTGGCTTCCCGACGGTGATGGTCTCGATTTCCTGCAGGATCTGCAGCGCGAGCACGCCGAGACGCCGGTGCTGGTGATCTCGGGCCACGCCAACATCGATACCGCGGTCAAGGCGTTGCATCTCGGCGCCTACGACTTCCTCGAGAAGCCACTGTCGCTGTCGCGGGTGCTTGTCACCGTGCAGAACGCCCTCGAGCGCTCGCGCCTCTCACGCGAGCTGCGCCAGCTCAGCCAGCGTCTCGACCATGGCGAGACCCTGATCGGTACGAGCGAAGGCATGCAGAAGCTCAAGGACGAGCTCAAGACCGCCGCCGGAGCCGACACCCGCATCCTCATCACCGGCGAGAACGGCACCGGTAAGGAGCTGGTCGCACGCCAGATCCACCGTCTGTCGAATCGGCGAGAAGGTCCTTTCGTGGAGGTCAACTGTGCCGCCATCCCGGAGGAGCTCATCGAAAGCGAGCTCTTCGGCCACGTACGCGGCTCGTTCACAGGCGCCAGCTCCGATCGGCGAGGGCGCTTCGAGGAGTCCAACGGCGGCACACTGTTTCTCGACGAGGTCGCCGACATGTCGTTGAAGACCCAGGCCAAGGTACTGCGGGCGCTGGAGGAGCAGCGCTTCCAGCGGGTCGGCAGCGCGGATCTCATCGAGGTCGACGTGCGGGTGCTCGCGGCGACCAACAAGGAGCTCGAGGAAGAGATCCGGGCCGAGCGCTTCCGAGAGGATCTGTACTTCCGCCTCGCGGTCATCCCTCTAGGGGTCCCGGCGCTGCGCCAACGCCCGGCCGACGTCCCACTTCTCGCCGCACACTTCATCGACCAGTTCGCGCGCGAGCTGGGCAGGCGACCGAAGACCTTCGACGACGCCGCGATGGCAACACTTCAGGCCTATGGCTGGCCAGGCAACGTTCGCGAGCTACGCAACCTGATGGAGCGGCTGATGATCATGGTCCCCGGCGAAGTCATCACCGATGTCGACTTACCACCGAGCCTCAAGGGTGCGTCCGCCGGCCGCACGCCATCCCAGCCAGCGCAGCTCGGCAGCTACGACTCGCTCAAAGCCGCTCGCGACGCCTTCGAGGTCGACTACATCCGCCGCGAGCTCGACCTGAACGACGGCAAAGTCAGCCGCACGGCAGACGCACTTCAAATAGAGAGGTCTCACCTCTACCGCAAGATGAAGTCGCTCGGAATCAGATAGGGGGCAGCGGGGACCTCGGTACTCACGGCTGTCGGGACATCGAGTAGGTACCGAGCTCATACCGCGGCCAAGCGTCCTGCGACGCTGAGTCACCATGCGGAATAGAATCGCGCAATGTCATCTCATCGGGAGCTCGTCCAGGCGCAGATCGCGGAGGCGTTGAAGGCCCGCGACACCGCGCGTCTGAGCACGCTGCGGCTGCTACTCTCCGAGGTGAAAAACAAGGCGATCGAGCTCGGCGCGGAGGTTTCGGAGGACGACTTCCTACGCGTGGTGCACAAGGGCATCAAGCAGCGCCAAGAGTCTGCCAAGCAGTATCTCGAGGGCGGCCGCGATGAGCTCGCCGCCAAGGAGCAGGCCGAGTCGGAGGTGCTGGAGGGCTTCCTCCCGCCGCAGGCGAGCGAGGAGGAGATTCGTGCCGCCATCACCGAGTTTCTAGCTTCGTCCGAGGTGACGGGGCCGGCGGCGATCGGCGCCGTGATGAAGGCGATGATGCAGCGTTTCGCTGGCTCCGCCGACCGCGGCACGCTAAGTCGACTGGCCAGAGAGATCCTCGGGTGAGCTCAGCACAGAGCGGCGCGAGCTCTGACGAGCGCCACCGCGTCATCGTCGGGACGGCGGGGCACATCGATCACGGCAAGACCTCTCTGGTCGAGGCACTCACCGGCATCGACTGCGATCGCTGGGTCGAGGAGAAGGACCGCGGTATCACCATCGACCTCGGCTTCGCCCATCTGGTTGACGACGTCGGCCCTGAGGGGCGGTTGCAAATCGGCTTCGTCGACGTTCCCGGCCATGAGCGCTTCGTTCACAACGCGTTAGCAGGCCTCGGAGGGATCGACCTGATGATGCTGGTGGTCGCGGCGGACGAGGGCATCATGCCCCAGACCCGCGAGCATCTCGACATCTGTCGTCTGCTCGGCATCCGTGGCGGGCTGGTGGCGCTGACCAAGATCGATCTGGTCGATGACGACATGCGCGAACTGGCCGAACTCGAGCTCACCGAAGCCCTCGAGCCGACCGCCTTCGGCGGCTGCCCAATTCTGCCTGTGTCCTCGACCACGGGCGAAGGCCTAGAGGGGTTGCGCGCAGTCCTTCTCGAGCACGCTCACGCTCTCGAGTCGCGCTCGGAGGTACTCGAGCTGCCCGCACGGTTGCCGATCGACCGCGCCTTCCATCTGCGGGGTCTCGGGGTCCTGGTTACGGGGACTCTCGCCGCCGGTGCTCTGGAGCTGCGTGGGGAGCCGGAGCTCTCGCCCGGGCACAAGAAGGTTCGGATCCGCTCGATCCAGGTCCACGGCGAGGACCGCGGTGGCGCCTTGGCCGGCGAGCGGACGGCCCTGCAGCTCAGCGGAGCCACCCTCGACGACGTTCCGCGCGGCACACAGATGATTGCTGAGGGTGGCTACACGACCACCGTGTCGCTGCTCGCCCGCATGACACTTCTCGACTCAGCGCCCGATTCCTTCCGCGGTTTTCGCGAGGTCCGCTTCCACCTCTACGCCAGCGAAGTCCTCGGCCGCCTACGGCCTCTCGAGCCCGACACCCTCGAACCGGGTGGCACAGCACTGGTCGAGATTCGCCTTCGAGCGCCGGTCACCGCCGCGCGCGGCGACCGCTTCGTTGTCCGTCGACCCTCACCACAGACGACGATGGGGGGAGGCACCATTCTCGATCCGGCTTGGCCGCGCCACCGCGGCAAGCGACTGGCCGAGGCCGTCGTGGGACTCGGCGGCGACCGTGACACCGCGGTCGACTTCTGGGTCGCGACGGCCAACGAAGCTGGCCTGACCGCGGCCGATCTCGCTGCTCGTCTCGGCGAGCCCCGCGAGCTCGCACTCGCGTCACTTCGCGAGCATCACCGAGCCGGCCGGCTGCTACAGCTCCCGGGTCGCGGCGGCAGCGGAGACCGCTACATTGCCGTCGACGTCGTCGCCGCGCTCGAGAAGAAGGCGAAGAAGGTGCTCGACGACTACTTTCGCCGTGAGCGGCTTGCCCGCGGCATGCCCAAGGCCGAGGCCGTTCGCACCCTGCTGCCGCCTGCCGCCGTGCCGTGGGCCGAAACGTATCTGACCTGGCTCACCGAGCGATCGATCCTGGTAGTCGAGGGCGATACCGTCAACCTGCCCGGCCGGGACGAGCAGCTCACCGAAGAGGAGTCGTCCCTGGCGAAACGAATTCTCGCCGAGTTCGAGGCGGCGGGGCTGACACCGCCGTCGCCGAAGGAGATCCGCGCCCGTGTCGGGTCCAAGCCCCAGATCTTCGACGGCGTGCTGCGCTACCTGCACCAACGTAAGAAGCTGGCGCGCCTGCCCCAAGGGCTGTTTCTCGCTACCAGCTCGCTCGAGAGCCTCGAGCGCGATCTCGCCGCAGCAGGCTGGGCGGACTTCAGCGTCGGAGATTTCAAGGACCACTTCTCGCTGACCCGCAAGTGGGCGATTCCGCTGCTCGAGTATCTCGACCAGAAGGGCGTGACCCGACGCGAGGGCGATCGGCGGAAGTTGATCACGAGCCGTTAGCGCCCCATCCCCGCTCGAGGAACAGAACGAAGACCACCAGCAGCGCCGCGAGGACGAATCGAGCGGCGCCGACTTCGCGGGCCCGACCCGAGAGCAGCCGGATCACTACCCACGACACGATGCCGAGGGCCAGGCCGTTGGCGATCGAAAAGGTCAGCGGCATCGCGATCATGGTGAGAAAAGCAGGGATGGCCTCGTCGAGCTGGCGCCAGGCGATGTCGCGAGTGCCGCGCATCATCATCGCCCCGACCAGCACCAACGCCGGCGCCGTTGCGGCCGCCGGTACGGCGACGAAGACCGGCGCGAACGCGAGCGACAGCAGAAACAGAGTCGCCACGACCACCGCCACGAGGCCGGTCCGGCCGCCCTCCTCGATGCCGGTGGCCGACTCGATATAGGTCGTCACGGTGCTCGTGCCGAGAAGCGCGCCACCCGTGGTGGCCACGGCATCGGCCATGAAGGCACGATCCGCGCGCGGCAGCTCTCCGCGCTCATCGACGAAGCCTCCCATCATGCCGACGCCGATCAACGTTCCGGCAGTGTCGAGCAGATCGACGAAAAACAGCGCCAGGATCGCGCCGAGCAGGCCGCGCGTCCACACCGCGGACAGGTCGAGAGCCAGGAACGTCTCGTGGGGGAAGACCTGCAGGCTCCACAGTGCTTCCGGAAGCGGCGCCTGACCACCGGCCCACAGGACACCGGAGCCGAGGACGACACCGACGAGGATCGCCCCTGGCACCTTACGCAGGGTCAGCGCGACCATTACCAGGAGGCACCCGATCGCCGTAAGTGCCTC
>JAYZDP010000064.1:0-7049 GCA_036337765.1 Acidobacteriota bacterium
GGCGATCCAGAATCCGCCTACCGCCAGCAGCAGGACGGAGGCGATCGCGACCAGCAGAGGCTTGTCGAGCGACCGGCGGATGAGGGAGTCAAAGAAGCGCATGCACGGTTCTCTTCCTAATGAACATGGCCTTGGGCTTCGCCTGTCGCCATCAGCGAAGCCCGACGGATGGCCTGGCCGCCGAGAGTCACGAGGCGCTGCCCCTCCCTCAGGCCTTCGACCATCACCCGATCGCCCTGCCTCGAGACGGAGCGTACCGGCTGGCGCGTGAACTCCTCCCCGGTCAGCTGGAGGTAGACGATCTCGACTCCGCCGTCGTCGATGATGGCGCTTGCGGGCACGACGATTCCCTCTCGGCTGTCGCCGAGCAGAACCTCCGCATGGAGAGTGGTACCGAGTATCAGTCCTTGGGCGGCAGGGACGGCGACGAGGGCCGTGACACTGCCGGTTGCCGGATCGACCTCGGGTCCGCGCGAGACTAGACGTGCGCCGGTGGTGGTGTGGTGCGTGCCGCCCTCGGGGAACGAGAGGACGACACCGGAGATGTCGTCTCCCAGGGCGCGTGCGGCATGCGGAGACAGGGCCAGCTCGAGCCAGATCGCGTCGGTTCGCACCACTCGCGCCAGAGCTTCGCCCGCGCCGACCGCGGCGCCCGGAGTCGCGGTGACAACAGCGATGTCGCCGTCAAATGGCGCGACGAGGGCTACGGCGCCGGCGTCGCCACCGCCACGCGCCGCCGTCGCGGTCTCGAGGTCGTGTCGTGCGGCCCCGAGTGCCGTCTCGAGGCGGGTCACGCGGGCTCCAGCCTCTTCGAGCTCGCGGGCGCTCGTGGCCTCCAACTCGTAGAGGTCCTCGAGGCGAGCGAAGCGGGCTGCGGCAGTGGTGAGCTCGGTCTCGAGCTGCTTGGTGCGTGCCGCGAGAGTCGCCCGGCTGTCGCCCGCGGCGGTACGCGGCACGTAGCGAAAGACGGTCCTGCCGCGACGCAGGGTCTGCCCGGGGAACGGCCACGGATCAGCCAGGAGCACCGCGTCGATGGGGGGACTCAGCGTCACATTGCCGCCGGCCGGCGCTCGTACACGAGCCAGGCCAGTGACGCTCGAGGAGAGCTCTCCGAGGGAGATCCAGGCGGTCGCGAACGGAGTGCGCCACTGCTGTTCCAGGAGAAAGGAAAGCTGTTCGCCAGCCGTACTCCCAAGGGCGCTGGTTTCCGCCGTTACGAGCCGGCCGGGATCGTCCTTCGATCCGACCCGCACCCGCCCGCCAGGGATCTCCTCGAAGCCGGCGGCGGAGCGGATGCGGAAAGCGAGCGCGAGTTCCGCCTCCGCGATCGGGGCGATCTCGACGTTGTAGATCCCGGAGCGTAGGAACGTTCCGGCGAAGACCTGCTCGTCGGCACCGGAGCCGAGAACGATCTCGACAACCCCCTCCTCGATCGGTGAGAAGCCGTCGAGAATCGTGACGTGGGTGTGTGCGAGCGAGGTCTCGCCGGCAACCAGCTCATCGATCTCGGGGAAAATGCCGTAGGTGTCTCCCCAGACCGTCACTGCCCAGGTCTCGGCCTCTTCGGCCTCCGCACCGTGCGAGTGGCCCGGCTCCGATTCGTCATCGTGTGGGTGAGAGTGGTCGGTGTCCTCGGGCTGGCAGCCCGCTGCGATCGTGCAGGCCAGCAGCAGGCCCGCGATGCGCATCGCCTCGAGGAGGACGGGGGTGGTTCTCATGTTCATCGGTCGACTCCGGGTTCGTCGTCGCTCTTAGGGCTATCCGCCAGTTCGAGCGGCGCGCCTGCCGCGGATTCGAGCTCGCGATGCGCCGCGAGGGCCGCGGCGTGAAGCTCGAGCGAGGTCGATTCCGCGGCGCGGATAGAGCTCAGGGTGTCGAGGAGATCTGTGAGGGTGGTCTCGCCGCTTGAGAACGAAGCCTCGGCCGCGGCGATCAGTCGGTCCGAGTCCAAAGCTCGGTCGGCGGTGTGCGCCGCCGAAGCGAGCTCGGTGTAGGCAGCGGTGGCCGCGAGGCGCCGAGCCGCGAGTCGTGAGCGAGCGGTTTCGAGCCGTGCCCGGGCGGCGCCGTGCTCAACCTCGGCCGCGCTGCGCTGCGCCCGGCTGCGATCGCCAAGGGGTACCGGCCAGGAGACGCCGACGATCGCGCCGCTCACCGAGCCCGGTCCGTTGTCGACTCGCTGCCAGCCTGCCGTGACCTCGGGCGACGCGACGAAGCGCGCGGCGACTCGTCGCGACAGGGCGGTCTTTCTGACCTCGGCCTCGAGGCCGAGGATACCGGGGTGGCTCTCGAACAGACCGGTCGGGGCAGGTGGCAGTGTCGGCACCATGGGTGCAGCGTCGGGCGCGACGCTGCCGTTCCAGCCGCGTGCCTCTCCTTCGGCGGCGCGGGCGCGGGCCGTGGCGAGCGCTCGTCGGGAGGAGAGCTCGGATGCCGCGATGGCGAGCCTCGATGCCGCCAGGCCGGAGCTCTCTCCGCGGACCGCGCGCTGCTGCTCCCGCGTCGCGAGCTCGTCGAGAGAGGCTACGTGGCGCGACAGGAGTCGAGCTTCGGCTTCGGCGACCGCCCAGGCGGCGTACGCCTGGCGCAGCGTGAGACGCAACACCAGTACGGCGGCGCCTGTGTCGGCCTCGCGAGCCTCGATGCCGGCCCGGGCGGCTTCGAGGGCATGGCCGCGAGAACGCTCCGGGAGTTGCCAGGAGAGCGTTAGATCGAGCTGTCGGCTATCGGAAGACGGAGCCTCGCGCACGGCGCTCAAGGTTGGGTTGGCGTACGACCGTGCTCCGAGCTCGGTGGCTCGAGCGAGTCCGAGACCCTCTCCGGCCGCGATGATGGCGGGATGAGCGGAGTTGAGGACAGCGAGGTAGTGCTTCTCGGTCACCGCGCGCATGCTGCGCGAGATGGGGGTCTGTGCACTGGCTGCGGCGGCTGCGCCGACAGCCACAAGTGCCGCGGCGGAGGCAATTCTGATGCGAGACATGCTGGCTCCTTCCCGTTACTCGGACGCACCGGACCTTCGGGTCCGACGCCGGAGCGGGATCAGAGCCGCAGCGAACAGTGGCAGTAGATGAGCGCGACCGACCCGGTCACGCCTTGCCCAGGTGGAGGCAGCGAGCGCTCGTCGATGCGGTCACCGATACAGGCCGACGCCGCGTTTTCGGAAACCAGCACGCCTTCGAGACCTGGTGGGCTCTGGCGAGGGGCCGCGTGCTCGTGGGACGGGACCGACTCGTCGTGACGGTGCCCGTGGAGGACCGCTGCGAGGTCGGTCGGTGCCGGGTCGTGCGAGTGATCTCCGTCGTGAGTGTGGTCAACACCCCGGTGCTCCGCCGCTACGTGCATCGTCACGACAGCGGCGTTCGCGGCCGGGACGAGCCAGGCTACGAGCACCAGCAAAATGACGATGCGGCGCTTCGGCACGAGGCTATGTTCCCAGATGCAAATGCCTCGCGTCAAAAGGCTCCTCAGGGGACGCGCGAGGTCTTGCCGACTGCGATGTCGACGGCGAGTCGGAGGCTGCGGGGGGATCCCGGGCTGAGAAAACGCGGGTCGTCGAACTCCTCGCCCAGCACCTGCGCCGGATCGCCGAGGACCCCGAACGTCTCGGTGTCGCGATCGAAGAGATTCTCCAGCGCCACGCTCAGAGTCAGCCGTCGGCCGAGCGGCGTCTCGTACCAGGCATCCGTGACCAGGAAACCCGAGACCTCGTCGAGCAAGTTGCCCTCGTCGCCGCGCAGAACGCGGCCAGAGAACGCCCGCAGGTCGGCCCCGATGCGAGAGCTTCCGAGGCGTGCCGATGCGCCGGCCTTGCCCATGTGGCGAGGGATTCCGGGAATGCGATCACCGGGGCGCACCCTGATCTCACCGCCGACCGCTCGCGGATGAGTGGGGCTGAGCACGCGTAGAGGCGTTTCGAAGGTGGCGTCGACCCAGGTGTAGCTGGCGTTCCAGTCGAACCGTCCGTGACGGCGGCGGATGCCGGCGTCGATCCCGATGCGGCGGGTCTCGTCGACGTTCGTGAAGTGCCCGGTGCTGGTCAGACGGCCGCTCGAGATGAAGAGGATGTCGTCGGTGCTGCGCGCCGCGAAGGCGCCCGCGTTCCACGATCCTCCGTCGAGCCGGCCTCGCGCCCCCAGCTCGAGAGTCGTCGTTACGACGTCGGAGAGGGGGGGGTCGGCGACGAAGGCGTTGGGCAGCCGGCAGGGATCTTCGGGGTCGGAGCAGGTGAGCTCGACCGGGGTCGGGGTGCGCGACGACTGGGCGAGGCCGGCGAAGATCTGAAGGGTGCCCGCGCCGGGGCGCGGATTCCAGACCATGCCGATCGCGGGGTGGAGCCGCCGCCACTCGTGATCGCCGTCGAGCTCGGTGCCGAGTCGGTCGCGCAGCTGAATTCGTGTCTCGTTGTAGCGGGCCTGAACGTTCAAGGTCAGACCCGCCGCGAGTGGCGCGTTGTCGACCAGGTAGAGCGAGGAGCGTCGCACCGTTGTGGCTACAGAGACCAGGCTCTCCGGGTCGAAGAGCCTGCTGCCGAGGGTGGTGCGGTCGTCGGTCAGCGAGGCGAGCTCGCTCGAAGAGCCGAAGTCGGCGTCGCCGTTCTCCCAGCTAGCTCCTGCGATGAACAGGTTGTCGGCTCCGGGGAGCCAGTCCAGCCGAGAAAGCTCGACCGTGAAGCCGTACCCTGCTTGCTCGGTGCGGCTGCGATTGTTGGCGCCGTCGAAGCCGGCGTTCGACTCGTCGTCGAGTTCGTCGGCGTTGAACGTGTCGATGTCGGAGGCGCGATAGTGGAGCGTCGCGAAGAGGCGATCCCGCGCGCCGAGTCCCTTTTCGAGTGACAGCCGCGGAAAGACCAGCCGATTGTGAGTCTCGTCTGGGTAGGTGTAGATGGCTGAGCGATCGAGACGCAGCAGCTGCACGGGTGCCGGACCGTTGCCGATCAGGTCGTTTTCGACAACGTCGATCGCGAGGTCTAGCGACCCGGTGTCCCCGCGCCGGCTCAGCTTGGCAAGCCCCTGGCGGGTGCTCAGCGGGGAGTGGTCGCGCCAACCCTCCTCGTCGAAGGTGGCAGCCGACAGGAAGTAGGCCAGCTCCCCAGCGGCGCGTCCGCTGCGGATTGCGGCGCGCTGCCCGCCCCACGACCCGGTGCCGATCGTGAACAGGTGGCGCTGGAAGCGGAAGCCGTCGTCGGAGCGCAGGTTCAGAGCTCCACCCAGTGTGTTGACCCCGTATCCGGCCTGGGCCCCGGCCACCACCTCGATCTCGCCCAGCGAATCCTGTTGGATCAGGTCCCACTGCACGATGTCGCCGAAGATCTCGTTGACGCGAACTCCGTCGTGGAAGACCGACAGCCCCTGGGCCGCGCCGAGCAGGGGAGAGGTACCGAAGCCGCGAAAGTAGACGTCGGTCTGGTGTGCGCTTCCCTGAGCGGAGCTGGTGTGCACGCCGGCCAGGGAGCGCTCCAGTCCCGCGCCGATGGCAGCGCCTGAGAGATCCTCTCGCTGAACTGCCTGCGAGCTCCACGGCGCGCGTTCTGCGGCAAGCGTCCGGCCGAGAGGCGTAGCTGAAACCACGTCGATCTCGTCGCGGAAGCTCGTGGTTGGCGTCGGGGCCGGGCGGTCGGGCTCGTCTTCCTCCTGCCCGCCAACGGCGGGAGCTCCCAGGCAGATCATGGTCGCGGCCACGGCCAGCGGCAGGACTGGCGGCTGGAGAAGTGAGCCTGGCATGAGCCGCCTACTCTAGCCGGGCTCCGCGCGGCCGGTCGCTGTGCGATATTGGCTCCGTGCCCGATCCACCTGGGGTCATGCTTCTCGACGGGCAGAACCGCTGCGGCCTGGGAGTCGTGCGAGCGCTGGGACGCCGGGGTGTGACTTCGGTCGTGGGGGCGACCGAACGTTGGGCGATGGCCGGGTACTCGCGATTTTCTGTGGGCCACTTCGTCTACCCCAGGCTGTGCGACGATCTATCTGGCGCGGTCGACGCTGTGCTCCAGATGGCGTCGAATTGGCGGCCGCGGGTGATCCTGCCGATCGGAGACGACGGCTGGCGCCTCGGCTGGGAGGTCGAGGACAGCCTACCCCCCGAAGTGTCCCTCGCACCCTCGCCGGGTCTCGATCTCTTCGAGGCCACGTTTGACAAGGCTCGACTGGCAGTTCTGGCGGCGCGTGCCGGAGTGGAGATGCCGGAGGGTTGGCTGCCGGAGAGCTGGCAGCAGTTGGCGGATGCCACCGACCGTGTGTCGATGCCGGTGGTGCTGAAGCCGCGCGAGACCACGGGCGGTGTCGGTATTCGTCGGGTCGAGCGGGCCGACGCGCTGCTCTCGATTGCACGGGCCGCGGACGGGCCCGTACCGATCGTGCAGGAATGGTTCGAAGGCGACGACGTCACCGTGTCGCTGCTCGCCGACAAGGGCGCTCCGCTGGTGGCATGTGTTTATCGGACACTTCGTCAATGGCCGCACCCATACGGGCCGTCAGTCGCGTCGAAGACGATCCGCGATCCCGAGGCTCTCGATGCCGCTTTTCGGCTGGTGCGCAGCCTCGGCTACCGTGGCATCGCGAATCTCGACTTCCGCAGGAGTCGATCCGACGGCCGGCTCAAGCTCCTCGACTTCAACGCCCGCTTCGGCGGCACGACCGAGATCGCGCTCGCCAGTGGCGTGGATCTGGCGTGGATCTGGCGTGGATGCTCTGGCGGCTGGCGGCCGACAGTCCGAGGGTGGACGGGTATCGACAGACGGAGGGTCTCGAGTTCCGATGGACGTTCTTCGCCGACGTGCTGTGCCTGGCGCGCACCGTCGGTCCGCTGGGCCTCTTGAGAGGTCTGGTGCCTGGCCGAGGCGTGCGCACGAACGGCAGCCTGAGCGATCCGCTGCCGCAGCTCGTCCAGGCCCTGTCCGGAATACTCCACCGGCTGTGAGGCGCGAGAAACCATGGGTCCGGGGGGTCGACGTCGCGCGCGTGGCCCGGATCTACACGTCGCTCTTCGCCGCGGCTCTGGTGCCCCCTCGTGCCGATCCCTGGATCGTGGCGTCGATCCGCCAGCTGTGGAGAGTCTCG
>JAYZDP010000065.1:0-10688 GCA_036337765.1 Acidobacteriota bacterium
AGCGGCAGTCGAGGCGCTGAGGGCTAGGCAGGACAGGGTTAGCGCGGTCGTGAGTGTCTTGATCTGTGTCGAGGCTCCTTTGTGCCGCGTTGTCTCTGACGCTGGAGATGCAGCGTCCCATGTACGGAGCCGGCAGCGCGGCAGAAGAACCGCTCCGTACGAATCGGGAACAAGCTCGCGAACGAGCATCGGTTGTAGGTCAGCGAGAGTGCTGCGATGAGTTCTTCGGGTAGAGGTTGTAGAAGGTCATCATCCCGACGTTCGCGTGCTCGAGGAGGTGGCAGTGTGTGACCCAGCCGCCGCTGAGTCTTTCGTCCGGGTCAGTGAATCAATAGTCGTAGCTACCTTGCCGAAGGCGATGACCTCGTCTTGTCTTCGGCGACGGCTCTTGGGTCGATCGAGGCACTCGACAGGCCCGAATTGGCGAGGTCGATGGGTCGCCCAGGCACCCTGATCGTGTCCTTCCACTCCAAAGTGTGGCTTCGAATCTCGACGCGTTGAGAGGCCACCGAACGGCGGAGGCAGGATCGTCCCGGCCACGGGGCCTACGGTGTTGGGATCCATCGCCTCCGCGAGCTTGGATGGCGATGGGACGGATAGGAGTATCAAGCGCTGCCCGACCTCCAATTCGATGCGCGGGCCCGGCACCATGTCGTTGAAGGCCCAGACATTGGTGGAGACTCCCATTTCGTACTCGACCACAGCCTCGTCGGCCGTGAGGTAGACCTCTACCATACGGGGATTTGGATTGACGTCTTCAACTAGGGGTATCTCGATGTCAAGGCAAGCACTGGAGCGACGGGGAGCATCACGAGTGCCATGTTTCTGACGAGTTGTCGTCGCACAGGGCGCAGCAGCGCGATGGAGCGTCGCCTTCAGTCGCGCTCCCATCTGTCGGGGGCGGGCGAGGCGGCGTGACAATGCCGTGTGTCGTGACCATCGTGTCCGGCAGAGGCTCGTCTGCCCTTCGAACTAAGGCTTTCCTTGGGAGCGGCGTGCGCCTGAGACAGGGCCTGAGGTCTTGGCGCTTCTATACTGGCCAACCATGCGGCCCCGCGCCCTTCTTCTCAGCTGCCTCGTAACCCTCGCCTTCGGCGTGGAGGAGCTACGAGGAGACGGAGTATGGGGCAAGCCACCCTTTCACGAGGACCTGCGCTACGAGTGGAAGCTGAAGGGGTTCGCGGGAGCCTTGATTGGCATCTTCTATCCGAGTTCTGGCGAAGCCAGCTTGAGCTCCCGCGCCGACGGCAACACCGAAGCCGTGACGACAGTCCTGGAGGTCACGTCTCCGAAGCGCGGACCTGAGGAGTACTACCGCTACGGAGCCGAGACCGATCTCGCTTCGAGGCCCTCTCGGGTGTGGAGCAGTTACAACTTCAAGGGCCGGTCGAAGGATCGGGGTGCCGACGTCGACGCGTCCGATGTGCGTGAGTTCGCCTCGGGGATTCAGTTCCTGCGCATGGAGCACCCCGCCGCGCCGGTCGAGATGCGGCTCTGGTCGGCCGATCGGCAGTACCCGGTTCGGGCCTTGCCGATGGGGACCGAGTGGGTCGACGTCGCCGGTGAGCGCTTCGAGGCCGATAGGTTCGCCATCGAGGGGATGAAGAAGAAGGGTGAGCGTCGGTTCAAGGCCCGTTTCGAGGTCTGGCTACTCGACGACGAGGCCTCGACGCCGGTGCGCATCGTCGCCGATCGCGGTCCGCTTCGTATTCAGCTAGACCTGGCAAGTAGTTCCGCCGACGCGCCGGCTCGACCGGACGCACCATAGAAAGAGCCGACCCAAAGGCCGGCCCTTCCGAAGTCGATCGAGGCGCCGCTACGAAGCAGGGCCGACGACCGACACGAAGCTGACACAGCGACCTGGCGCGCCACCCAGGTTGTGGGTGAGGCCGAGCTTCGGGTTGTCGATCTGACGCGGGCCCGCTTCGCCGCGTAGCTGCAGCCACATCTCGAACATCATCCGCAGGCCCGAGGCGCCGATTGGGTGGCCGAAGGACTTGAGCCCGCCGTCGGGGTTGATCGGCTGGTCGCCCTTGAGCTCGAAGCGGCCGTCGACGACGTCCTGCCAGGCCTGCCCGCGCGAGGAGAACCCGAGATCCTCCATCAGCACCAGCTCGGTCGGGGTGAAGCAGTCATGGACCTCGGCCATCGAGATCTGCTCGCGTGCATCGGTGATGCCGGCCTGCTTATAGGCATCCTCGGCCGAGGCGACGACCTCGGGGAAGGTGGTGAAATCGTAGTCTTGGCGCATCGAGCCCTCCGCGGGGCCGGCCACGAACGACAGCGCTTTGATGAAGATCGGGTTGTCGCAGTACTTGTGAGCGTCCTCGGCGCGACAGACGATCGCCGCCGCCGCACCGTCGGAGACGCCCGAGCAGTCGAAGATGCCGAGCATGCCGGCGATCTTCGGCGAAGCCTTGATCTTCTCGATCGGGACTTCCTTCTTGAACTGCGCCCTGTCGTTACGCGCGCCGTTGTAGTGGTTCTTCCAGGCGATCTTGGACATGACGTCCTTCATTGTGTCCTCGTCGACGCCGTACTTCTTGCAGTACGCGGGGGCGAGCAGCGAGAAGTTCGCGGGTGCGGTGAGGCCGGAGTCGGTGCCGTCTCCGGGAGGAGCGGTGCCGGTGAGGCCGGAGAAGCCGGAGTCCTTCAACTTTTCGACGCCGAAGGCGCAGACCAGATCGTAGGCGCCGGAGGCGACCGCGTAGGCCGCGTTGCGCAGGGCTTCGGAGCCTGTGGCGCACATGTTCTCGAGCCGGGTGACCGGCTTGTACTGGATCTTCAGTGGCAGCGACGCGGTCAGACCGGAGACACCGCTACCGGTCGTTCCGAGCCAGTAGGCATCGACCTGCTCGGCATCGACGCCGGCAGACTTGTAGGCACTTTCGGTGGCGTCGATCAAGAGGTCCGAGGCGCTCTTGTCCCAGTGCTCTCCGAAGTTGGTGCAGCCCATCCCGACGATGGCAACGCGATCACAGATTCCGTTACTCGACATCTACTTCTCCTTCGCCAGTCTCTGTCTTGGGGATTCTGCTGCTAGCGCTTCGGTCGCGCCTTCCAGAAATAGTTATGGACGCCGCCGGCAGTGTACATGCGGCGAAACGTCATCTCCAACTCGTCACCGATCTTGACCTGCTCGGGGTCCATATCGGTTAGCTGGCAGTTGATGCGACCGCCTTTCTCGAAGTCTACCACCGCCGCCACGACCGGCGGCTGCAGCGAATAGGCCAGGTGATCGAGGGTGTACGTCGCGATCTTGCAGTCGGCGTCGGCGTAGGGCTCGTCCTCCATCTCGTCGACCGAGCCGCACATCACGCACACCCGCTGTGGCGGTAGGTTGGCCGCGCCGCACGAGGTGCAGCGGCCACCGACGAAGCCGAACTTCCAGCCTTCCGCGCGCGGCATGGGCGGCGCGGCGGGCCGTGCAGGGTCGGGGCGCCGCGGCGGCTCGAAGGGCAGCACGCCGCGCCACTTGAGAAACGCGTTGTACGGCAGATCGCTGCGCTTGGCCTCGAGCCACCGGCTGACCGAGTGGGGAGGCCGGCGGGAGTCGATCTTGTCGGTGACCTCGAGCAGGAGAGCATCCGCGCCGTCCGCGCCGCACATCACCAGGATCTTGTCGCCCGCGGACGCCTGGTCGAGCACGTTGGCCAGCATCAGGCCCGCATGGGCGGTCCCGGTGCGACCGACCGAGCTCGACAGGTCGTCGGCAATCTGTTCTGGAGCGAGCTTCGCGCCTGCGAGGACGGTCCGGGTCACACGAGGATTGGTGCCGTCGAGGATCACCTTCGAGATGTCTGAAGCCTCACAAGCAGCGGCCTCGAGAACACGTGTCAGCACGTCGACCACGATCGGCACCATGATGTTGGCCCCGAAGCGCTCCTCCCACTGGCTGGGGAAGGCCATTTCGGGGGTTCGCCAGGCGTCGAGGAACTCCTCGGTGTTCGAGGCGCGTGCGATCTCCGTTGCGATGGCGTCGTCGTCGGCTCCGAAGGTGAAGGCGACCGCGCCGTCGCCGCCACCCGACTCCCGTGCTCCGCCCGGAGCGCCGACGGTAACTTCAGAAGCGACCACGAGCGGCTTGCGCCCGGCGCTCGCGAGGTCGAGGCCGAGACCGATCGCGGAGAGGCCCGCACGACTGGAGCCACCGACGTCGACTCCGCCGATGTGCTTTGACAGGTTGAGGCCGGCCTGAATGGTCGCTGCGTTCAGCTTTTCAGCGTAAGGCGGGCTGATCGACGAGAACAGAATCTGGTCGGGCGCGCCACCGGCGTTGCGCAGGGCGTCCCGCGACGCCTCGACCGCCATCGAGGCCGAATCTTCGTCGTAGCTGGCCACCGCGCGCTCACCACGACCGGCTCCGATCGCCTCGCGGGTGAGTCGAAAATAGGGTATGTACGTTCCGTAGCTGACGATTCCGGCCAAAACAGCCTCCCTCTCCTGAGTGCTTTCGAAGGCGGGAGTTTACTGCATTCTCAGGGCGAGTTGGCGTAGACCCCACTGGATATCGGTAGTGGTGGGGAAGGTCGCCGCGAGCTGCTCGAGGTCGCCCTGAAGCGCCTCGATCTCCGGGTTTTCGGCAACTTCGAGAAAGCCGTCCGACTCGTGGATCGTGCGCAGGTTCATCGCGAACAGGGTCGCCGCTTCGGCGTTGGAGATCGGGTAGTGGTGCACGCGATCGAGACACACCTCCAGCGCGCCTCCCGCAACCGCCTCGAGCAGCGATTGGCCGACGTACAGCTCGCGCCCTTGTTTAGCCAGCGCGGCGGCGAGAATCTCGAGATAGCGCCGAAACGGCTCGACATCGGTGTCGATCGCGTTCACCTCCTCGACCAGCAGCCAACCGCACGGTGCGAGAGCGGCCTCCCACGTGCGAAGCACGTCGGCGATGTCGTTGAGGTGGGTGAGAAGGAGCCTACCGAAGGCGAAGTGTGCAGGCGGAGTGGGCCAAGGCCCGGTGACGTCAGCCTTGCGGAAACGGACACGACTGGGGCCGAGCCGCCGCGCTTCCCACAGGAACGGCTCGGACGAATCGAGTCCGATGGCGGGATGTCCGAGCTGGTGTGCGACGAGGCGGGTGGTGTGGCCGGGGCCGCAGCCAAGGTCGACGACGGTGGGTGCCTCGAGGTCTGGGTCGAGGCCATGGGCGTCGCTCCAGGCTTCGAAGAACGAGACGGTCGCGGGCTTGAAGGCGCGCGCCAGGATGCCGAGCCGCCGCACAGCTCGCTCGTTGTCGCCGAAGAGGTAGGCCATCTGACGAGAGTACCGCCCCTCGCGCCGCGCTAGGGTTGCCGGGTGACTGGTGTGGCTCTACTGCTCGTGCTCCTCTCGGCGTTGCTGCACGCGAGCTGGAACACTGCGACCAAGGACAGCACGAACCCCGCCGCGTTTCTCTTTCTCATCGGTGGCTGGACGACTCTCGTGCTCGCGCCCATGCTGCTCCTTGTACCGTGGGCCGCCTTCGGCCTCGAGCTGTGGGCACTGGTTCTGGCAACCTCAGTGACCCACGGCGTGTATTCATGGGCGTTGACGCGAGCGTACGAGGTCGGGGACCTCACTCTGGTCTATCCGATCTCTCGTTCGACGCCGGCGTTCGTCCCGTTCGTGGCCGTGCCGCTTCTGGGCGAGCGTCTGTCGGCGATCGGGGTGGCCGGGATCGCCGTGGTCGTCGTTGGGGTTTGGATGGTTCAGACTGGCGGCCGCCTGCGCGGCGACGCCTGGCGAGCGCCGGGCCTTACCTTCGCCTATCTGACCCTGGCCTCGACAGTGGCCTACAGCCTGGTCGACAAGCGGGCCATGGAGGTGCTCGACGGCGCGGCTTGGGAGGGCCCGTTGTCACGATCGGTAGTCTTCTACTACCTGCTCGCAGCGACACACTTGCCGTTCTTCTGGCTCCTTGCGAGGGGCCGCCTGACATCGTCCGAGCTGCGGGCGACTGCCCGCGGACGGTCGAAGTTGCTGCTCGGCTCTGCTGCAGCCGCCCTTGTCAGCTACTCGTTGATTCTCGAGGCGCTGCGCACGGCGCCGGTGAGCTACGTGGTTGCTGCCCGGCAGTCGAGCGTCGTCTTTGTGGTGGTGATGGCGATGATGTGGCTACGCGAGCGCCCGACTGGCGCGCGCCTCGTTGGAATCTTGCTGACCGTGGCCGGAGTGGCGACGATCGCCTTCGCCTGAGGGGGAAGCTCAGGCTACGCCGGCCTGTGTTTGGCGACTTCCCAGCCTCTCGAGCCCAGGGTATCTCCCGCGAAGTCCAGCGGTCGCGGTTCGAGCTCGGTCGCCATCGTGTCGTTCCAGCGATTGAGGTAGCCGAACAGCGACACGATGCCAACGATCTCAACGACCTCGTCGTCGTCGAAGTGCTCGGCGAGCGCCGCGAAGTGACTTGGCGTCGTCTGATTCGGCACCAGGGCCGCGTCACGCGCCAAGCGCAGGGCGGCGCGCTCCCGGCCATCGAAGAGATCGCTGGTCTCGAAGTCCCAGACCCCTCGGATCTTCTCGCCGTCGTTGCCGGCGTGACTGGCAGAGTGGGATGTGTGGGCCTGACAGTAGCGACAGCCCGCCGCGTTCGACGCGGTGAGAGAGATCAGGTGCTTGAGCTGTGGCTCGATGCGACCCGGTCCGAGCACGGTGCGTGCGAAGGCCGAGAACGCCCGCAGCATCTCGGGGCGACGCGCCATGGTGAGAAAGCTGTTGGGGACGAACCCCATCACCCCCTCGACCGCGGCGAAGACCGGCTCGAGCTCTGGCAGATCCTCCCGGCGCAGTGGGGCTATCGAGGCCATCGTCGTCCGCAACAGCTTCGGGGCACGGTGAGCGAGCACGCGCCGTCTGCGGCGCGCGAGCAGCGAACACGCGCCGTCCGCGACGCCGAAGACAAGCTGGAGAATCGAATGCTACTCAGCATTCGATTCTTCAGCCGCCGTTGCCTTGCAGGTTCAGCCGCTCGCTCTCGCGCTGGATCTTGCGGATCCGCTCCTTGAGCTCCTCCTCCCGCCCCTCGCGCCACACGCGGTAGTCGACCAGGGCCCCATCGCGGATCATGTGGATGCGGGCGAACTTCTGCACGTTGCCCTCTTCGTCGAACTGAATGTTGCCGGTGACGCCCGTCAACGGATCCATGGCACGCATGCCCTTGAGGAACTCCTGTGCCAGGCTACTGCTCGAAGCCTTGAGCGCCGCACCGACGAGCAGCATCGAATCGTAGCCGTGGCCGGCCCAGACGTCGGGCTCGCTGCCGAACTTCGCCTTGTAGGCGGCGACGAACTCGGCCATCGGAGAGGTCTCTGCAGCGGTGTCGAACGCCGACATGGTCAGATAGACGGCGTTGGCGGCGGGCCCGGCCTGTGCGATCACGTCTGGGTGAGTGAAGACGGAGGTCGTCATGACCCACTCTTTCTTGCCCTCGGTCAGGCCGTAGCCGCGCTCGCGGAGCGCCTTGAGGAGACCGACGATCTGTGGGTTGTAGGCGGCGATGAAGATTCCGCTGGGGGCGTAGCCCAGCGCTTTCTCGGCAACCGCCGCCGGGTCGTCATCGGAGGAGAACTCGACCGTCGCCGTGACGTTGCCGCCGTACTGACCGAATACGGTCGAGACCGCATCCAACAGCGAACCGGTGAACACGCGGTCGCTGGCGTTGATGATCACCAGGTCGTTGACGTCGAGCGTCTCGGTGGCGAAATTCGCCATCGCGCTCGCTTCTTGGAGGTTGGTGAGCGAGATGCGGAAGAAAGTGCGGGAAATGCGAGAGAGCTCATCCGAAAGGGCGGTGGGAGTGATGAAGACGCGCCCTACCCGATCCGCTACCTCGGCGATGGCTAGAGCGTCCTCAGAGGAGATGCCGCCGACGACGCCGATCGCGCCGGCCGAGTACAGCGACTGCGCTACAGCGCCGGCGTCGCCGCCTGCGCCGCGAATGTCGAGGTTGAGAGTGTAGTTCTGGTCGGGATCAGCCTGCACCGCTTCGACGCCGAGATCGATTCCGTTGCGTATCGACGTCGCGACGGCTGGCGTGATGGTCGTGTCGTTGAGCACGACGCCGATGGTGACCGACCGGTCGGGCATACAGCCTGCCAGGAGCAGAGCCACGACGAGAACGAAAAAGATCTGTAGGGTCGTGATTCGCTTCATGAGCTAGGTGGCCTCCGGCGCTAAGCGCCGCAATCTTGCGCACTCTGCCGCGCGTCAAAACTCCACCCTACCACCGGCCTTCGAATCGCCGTCGGCGCTCGGAATCGAACGAGTCGGGCATAATTGCGCCCCTCGCGCGGTCCTGGGCCAGTGCCGCCGCGCATCGACACGCCGAGGAGATCGAGATGGCGCAACGGGCCGACAACATCGCCGCGGGCCCCCTCACCGGGGTTCGGGTGCTGGATTTCTGCAGCTTCATCGCGGGCTCGTTCGGCGCCATGATGCTCGGCGACATGGGCGCCGACGTCGTCAAGGTCGAGCCGCTGACCGGCGATCCGTCGCGCACCTGGGGTCCGTTCATCGGCGGCGAGTCGAAGCTTTTTCAGGGCTGGAACCGCAGCAAGCGGAGCCTCGCCCTCGATCTGAAAGACTCCGCGGGCCAGGAAGTGGCGGCGGATCTGGTGCGCGGCGCGGACGTGGTGATGGTCAACTTTCGCCCGGGTGTCGCCGAGAGGCTCGGCATCGGTTACGACCAGCTGTGCGAGATCAACCCGTCGATCATCTATCTGTCCTCGACTGCGTTCGGCGACACCGGTCCGTACCGCCTGCGCCCCGGCTACGACCCCGTGCTGCAGTCGATGTCGGGGGCGGCGCGGGTACACGAGCGGATGTGCCAGACCGTCCACATCTGCTCGGTCGCCGTGTCGGACTACCAGGCGGCGACCCTAGCGACCGGCGGAGTCTGTGCGGCGCTCTTTCACCGTGAGCGAACCGGCGAGGGGCAGAAAATCGAGACGTCGCTTCTGCAGGCGGTGATGTCGGTGCAGTCGTCGTCTTTTATCCAGGCCCTCGAGCAGGAGGAGGACGCCGTCGGCGGGATCTACCCATACAAGATGTTCGCCGCCGCCGACGCGCCGGTCTTCGTGGCCTGCGGCACCAACCGGTTCTGGCAGCTCCTGTGTGACGAGCTCGGTCGGCCCGAGCTGGCCTCGGACGATCGCTACGACACGAACCCCAAGCGGGTGTGCGCCGCCGCAGAGCTCGAGGGGGTTTTGGCGCCGCTCTTCGCAGAGCGCTCGAGCGGGGAGTGGGAGGCCAAGCTCCTCGAGCGGGGCGTTCCCTGCGCCGCGGCGAGGACCTCGGCCGAGTTCTTCGACGATCCCCAGGTCGCGGCGCTCGAGATGAGCCAGGTGATCGAGCATTCGAGCATCGGTCCGCTGCGAGTGATGGGGCTGCCGATGAACTTCCGGTCGACTCCTGGAGCCATTCAGCGCGCGGCGCCGGTGCTGGGCGAGCACAGTCGCGAGGTGCTCGAGGAAGTCGGCCTCGACGGCGACCGAATCGACGGTCTCATCGCTGCCGGAGTGGTGGGCGTTGCCGGTAGCTGAATCCGCGCGCCTGGTGCTGATCCGGCACGGCGAGAGCCTTGCCAACGCCGAGCAGCGCTTCACGCGCGACGCCGAGGAGCCGCTGACGGCGCTCGGGACCCGGCAGGCGCGAGAGACCGGTGGGTTTCTTCGCGCGCACTTCGCGCCGGCGCGGCTGTATTCGAGCCCGTTCCGCAGGGCCTTCGACACGGCGACAGAGATCGGCCGTCACTTCGATCTCGAGCCGGTAGTTGTCGACGACCTGCGGGAGCAGGACTTCGGTATCTACCGGGGGAGGCCCTACGGCGACCTCTACGGCCAACACCCGGCGGGTAGCGTCGAGCGCTGGGATCACCTGCCGGAGGGCGGCGAGAGGCTGCGCGAAGTCGCGAAGCGGGCCGGCTCGGTGCTGGATCAGCTGGCAGAGGAGCATGTTGGCGAGCAGGTCCTCGTGATCAGCCACGGCGGCGTCATGTCGGCGCTGCGGGCGTGGGTGCGCAACGACTTCAGCAGCCCGCCGGTGCCGACGCGCAACGCCTGGGGCTACGTCCTGCACGGGATGCACGCGGCCTACGAGGGGCCCTTCGAGCTCGACGAGCTCAGCGGCTGACGGCGATCCCGTGTCGACGATTGGCTTGCCCGCGGCGTTGGTGTTTCTCTTCTGGGCCGTACTATTCGCGCAGCGCACGCGGCGCTTTCCCAGCGACCATTTTCTCCAGCGGGCTGCGGAGGGGACTGCCGGTTCAGTGGTGGCGATCGTCCCTGCTCGCAACGAGGCCGAGGTCCTGCGCGACTCGTTGTCGTCGCTTCTGGCCCAGGACCATCCCGAGTTCCGGGTCGTGCTGGTCGACGACAACTCGACCGACGGGACCTCCCGGGTCGCCAGCGAGATCGGAGCTGCGTCCGAAGTGGGCATGGAGGTGGTCGCGGCCGGGCACAAACCGGCGGGCTGGGCGGGCAAGGTGTTTGCGCAGAGCCGGGGGCTCGCCCACGTTCTGGGCTCCGGACCGGCACCGGATTGGCTGCTACTCACCGATGCCGACATCCGCCACCCGCCGGACTCGGTCACGAGTCTTCTCGCCAAGGCCCGGCGTGGCGGCTACGACCTGGTGTCGGTCATGGCGCGCCTGCACGCGGCGTCGTTCTTCGAACGCCTCCTCATTCCACCTTTCGTCTACTTCTTCCATCTCC
>JAYZDP010000066.1:0-2715 GCA_036337765.1 Acidobacteriota bacterium
GGCCGACGAGGTGCAGTGCGGCATGGGCCGAACCGGTCGGCTCTTCGCGCTGGAGCACGCCGGTGTCGTCGCGGACGTCGTCACGACGGCGAAGTCGCTGGCGGCGGGCCTGCCGCTGGGTGCCGTGACGGGTCGCGCCGAGATCATGGATGCCGCCCATCCCGGTGGCCTCGGCGGCACCTACGCGGGCAATCCGCTTGCCTGCGTGGCGGCCCTCGAGGCGCTCGACACCATCACGAAGCCCGACTTCCTGGCCCGCGCCAGCGAGGTCGGCGCGCGCATGCGTGCGCGGCTCGAGAAGATCCAGTCCGAGCAGCCTGAACTCATCGGCGACGTGCGCGGCTTGGGTCCGATGCTCGCCATGGAAGTGGTGAGCGACAGCGAGAGTCGCAAGCCTTCGATGGAAGCCACCGCCGCCATCAACGCGGCGTCCCTGGCGCGCGGCGTCATCACGATTCGGGCCGGCCTGTACTCGAACTGCGTGCGCTTCCTGCCGGCCCTCGACATCAGCGACGCCGAGATCGACGAGGCCATGGACGTGGTGGCGGATGCGGTGAGGGAGGTGGCGTCGTGATCCGCTGCCTGCCGCTGCACGGCAGTCCGGCGAGTCTCGGTGCGCAGCACGGGGAGTCATACCGCGAGGACATTCGTCGCTACAGCGACGAGCGCGTGGGCCTGGCTTCGGACGGAACCTGGGCGGGACGAGCTGCGACCCGCGACGACGTGCTCGGCCTGGCCGAGGCGATGCTGCCTGCCCATCGTGCCTATGCGCCCGACCTCACCGAGGAGATGGAGGCCATGGCGGCTGCCAGCGGCCTTTCCGCCGCCGAGGCGGTGATCGTGGGCGGCTTCACGGATTTCGTCGACGTGGTGCGCGGACAGGCGGAATCTGTCCACGAGGAAGACGACTGCACGGCGGTTCTCGTTCCCGACGCACTCGCCGAAGGGCAGGGCTTCCTGGCCCAGACCTGGGACATGCACGCATCGGCGACCGAGTACGTGGTGCTGCTCGACATCGAGCCGGAGGTGGGACCCCGGTCGTTCGTGTTTTCGACGGTCGGTTGTCTCGGCCAGATCGGCCTGAACGAAGCGGGGATTTCGATCGGCATCAACAACCTCGCTGCTGCCCGCGGGCGTCTCGGCGTCACCTGGCCGTTCGTGGTGCGCAAGGCGTTGCAGCAGACCGATATCGAAGCCGCGCTCGCGTGCGTGGTGGAGGCCGACCTGGCTGGTGCCCACAACTACCTGCTCTTCGACCACCACGGCCGCGGCTACAACGTCGAGGCCATGCCCGACTGCCGAACCGTCACGAAGCTCGAGGGGTCGCCACTGGCCCACACCAACCACTGCCTCGACCCGGATGCCTTGCAGGAGCAGGCGCCGCGTCCGACCGCGCTGCTCGAGTCGTCCCAAGCCCGGCTGCGGCGGGCCTACGAGTTGCTGGAGTCGGTTCGCCCGGTCACCTGCGAGCAGTTGATCGAACTTACTCGCGACCCGGTGGCGATCTGTCAGCGCTCGCGACCGCCCTACCACCTGGAGTCGTCGGGTGCGGCCATCATCCGTCCGGCCAGCGGCGAGTTGTGGGCGGTGTGGGGATTGCCGAACGAAAACGAGTACGAGGCGTTCCGCTTCGAACACGGGCCCAATGGGTGAACTGCGGTACGTGAATCTCACGCCCGAGTACGCGCCCCAGTGCGCGAAGCTCGAGCTGTTGAGCTTTCCCGATGCCGAACCAGCGGACCTGATCGACGAAACGGGCTTTCGCGCTTACGCGAAGATCTTTTCCGACGGTTTCTTCCTGTGCCTGGATGAAGACCGGGTCGTCGGCCAGGGGGCGGGCATCTTCCTCGATTTCGACTTCGATCACCCGCAGCACTCGATCGCGGGGATCACCGGTGAGCACCAATGCGGCAATCACGATCCCGACGCGGCCTGGTATTACGGGACCGATATCGTCGTCCACCCCGAATACCGTCGACGCGGGATCGGAAAGAGTCTCTACGAGCTGCGGAAGGACGTCGTTCGTCGCTACAACAAGAGGGGCATCATCGCCGGGGGGCACATCGGCGGCTACGCGGACCACAAGCACCAACTGTCGGCCGCCGATTACGTCGACCAGGTCGCCAAGGGCGAACTCTACGATTCGACGTTGACGTTCCAGCTCGAAAACGGTTTCGAGGTGCGCGGCGTCCTGGCCGACTACATCGAGGAGCCCGCCATCGACAATTGGGCGGCGCTGATCGTGTGGCACAACCTCGACTACCGCGAGTAGCTCGACGCGGAGGATACGCTCTTGGGTAGCGGTAGCGACGAGGCCGAGACGCCGAGACCCCTCGACAGGGACGTCGTCGAGCGGGTCGTGGCCGCGGCGCTCGAAGAAGACGCATCCCAGACGGACATCACCACGCTGTGGTCCGTGCCTGCCGAGCATCGCACCGCGGCGACGCTGATCGCCAAGGAGCCCGGCGTGATTGCGGGCAACCCACTCCTGCACGCGGTCTTCGCTGCGCTCGATCCCGGTATCGAGATCGAAACCCTGGTTTCGGATGGCGGCTCGGCGGAGGCGGGGCAGGGCGTCGCCCGCATGGTGGGGGCGACCCGGCCGATCCTGACCGGCGAGAGAGCCGCCCTCAACTTCATGCAGCGCATGTCCGGGATCGCGACGCTGACGTCGCGCTACCTGGAAGCGGTCGCCGGTACGGGTGTCGCGATCTA
>JAYZDP010000067.1:0-8129 GCA_036337765.1 Acidobacteriota bacterium
TACTTGGCTAGGATCTCATCGATCTTCGCGTAGGCCTCATCGCCGTCAAACTTTGCCTGGCAACCGAGCGGGGCCACGGCACAAAGAGGAACCAAGAAGATACGGCGTACTGTTCGGAGCACTGACGCTGAGCCTACCAACTAGGTGGTGTGACGGGCGGGAAGACCGAGATATGCGCTGCTCGGAGCGGGTGACAGGCATATAGCCCTGACCCGCTTCTCAGGGGCTGCGCGGGCTACTGAACGATGGTGGCAAGGTGCCACCATCGTTTCGCTTCGCCAACGGCACACCCGAAACAGGCCGCCGTGCTCACGCCATGCTCACAGACTTCTGGAGGGCGAAGTAGGGCGCGTCTTCGTCAACCAGTTAAGTTGTTGTTTACTAGTGGTTTAGGCGGTTAACACGGGCAAGCACGGACCTAAGGAACTCTGATTGTTCGAGACTCCAGGGAGGTGCTGTTCTGGCCGATATTCGCCTGGAAGCGCACCCTCTTTTGGACGGTCGGCATAGCTGTTTGAGACGGTTTCGTACTGGCAGTTTCCGTTGGAACGTGTGCCACATGTGTGCCATTAGCGGCAAGAGCTCCGCCGTATTCCGTGTCATGTAGAGGTCTGTTCCAGACGTAACCTGTTGATCTAAATGTAGATGGATGGCGGAGGGGGTGGGATTCGAACCCACGGACCGCGTGAACGGTCGCTGGTTTTCAAGACCAGTGCTTTCGACCTCTCAGCCACCCCTCCGCGAGCGCCAAGGCTACACCGGGAGGTGCAGTCGGTCGGCTCAGTCGGTCTCGGGAGATCCTCGCTCACTGCGCCGGATCGGGCTCGCTCCATTGAGTCTCAGATGCGACGCGAGCTCCTCGCGTACCTCGTCGTACCCGCCCCCTACCCGCATGAGGTTCACCCACTCGTTCGGATCCCGCTCGTGATCGTAGAGCTCCTCCTGACCGTTCTTGTAGCGGATGTAGCGCCAGCGCTCGGTCCGGACTGCTTGATGTGCCTCGGCCGTCGTCAGGGCAACGTGCGGCCAGCCGGTAGCGGAGTCGCGCAGCAGCGGCACGAGGCTTGCGCCGTCGAGGGTGTCGTCGGCCGGCAGACCGCACAGCTCGAGAAGCGTCGGATATAGATCCACCAGGCTCACGGGCCTGCTGCAGGTGCCGCCTTCGCCGGTGACGCCGGGCGCCATGATGACGAGTGGCACCCGCGTCGTGTCTTCCCACAGCGTGTACTTGCTCCAATGTTCCTTCTCGCCGAGATGAAAGCCATGATCGCTCCAGAACACGATGACGGTGTTGTCCGCCCAGGGGCTGGCGTCCAGCGCATCGAGCACACGACCCAAGGTGTCGTCCATGAAGGACACGCTGGCAAGAAAGCCAGCGAGGGCGCGTCGAGTCTGGCCCTGGTCGAGAAGCCAACGGTTGCGGTCGCTTCGTATCGACCGCCTCGCGATCCTCGGAATGTCCACTCGATCCCCGTCATAGATCTGAGGTAGTGAGATCTCTTCGAAGGGAAATCGCTCGAGATACCGGGACGGGACGTACCAGGGCAGGTGAGGGAGGAAGATTCCGACACTCAGGTAGAAAGGTGCCTCGATCTCGCTTGAGAGGGCATTCTGCACCCAGGTCGCGAGCATGTGGTCGTGCAGCTCCTCCTCGTCACAGAAGAGGGGGCCGAAGCGGAAGCCCCCGAGCCGGCCGTTGGGCTCGAGGCCCCAGCCGTCGTCGCGGCGGTACTGGATGAGGTCTTCCTGTTGGGGGTAGTGCGCCACATCCCAGGACTGGAGGTCCGGGTAGTGGAACATCTTGCCAGTTCCGGTGACCTGGTAGCCGGCTGACCCGAACGCCTGCGGCAGCGTCGGCAGCTCGGGCCATCGATGACGGAAGTTGTGGTTGTTGTTGTAGACGCCCGTAGTAAACGGCTGCTTGCCGGTGAGGATCGCGGTCCGAGATGGGCTGCATGCGGTCGCCGCGCAATGGGCGTTGGTGAACAGCGTGCCGCGCTTGGCGAGGCGATCGAGATTCGGCGTCCGCGCGTCAGGATGCCCGCCGAGACATCCCACCCAGTCGTTGAGGTCGTCGGCGGCGATGAAGAGTACGTTCGGCCGTTCGGCAGTTTGCGTGCAACCGAGCCCCGAGGCCAGGCCGGTCACGGACGCCGCCGCAGTGAGGCGTAGGAAATCTCGGCGGGGCAATCTCATGACGATCCCAGGCTACAACGAGCGCCCGCCATTCTGTAGCATGCTCAGCTGTCCGACCTGAACGGACACGGAGGTGGAATGAGCCAGTCATATCGTTGCGGTCGATTCACGTCTGCCCTCTCGATCGGCCTCCTGGCCTTCAGCTGGGCGTGCGGGTCGGGCACACCCGATGTTGGCGGTGAAGCCGCGGCAGGGCGGATCTCGGAGTTTGGGCGCTACGAGGGGCACTCGGAGGAGCGGTTCAGCGAATGGGTCCGCAGCTCGCAGTACGTCACCACCTCCGACGGCACTCGCCTCGCGGTCGACGTCGTACGGCCGGCAGTCGACGGTGTGGCGACCGACGAGCCCCTGCCGGTGGTGTGGACCCACAGCCGCTATCACCGCGCCTTCACCGATCCCGAGACCGGCCAGGTGCTCTCGATCGTTGACGTCAGCCCGGACCTGCAGCTTCTCGTCCATCATGGCTACGTCGTAGCCGCCGTCGGCGTGCGTGGCAGCGGAGCATCGTATGGGCGCTACACAGGCATCTTCTCCCCTGAGGAGACCCGCGATGCCTACGACATCATCGAGTGGCTCGCGACCCAGTCCTGGTCGGACGGCAACGTCGGCATGTACGGCGGCTCCTACCTGGGGATCACCCAGTACCGTGCGGCCGGAGAGGGACATCCGGCGCTCAAGGCCATCTTCCCCAACGTCGCGGCCTTCGATCTGCATGAGATCACGCACTCGGGCGGCATCTACCGTGACGACTTCATCGAGCACTGGGGCAAGCTGACGCGCGATCTCGACGTGAACGTGGCCGCGCCCGTGGTCGACGGCGATGTCGAGGGGGTCCAGCGTGCCGAGGCGGTAGCGGAGCACCAGGGCAACTGGGATGTGATCGACGAGCTCGCCGCAGCTCGCTACCGCGACCATGACACGCCGAGCTACGCGTCGAAGCGCAACAGCCCCTCGCAGCAGCTCCTGGCGATCAACTCGGGCTTCGTCCCTGCCTACCACTGGGGCGGCTGGTACGACACCTTCATCAAGGACACCCTGCGTTGGTACGTGAACTATTCGGCGCCGCAGAAGGTGGGGATCGGTCCGTGGTCGCACGGCGCCAGCTCGTGGGGCGACGACAACGACGCGACCCGGCGCGAGGAGCGGATCGCGCTGCGCTCGATCGAGCAGCTGCGCTGGTTCGACCACTGGCTCAAGGGGATTGAGAACGGCATCATGAACGAGCACCCGATCCACTACGTGCAGATGGACAGCCCCGGGACCGGTACTTGGCACTCGACCAACGGATGGCCGCATCCGCAGGAGACGCGGGTTCGATACTTTTTCGCTGGCGGGGCTTCGGGCAGCGTCGACTCCGTCAACGACGGCGTGCTCGCCACCGAGCTCGCCGAGGAGGGCGCGGATCGCTACCAGACGGACTACACGACCACCACCGGCACGATGAGCCGCTGGGACAACGCCGTCGGCGGCACGGACCGGATGGCCTACCCGGACATGGTCGCCAACGATCGCAAGTCGCTGACCTACACCACCGAGCCCCTGGCTGGGGATCTGTTGGTTGCCGGTCATCCGATCGTCACGCTGTGGGCCTCGTCGAGTGCCTCCGACGGGCACTTCCACGTCCTGCTGGAAGAGGTCGACGAAGCCGGAGCCTCGACCTACGTCACCGAGGGGCTACTCAGGGCCTCGCACCGTACCCACCTCGAGCCGCCGTGGAACAACCTCGGCCTGCCCTGGCAGCGCAGCAACCGTGACGACCCGGTACCTCTCACTCCGGGTGAGCCGACCCAGCTGCGCTTCGACCTCCACCCGACGGCCAATGTCTTCGACGCCGGCCACCGCATTCGGGTGGTAGTCATGACCGCCGATCTCGACAACACCGAGGAGCTCGCTTCCGCCGACGGGGCAACGATCGAGATCCTGCGTGGAGCCGAGCACGGCTCGTCGATCGAGCTGCCGATCGTCCCTGATGAAGCCGCGGTGACTGCGGGAGGTCTCTAGGAGACTACGCAGCAGAATCCTGGGAAGGTGGGATGGGCCAAAACGCGTCGGCCGTTAGGTCGGCGGGTTTTGGGGCGCTAGGCGAGGAGCTCGCGCAAACGTTGTGCGACGTGCTCGGCAGTGAAGCCGAAGTGCTCTGCCAGCGCGGCCGTGGGTGCCGACGCTCCGTAGCCGTCCCGCGCGTGGACCGCTCCCTTCGGGCCCACCCAACGGTGCCAACCGATTGGAGATCCGGCCTCGACCGCGAGGCGCGCAGTGACTTTCGGAGGCAAGACCGTGTCGCGGTAGTCGGCGTCCTGTGCCTCGAAGAGCTCCCACGACGGGAAGCTCACGACCCGCGTCGGCGTGCCCTCGGTGCTGAGCGCGGCAGCGGCTTCGACCGCGGGGGCGACCTCGGAGCCCGAGGCGAGGACGATGGCTGCCGGCGCCTCGGCCGTGTCGGCCAAGATGTAGCCACCGCGGCGGACACCGTCGGCCGAGGTGGCTTCCAGCACCGGCACCTTCTGGCGGGTGAGGACCAGCGCGGTCGGCCCGGTGCGGCGCTCGAGGGCGACGTGCCACGCGGCGACCGTTTCGTTGGCATCGGCCGGGCGCAGCACCGTGAGGTTCGGGATCGACCGTAGCGAGAGCAGCTGCGAGATCGGCTGATGGGTCGGGCCGTCCTCGCCGAGCAGCACTGAGTCGTGCGTGAAGACATAGATGACCGGTAGCTTCATGAGCGCAGCAAGGCGGATCGCCGCACGCATGTAGTCGGAGAAGATCAGGAAGGTCGCGACATAGGGGCGCATCCCCCCGATTGCCAGGCCGTTGGCGATCGCGCCCATGCCGTGCTCGCGCACCCCGAAGCGCAGGTTGCGCCCCCCGGGATCGTGGCGCGACTGATTAGGCTCGTTTTCGAGATCCGTCGCGTTCGAGCCGGCGAGATCCGCCGAGCCGCCTACCAGCTCGGGAATCGCACCCGCGATCCCGTTGAGCACCGCCCCGGTCACCGATCGGGTGGCCAGAGCCGGATGGTCGGCCTCGTAGCTCGGCAGGTCCGTGGCCCAGCCGTCGGGCAACTGGCCACTCTGGATCCGCTGCCACTCGGCCGCATGGTCCCCGGGCTCGCTGGCAAAGCGCTGGGCGAGCTCCCGCCACTGGCGGTGCGCTTCGCGGCCGCGATCCGCGGCTTCGACGAAGGGCAGGCGCGCCTCTTGTGGAACCAGGAAAGTCGGGCTCTCGGGCCAACCGAGGTTCGCCTTGGTCGCCTGCACTTCGTCCGCGCCCAGCGCCGCGCCATGGGCAGCCGAGCTGTCCTGCTTGCCCGGGCTGCCGAAGCCGATGTGGGTGTGCACGACGATCAGGCTCGGGCGCGACGTCTCGGCAATGGCCGTGTCGTAGGCCACCGCGAGCGCTTCGAGATCGTTGCCATCTGAGACTTGCAGGGTGTGCCATCCGTACGCTTCGTAGCGCTTGGCGACATCCTCGGTGAAGCTGATGTCGGTCGAGCCGTCGATGGTGATCTGGTTCGCGTCGTAGATCACATTGAGCTTGCCGAGGCCCAGATGTCCCGCAAGTGATGAAGCCTCGGAGGCGACGCCTTCCATAAGATCGCCGTCCGACACCACCGCCCAGGTGCGGTAGTCGACCAGCGTTGACCCCTCATGATTGAAGCGCTCGGCGAGGAGCCGCTCTGCGAGCGCCATACCCACGGCGTTGCCAACCCCTTGTCCCAGAGGGCCGGTCGTGGTCTCGACTCCGGGGGTGAGTCCGCGCTCGGGATGCCCCGGAGTCTTCGAGCCGAGCTGACGAAACCGCTCGAGCTCGTCGAGGTCGAGATCGAAGCCGGACAAGTGCAGCAGTGCATAGAGCAACGCCGACGCGTGGCCGCACGACAGAACGAAGCGGTCACGGTTCGTCCAATCGGGCGCGTCCGGGTCGAAACGCAGATAGCGGGTCCACAACAGGTACGCCAGCGGCGCCTGCGCCATCGGGGCACCCGGGTGGCCACAGCCAGCGGCCTCGACCATGTCGACGGCGAGGAAGCGGATCGTGTCGATGGGGACTCGCGCGGAGGCAGCCTGATCCAAGGTCGGCATGTTCCCCTCCCGGAAACGTTGCAGCGCCCTATTCAGCCTGGTGATGCGGGGCGATATTAACCTGCCGATTCAGAATTGCCAGGGGGTGGGGAGGCCTTTACAATGCGCTGTCCGCGCCTCCGGAGAGGTGCTGGAGTGGTTGAACAGGGCTGCCTGCTAAGCAGTTGTCCGGGGTAACCTGGACCGAGGGTTCGAATCCCTCCCTCTCCGCCAGCTCGGGCTGTGCCCGAGGGGGCTGAGAGGGGGGGATTCTGAGCGGGGCGCCGGGGGCTCCGCCCACGACACACCGAGCGAATCCCGCGCGATGATGGCCACTTTGCTTCGCTCGCTTCTGCCCGGGCCTGAACTGAATTCCGATACCTGATGAGTTCTTCTGTACGTGTTCGGTTTGCCCCTTCGCCTACGGGGTTCTTGCACGTCGGTGGGGCTCGCACCGCGATCTATAACTGGCTGTTGCGTCAACAGGGTGGCGGGGAGCTGATCCTTCGGATCGAGGATACGGATCGGGCTCGGTCGGATCGGGCTATGGAGCGCCAGATTCAGGATGCTCTGACCTGGCTCGGGGTGAGTTGGGACGAGGGGCCGTTCTTGCAGAGCGAGCGGGTGTCGGGACATCTGGCGAGGGCGGCGGAGCTGGTGGAGTCGGGCAACGCCTATCCGTGCTTCTGCTCGTCGGAGAGGCTCGACTCGATGCGCGCGGCGGCACAGGCACAGGGCGAGGGCTTTCTCTATCCGCGCACCTGTCTCGAGCTGTCGAAGGACGACGTGGAGAGACGGCTGGCGGAGGGGCACTCCCACATCATCCGCTTCCTCATGCCGCGCGAGAACACCCGGTTTCCAGATCTGATCCGCGGTGAGATGGACGTACCGCCGGACGCTCTCGACGACTTCATTCTCGTTCGATCGGACCGTTCCCCTACGTACCACCTGTCGGTAGTGTGCGACGACATCGATATGGGCATCACCCATGTGCTGCGCGGCGAGGACCACCTGTCGAACACGCCCAAGCACGTCAGGCTGTTCGAGGCTCTCCGCGTCGACGTGCCGCAGTTTGGGCATCTGCCCCTGATCCTGGGGCCCGACAAGAAGCGGCTTTCGAAACGCACCGGCGCGACCTCGGTCGAGGAGTTCCGTAGCCAGGGCATCCTGCCCGACGCGCTCTTCAACTACCTGGCGCTTCTCAGCTGGACCACTCCCGACGAGGAGGAGATCCTCACCAAGTCAGAGATGGTGCCGCTCTTTTCGCTAGATCGTCTCGGCGCGTCGGCGGCGATCTTCGATGAAGACAAGCTCAAGTGGGTCAACGGCAAGTACCTCTCGACGCTGCCCGTGCGAGACGTCTTGCACCATCTGCGCCCCTTCCTCGATGACGGGGGCTTGCGCGACATCGACGAAGATCTACTCGAGCGTGCCGTCGACCTGCACCGTACCCGTCCGCGCACCCTGGTCGATCTCGCCGCCTCGGTGAAGCCCTACTTCGTCGAGACGCTCGAGTACGACCCTGAGCTATGTGCCGACTTCGTAGCGCAGCCCGAGCTGCCCGGGCTGCTCGGAGCACTCAAGGGTCGTTTCGCCCAGGCGTCGAGCTGGGACGCCGAAGCCCTCGAGGAGGGGCTGCGCAACCTGGCCGCCGAGAAGGACGTCAAAGCGGGTGCCTTGATCCATCCGACGCGGATGGCTCTGACGGCGGCGAAGGCCGGGCCCAGTCTCTTCGAGGTGGTCGAGGTGATGGGGAAGGACGCCACCTTCCGTCACCTCAACACCTTCATGGCGTATCTGCGCTCCAGCGCCACCAGATAGGGGGGCTCCGGGCGTTTGCAGTTCGTCCCTGCATGAGCTGGAAGCGGAGTCGGC
>JAYZDP010000068.1:0-47387 GCA_036337765.1 Acidobacteriota bacterium
AGTCTGCCCGGCGCCATGGGTGCTGCGGATCTGCCTTCTTTTCCCGATTGTCGGGGGTTCGAGGATCTGGAGGTGGGCGAGAGGTTCTACATCCCGTCACGGACGATGACCGAGGCACTCTTTTCTGCTTTTCAGCTGGCGTCTGCCGACAACCATCCGATCCACTATGACCGCGAGTACGCCCGCGAGCGAGGGCATGCCGACCTGTTGGCGCACGGCTTTCAGGTGCTGATCCAGACGGCCGCCGGGGCCGGGACCTTGGCGCACGTGATGGGCGATGCACTGATCGGCTTTCTCGAGCAGTCGTCGCGCTTCGTCGGGCCGGTCTACGCGGGAGACACGCTGTATCCGGAGCTCGAGATCACGGCTCTCGAGCCGCAGCGCACGACCGGGGTGGTGACCGTCGCCTCCACGGTGCGCAACCAGCGCGGCGAGCTGTGTCTGGAGGGCGAGCAGCGTTACCTCCTTCGCCTAAGCGGCGATAGCTGAGGCGAAACCCCGCCGAAGGAGCCGATCGATGCCGGAGAGCCTACCCGCCGAGCTGGTCGAGCTGCGCGATCGCACGCAGGCCTTTCTCGACGACGAGTTGTGGCCGATGGAGCACCCGCTCCACTTGGGTACCTACGACCCAGTGCCGCCTGAGGTGGTGGACTGGACCCGGCAACAGGCGCGCAAAGCGGGCCTCTTCGGTCTGACGCAGCCGGAGGAACTCGGCGGCTCCGCGGGCAGTGCGCTGGCGCTGACCGTAGTGCGCGAGATGCTCGCGGCGTCGAATCTCCGCCTCTCGGCCTACGTTCTCGGACCCTCTCCCGGCGTTTTGCGCGCGGCGCAGGGCGAGCTGCGGGCCGCCTACCTCGTGCCGGTCCTCGCCGGCACCAAGCGCGGCGCCTTCGCCTTCACCGAGCCGCAGGAAGCCCACCACCCGACCGCGGCTCTACGCGACGGCGAGGATCTCGTAGTTCACGGCTCGAAGGCCTACGTCACCGGCGGCGCCGACGCCGACTTCTACACGACCCTGGTACGCGTGCGCGAGGACGGCGACCGGCCTTCGGGCACGGCGATGCTCATCATCGACCGCGAAAGCCAGGGCGTGAACATCGAGGAGGCGTTCGAATCCCTCGACGGCAGCCACCACGTGTCTATCCACTTCCACGACACGCGTGTACCCGCGAGCCACGTCGTCGGCGAGATCGGCGAGGGCATGCCCCGCGCACTGAGAAACATCGGCGAGGTCCGCCTCGCCCTAGCGGCGCGTGCCACCGGCATCTGTATGTGGGCGCTAGACTTTCTCGCCAACCACCTGCAGCAGCCGCACCGCAGCGGCAAGCCGCTCGGCGAGCGCGAGTCGATCCGGCTGCGCTACGCCGACCTGCGCATCGAGGCCATGGCCGCGCGCAGCCTGCTCTACCGCACCGCCCGCCTTGAGGACTCGAGCGAGAACTCGATCAACGAGGTGATCGCCACCAAGGTGTTCTGTACCGAGACAGTGGGCCGCGTGGTCGACGGCGCGATCCAGATGGTCGGTGGCCGCGGCCTGGTCGTGGGCCACCCGCTCGAGCGCCTCTACCGCCAGGTCCGGGCACTGCGCCTCACCGAGGGCGCCAGCGATCTGCTCCGCCTCAACCTTGCCAAAGGTCGACTGGAGCTCGGCAAGGGCAGGATCTAGGCCGAACCCTCCGTCGCCCGCCTGGCTACGGCGCCGTCGCGATGCACTCGATTTCGACCCGGGCTCCAAGCACGAGATCCGCGACCCCGACCGCCGCACGTGCTGGCGGATGGTCGCCGAAAAACGGCATCCAGGCCTCGTTGACGGCAGGAAAGTCGTCGAGATCGACGAGGTAGACGGTGCACTTGGCGACGTCGCGCAGCGAGGCACCCGCCTGGCCGAGAATCTTCTCGATGTTGCGGATGATCCGGGTGGTCTCGGCGCCGGCCCCACCCGACACCAGCTCAGTCGACCCGGCCTGAGTGCCAAGAGTGCCAGAAACGAAGATCAGTCCACCGGAACTCACCGTGGCGTGCGAGAAGGCCGGCAACCGGCCCAGGTCGGGAACGACGACACGCTCGGGCTCTGCGGCTACCAGCCCGGCGGTGACGATGGCAAGAACGAACAGGGCGGCGAAAGCTCGGCTCATGGGATCCTCCTCGGTTACGACGCCGAGCATGGTAGCCGACGTCCCACTAGGGGTAGTAACCGGCCATGGTCCGCGCCTGCGCACCTGGCACCTCCACGCGCACTTCAATCCGGCGAAACGACCCCTGTCCTTCCGCCGACGACTGGTACGCGAGCAGATACTGCATCTCGAGCTCCCGCCTGACAGTTCCCAGGATCGCCGAGAGCCCGCCCGCGTCTCCGACCAGGAAAGACCGACCCCCGGTCTCGGCCGCGATCCGGCTTAGCCGCTGCGGTGCTCCAGGCGGATCCCCGCGCTGGACCAGACCGACGGTGAAGATGGGCACCCGGTTCTCCCGCACTCGCTCGACGGCACTATCGAAATCCAGCTTACTGCCCTCGTCGCGTCCGTCCGAGAACACGAACAGCGCTCGGCGCCCAGAGATGCCGTTAAAGAGGGTCAGCGACGCATCCACCGCATCGTAGAGAGCGGTGGCACCCTTCGTCTCCAACCCCTTCATACCGCGCTCGATGCGATCGAAGTCCGACGTCCATGGCACCTGCAAGCGCGCACTACCGCGAAAAGTGACGATCGCCGCGCGGTCCTCCAGCCGCAGGTTACGGCGCAGGAAGCGCAAGACGCTCGAGCACACGTCACCCAAAAGGTCCTCCATAGACTCGGAAACGTCGATGAGGATCAGCAGGTGCTGGGGTTTGTGCGAAGGCGGCTCGAAGCGCAGGATGTCCTGTTCCACACCGTCTTCGAAGACCCGAAACGCTTCGACCCCGAGACCGCTCAGCGGACGTTCACCCTTGGTGACGGAGGTGTACGCCTCGACGTAGTTGACGTCGATCTCCGCCCGCAGCCCGGGCCGCAACGGAACGAGCACCTGGTCGGACTGAGCGGCGACCGCGGCCGCCAGACACAGGCGCGCCGCACCGGCAATCAGGAATCGCGCATAGTCACTCATACGATCTCGATCAACGACGTCTCCTCCCCTCCATGGTACGTTGCCGGCCCGCCGTGGCCGACCCCGTCTGCATCCCGGTCTACTTCGACTTCGCCTCGACCGTCTGTTTCTTCACGGACCGGGTGTTGGCCCGACTCCAACCCCAGCTCGCCGACGCCGACATTCAACTGCTGTGGTCGCCGATCGATCTCACAGTCCTCACCGGCTGGCTGCGCGGCAAGACCTTCGACGACCCGCGGCGCACCCACATCCGCCGCCTCTCCGACGAGCTCGCCATCCCGGTCGAAGCACCGACCTGCTGGATGGACTCACGTCCCGCACTCGCGACCGCCGTAACCCTCGTCGGTACCGACGAGGTGCGCTGGCGAACCGCAGTGTGGCAGCGTGTCTATCAAGAGGGCCACTCGCTCGACGAGCCCAATTTTCTCGAGGAGGCGGCCGAAGCTGCGGGGCTCGTGGTCCCGCCCCCAGGGTCAGCGGCCTTCACGGATGTCGAGCGCCGCTCGGTCGAGGCCGACGAGCTCGGAGTGCTCGGCGTGCCAACCTTTCTGCTCGACGCCTACCCTCTCGGATTCGGCATTCAAGATGAAGCCACGATGCTCGCCCTACTGGTGCGCTTCGCCGAGAAAAAGCGCGGTGCGACACCAGTCCATTAACTTTACGCAAAGCCCCCGTGGGGTAGGCTTCTGCGGTGGAGATGCCCTTCGAAAAGACCGGTTCCATGCACCTGGGCACCGCCGGCGACGGAGGCCTACGCTGGGCGGTAGCTAACATGGCTCCGGTCGTCGAACAGGCGCGACTCCAGCGCGACCTGTCGCCCGCGGCGGCCATCGGCCTCGGCCAGATGCTGACCGCCGCGGCCCTACTGAGCCGCTTCATCTCCAAGCAGCCATTGCGCATCGTCCTCGACGCACGCGGCGACGGCCCACTGGGGCGGATTCGGGCCGAGGCGGATTCGCTCGGCCGCGTGCGAGGACTCGTCGAGCATCGGCGGGCGACCGCACCCGGTCAAGAGGGCCAAGGCAGCCCTGACCTCGGCACCGGAACGCTGCGCGTGATGCGCCAGCTCCACCACAAGAACTACGACAGCCGCGTCGCTCTGGTCGGCGGCGGCGTGGCGCGCAACATCGCCCACTTTCTAGATCAGAGCGAGCAGATCCGCTCGGCGGTCGTGCTCGGCGTTCTCGCGAAGCCCGACGGGGTCGCTGCAGGCGGGGGACTGATCGTGGAAGCCCTGCCGGGTGCCGACGGCACCCTGATCCGCAAGCTCGAGGGCCGCTTCGCCGAGTTTCCCTCCGTCAGTCGAGTGCTGGAGGGAGAGGGCCCCTGGGGTCTGCTCGCGCGTGCCCTCGGCGACGTCGAGCGCCAGCAGCTCGAGGAGCGCCATCTGCTCCTGGCCTGCGACTGCGACCGCGACCGTTTTCAACAGCACCTGCGCACATTGATACTGCACGAGCACGACCTCCTCGAAGAAGGGGAGGACTCGCTGAGCGTGCAGTGCTCGTTCTGTGGCGAGGACTACGTCTTCGGCGCCGACGAACTGCTGACGCTGATGTAGGCGGCCTGACTGGCCCGGCGGCGTCCGGTCAGGAAGGTATCGACGCCAGGAAACGCGGCGCGCGGCGATGCTGAGTCGCCTGCTCGTAGGCGTACGCGATCGAGATCAGCTTGCCCTCGCTCCACGCTCGCCCGAAGAATGAGATGCCGACCGGCAGCTCGTGCAGCTGACCCGCAGGCACGGTGATGTGCGGGTACCCTGCGACCGCCGCCATCGTCGAGCTGCCACCACTGAAGTGATCCCCATTGACCAGGTCGATGGTCCACGCCGGCCCACCCGTAGGCGACACGATCGCGTCGAGGCGGTGCTCGTCCATCAGTCGGTCGATGCCTTCGGCCCCGGCGAGCCGGCGCGAGGTCTCCAGTGCCTCCACGTACGCCGGATCTTCGAGTGTCCCCTTCTCCTGAGCAGCATGAAAAGTCTCCTGCCCGAAGAACGGCATCTCTCGATCGCCGTGGCGGTGGTTGAAGGCGATCAGATCGGCAAGCGACCGGACGGGTGCGTCCGGCCCGAGCGCCGAGAAATATTCCCGCAAGCCCGTCTTGAACTCGTAGAGCAACACCTCATACTCGGAGTCGCGGAGCTCCTTGGGGGTATCGAGCTCGAGGTCGTCGACGATCTCCGCCCCCGACGATCGCAACGCCTCGATTGCTGTCTCCATCAAGGCGTCGACCTTGGAATGGAAACCGAAGCGCTTGCGGTTGATGCCGAGCCGCGCCCGGCGCAGGGCGCCACGATCGAGAAACGCCAGATAGTCGTCGGGCAGTCCGCTCGGACGGCCGACAGTGGCGGGATCGCGTGGGTCGGCCGTCGTGATCGCACCGAGCACCGCAGCCACATCACCGACCGTTCGTGCCATCGGCCCCGCCGTGTCCTGGCTCCGCGAGATCGGTACGATGCCGGCCCGACTGACCAGACCGACCGTCGGCTTGATGCCGACCAGACCGTTGACAGTCGAAGGGCACACGATCGAGCCGTCGGTCTCGGTGCCGATCGCGGCGCCGCAGAAGCTCGCCGCCGCGGCGACCCCGGACCCCGAGCTCGACCCCCAGGGGCTGCGCGACAGGACATAGGGGTTGCGGCACTGACCGCCGCGCCCGCTCCAACCGCTCGACGAGCGATTCGAGCGGAAGTTCGCCCACTCACTCAGGTTCGCCTTGCCCAAGATCACAGCTCCCGCGGCGCGTAAGCCGGCCGCCACGGTCGAGTCCCGAAGCGGCTTCGACCCCTCTAACGCCAGCGAGCCGGCAGTGGTTGTCATAGCGTCATGAGTGTCGATGTTGTCCTTGATCACGATCGGTACACCGTGCAACGGTCCGCGCGCGGCGCCAGATCGGCGCTCCCGGTCGAGCGCGTCGGCGATCTCGAGGGCATCGGGGTTGGTCTCGAGCATGCTGCGGACACGCCCGTCGAGGGCCTCGATCCGCCCCAGATAGAGCTCCGTCGCGCGGCGCGAGCTCAGCTCCCCCGATGCCATGCGCCGGCCCAGCTCCGCCAACGTCATCTCGCCGAGCTCGAAGCTGAGAACGTCGTCTTGCTGCATCGCCGATGTGACTCCTCCGCCCCATGGCACCGCGGCCCCTGCGCCGCTCAGAGCCCCCACCTTCAGGACGGTCCTGCGACTCGGTCCCTCTCCACGCGTGTTCCTAGCCTTCCTGTTGGTCACGATCGCCGGCAACGATACACCGTCACCCACTGGCGCCAGCGAGCTCCTCGGCGGCCTCCGTCCATCACCCCAGCAAGTGGAAATTGACGGTCAGATTGAAGTAGACCGCCACCGGCTTGCCGTTCAACGTCACGGGTCGATACTTCCACTGCGTCACCGCACCCACCGCCGCCTCGGTCAGACCCAACGGCAGCCCCTTGAGCACCCTGACGTCGTCGACATCGCCATTGTTGTCGATCACAGTCTGCAGCACGACGTAGCCTTGGATCTGCCCCTTGCGGGCGATCTCGGTATAGGCGGGCATCACCGCCTCGATGCGCACCGGCTCGCGCGCAGCGCACGGAAAGTGGACGAAGAAGAACACGGCATGAACAGCGGCGGCGAATCCCAGGCTCCAGCGCAGGACGCGCTTCCCTCCCTGATCCTCCTGCGGGCCCATCCAGCTCGGGTCTATCGCGGTCGGTGACGACACAGCTCTCCCTTCTCCGCTCGCAACGGTGGGAGACGGGATCTGCGCGGCGCCTTATGCAGCGTCGAAAAGAATCACTTGCCGCGCCACTTCTCCGGTCTTGAGGTTCTGCAGCGCCTCATTGACGTCACCCAGGCGGACGTGGGCGGAGAGCAGATCGTCGAGGTGCAGCTTGCCCGCCAGATAGAAGTCGACGAAGCGCGGCATGTCGATGCGAAAGCGGTTGGAGCCCATGGTCGAGCCCTGGATCCGGCGCTCGCTGAGAAACTGATGCCCTGGGATCTCGATCTTCTGGCCGAAGGGAATCATGCCGATGATCGTCGCGGTGCCGCCGGTGCGCAACATGCCCCAGGATTGCTCGGCGGTCAGCTTGAGCCCGATCGCCTCGAACGAGTAGTGCACGCCGCCGTTGGTGAGCGATCGGACGGCCTTGACCGGTTCGTCGTTCGCCCCGTTGACGACGTCGGTGGCACCGAAGGTCTTGGCCAGCTCGAGCTTCGAATCGACCACGTCAACCGCAATCACCCGGCTCGCGCCTGCCATGGCGGCACCGTTGATCGCCGACAGACCGACTCCACCGCAGCCGATGACCGCCACCGTAGAGCCGGGCTCGACCTTCGCGGTGCGAAACACCGCTCCGACGCCGGTCATGACGCCGCAGCCGATCAGCGCCGCCTTGTCCATCGGCATGTCTTCGCGGATCTTCACCACCGCATTCTCGTGCACCAGTAGCTGCTCGGCGAACGAGGCCAGGTGCGCGAACTGCCCTAGCGGCTGAGTGGCGTCCGACAGGCGCGGCTCGTCGTCCTTGGCCCGATCGGTCGACTGGCCGCCACACCGTGCCGGGTGACCGCTGATGCAGTGCTCGCAGTAGCCGCAGAAGACCGACAGGCAGGTGATGACGTGATCGCCCACGGACACGTGGCGCACCAGCTCCCCTACCTGCTCGACGATGCCGGCCGACTCGTGGCCGAGGATCACCGGCATCTCGATCGGCCACAGGCCATCGACGAAATGCAGATCACTGTGACAGACCCCGGTCGCGGAGGTGCGGATCAGCACCTCTTGCGGTCCCGGTTTGGAGATCGTCACATCCTCGATCTCCATCGGCTTCCCGACCTCACGCAGAACGGCGGCTTTCATCACTAGTCTCCTTTTGCGACAGGCCCGGGATTGTACGACGAAGCATTCGAGCTCCCCCGGAACTTTTCTTCAAGTACGACCGTAGTAGTAGACGACCGCGACCTCCCTCCTGCGCGATCTGTGGTTCGGCCTTCGGGCTGTGGCCAAGAGCCCGGGCTTCGTAGCCGTCCTCACGCTCACCCTGGCCCTCGGAATCGCCACCAACGTGTCGATCTTCGCCGTCACCAAGAGCATGATCCTCGACGCCCCTCCCCTACGAGGAGGCCGATCGGCTCACCTATGTCTGGGAGTCGCGCCCTGCCCGCGGCTGGACCGACGTCAGCCTCTCGGCGGCAAACTACGCCGACTGGACCGAGCGCCAGCCCTCGTTCGAGTCGATGGCGCTCTACGACTTCGTCGGCTTCAACATGTCGACCGAGGGCGACGCCGAGCGTTCCGACGGCGTACGAACGACCGTCAACCTGTTCGACGTCACGGGCCGCTCCCCGCTTCTCGGTTGCAGCTTCACCACCGAGAACGTCGAGAGCGATGAGCCCGTAGTCATCCTGAGCCACGCGCTGTGGAACGAGAGCTTCGGCCTCGACCCCGCGATCCTCGGCACCAAGGTCCTCCTCGACGGCAATCCTCACACCGTCATCGGTGTGTTGCCTGCCGAGGCCGCGTTTCCACCGAGCGCGCGGCTGCGGGTCCCTTCGGACTTTGCCGAAGAACGTGAGTCGCGAGGCAATCGAAGCTACCCAGCGCCCGGGCGCTTCGCAGAGGGCATGACTGCGGAGGCGACTCATACCGATATGGAGTGCGTGGCCGCCGAGCTCGAAGCCGAGTTTCCCGACGAGAACGCCGGCTGAAGCGTCAGCCTGCAGCCGATCCTCGACGAGCTTCTGGGCGAGGAGATCTACGCCGTCTTCACGATCCTTGGGATCGCGGTCGGCTTCGTGGCCTTGATCGCCTGCGCCAACATCGCCAACCTTCTGCTGGCTCGCGGTGTCAGCCGCGAGAAGGAGATGTCTCTCCGAGTCACTCTGGGGGCGGAACGCGGACGTCTGCTGCGCCAGCTCCTGGGCGAGAACTTGCTGCTCGCCGCCACGAGCGGTGCCGTCGGGCTGGGGTCACCCTTCTCCTCGCTCAGGGATTCAGCTTGACGATCGCATCTCCAAGACCGGTCGCGTAGATCGCACCCTCCCCATCCGGCGACAAGATCATCCCGGTCATCAGCCCCGGCCCCGGAGCAAACAGGTCGGGCGCGATCAGGTCCACCCACGTCACACCATCTCTTAGACGAGCCTCGATGGCCTCGATCTGCACCTCACTCTCGGGCGTCGAAATCCTGAGTGCAGACTCCAAGCTTCCCTCCACCGGATCAAACACCACGATCTCGTTTCTTACCGGCGAGGTGATCCACAACCGGCCGTAGCGGTCGATCTCGATGTTGTCGGGATGATCGACCTCGACCATCGTGGTCTGATCGCTCACCTGCCCAGCCTCGACGTCCATCCGGAACCGATATATCCGGCTCCCCATCGTTTCGCACAAGTAGAGAAACCCTCCGGCCTCATCGAGTACGAGCCCGTTGGCAAAGTTGAACCCGTCAGCGATCTGTACGGGTGAAGTCTCTTCGCCCTCGGCCACCGGCGGCATGTAGAACAGCGCACCGTCGGGTTTCGGGATGCCCACCGTCTGGAAGAGCTCCTCTTCCCCGTGCTCAGGCCGATTGCGCGTGGACTGTGAGAACCAGAGCCCGCCACGGCTGTCACGCCGCGCCATGTTGACTCCGAACTCGTGCTGATAGATCCGTTCCGTCTCTTCGGTCGCGATCTCAACCCGGTAGATGCCTCCCCGATACACATCACTGACGAGAACGTGGGTGCCCGTAGGCTCCAGAGTCACCCCATTCGGCCCGCCAACAATCTCGGGCGGACTGTGCTCGTATCCAGCCTCCGCGAATCTCCCGAACGGACGGTGTGATCCATCACCCGCCAACAGGCGAAGCCCATGTTCCTGATCGGCAACGATCAGCCGACCGTCCGCAAGTGCAACGCCGTCCTCCGGCCGCACCAGCGATCGATCGGCCGGGAAGATCATGCCCTCCTCGAAGGTCCACTCATGAACGGGCGGCGCGCCCTTCTCAACGATCTCAGGCTCCGGTGGGGGCGTCGCACAGCCCATCACCAACAAGATGCCCCCGAGCCAGACGATACCGATCAGCCTATTCATAGACGCGCATCTCCTCTTCAGCCATCGCGACACCGAAAGTCAGTACAGCGACCAAGTCGGATTTCCAGCTCAGCCTACCTGCCACAGGGCTCGATCGTGTGACTCTGCGCTGGCTCGGCAGATCCGCTGGAGGTGGGCGACGCCCGAGAACGTGGCCAGATTCCACGGGACTCGATGTCAAGACGCAGTTTCCCTGAGCCCTCGAGGTCTGGGGATCGAGCGCGGGATTTCCAGTAGCCGAGCTGGTCGATGGCGCATCGTCCGGCTCTGGGATCGTCTTTTTGTGCGGTTGGGCCGTTGAGAGACAAGGAGAAAGGTAGCGTCCTGGAGTTGGACCACATTTCCATCGGGGCCTTTAGGGTCATCTCTCCGTGAGGTCCTGAGAGGGTGCCTAGATTCCACCGAGTGACTCCCATCTTGGATGGGGCCCATCGCGACACTCGAGACTGTCCCTCGACCTTTTGATTCCTCAGCCGCAGCCGATCCTGATCTGGCGCCTGCACTTCGTACCGGTACCCGACAGGGAGACGGTTGGTTGCGGCCTTCAGCTCATGATTCGGTACTCGCTTTCTGTCTTCCACATCGCCAGGACCACCGCGGCGATCTTTCTGGCGATCATGAGCCGAGCGAGATTGGGCTTGGTGCCTGCTTCCGCCAGATTCTCGACAACGTCAGGTGAGCGACTACTACTCCTCGGGGACCGATGGCGCCGCCCCGAACTCCAGAGCGATTCAAGCTCGCTCTTCCAGTCGACGGAAGTACCGACGCGTCTCCGCAACGACACGTGGCGAAAGCAAGAGAGTGGCGATCATGTTGGGGAGGGCCATCATCACAAACATGATGTCGAGGAGATTGATCGCTGCTTGCCTGCTCCATAAAGCGCCCACAAAGATCCCGCCGAGGTAGAAGAACTCGTACCAGCGACCGTGCTCGGCGCCAAAAAGATAGATGAAGCACTTGCGACCGTAATAGGAGTAGCCGACCATTGTCGAGGCGCCGAACAGGACCACCACGAAGGTCAGCATGATCGGGCCGGCTGAGCCCATCACCGAGCTGAAGGCGCGACTGGTCAACGAGACGCCCTCGACTCCCTGAGTCATCCACAGGCCGCTCGACAGGATGACGAAGGCGGTCAGCGAGCACACTATGATCGTGTCGATGAACGGGCCGAGCATCGCGACCAGACCTTCGCGCACCGGCTCCTTGGTCTTCGCTGCACCATGGGCCATGGGTGCCGTTCCGACTCCAGCCTCGTTCGAGAAAGCCGCTCGTCGGACGCCGACGCGAACTACCGTGGCAAATCCGATGCCCGCCATGGCGCCGGTAGCAGCAGTGCCGTTGAAGGCATCGTGGAGGATCTGCTTGAAGATCTCCGGAATCATGGCGAAGTTGGCGCCGACCACCCACAGGCAGCCAAAGAGGTAGATGAGACACATCGAAGGTACCAGGCGACTGGCCACTTCACCGATGCGCACGATGCCTCCCCAGGCCACCGCGGCAACCGTCATCACGGCGACCGCACCGGTCACCCAGGGAGGAACGCTGTAGCTCTGGTGAAGGATCTCCGCCATCTGGTTGGCCTGGAACATAGGCAGGCACCCGACCAGCCCACAGAGAGCGAAGAAGACACCCATGAAGCGCCACTGCCTACCCAAGCCCTCTTCGATGTAGTACATCGGGCCACCCTGCAGCTCGCCGGCGCTGTCTCGGCCGCGATACATCACCGCCAGTGTGCAGGTAAAGAATTTCGTCGCCATTCCGACCAGCGCCGCGGCCCACATCCAGAAGACCGCTCCCGGTCCACCCTGGGTTATGGCGATCGCGACTCCCCCGATGTTGCCGATGCCGATGGTCGAGGCGAGTGCGGTACTGAGAGCCTGTAGATGCGAGATCTGCCCAGGATCGTCGCTGCGGTCATAGTCGCCTCGCAAGATGCGAAGAGCATGCGGCAGACGCAATAGCGGCAGGAAGCGCACATAGACAGTCAGCCATAGCCCGCCACCGAGGACGAGAACCAATAGTGGCGGCCCCCACGCCCACTCGACCGCCGTCGCCAGGATCGAATCGATGCGGTTCGCGATGCCCAACGCCTTCCTGGCAGCCGATTCTACTCTCGACCGCTAGACCCAGAGCAGCAGCTGAGCCAAGTCCAATCGCCTCTCGCGCTGCCTCTATCTTCCTTCATGGCGTCAGGCCCTGGTGACGGAGGTGTTTCCCCGCAGGGCCGGGCGGGAGCTCGTCGACGAGGACGAGACGAAAGTCGACATCGTCACCGAAAGTGGCTCGCCCACACGACCGCACGGCCTCGATCTCCTCGCTCGATGGTTCGTCTCGAGCGACCACCTCGAAGGTGATCTCGCCGGGGGTCGACTGCACGAGCCGGTAGCTCAGGATCCAGGGACCCTGCTCAATCATCGGCTCCACGGCCCACCAGTGGTGAAGGAAGGTCCCGTCAGGCAATACGACTTCCTCTAGAGTACGCCCGCGAATGGCATCGATCGTTGACCACGGCGCGCCACAGGGGCACCTCTCGGGCCCTCGCACAGCGAGATCTCCGAGGCGGTAACGGAGAAAGGGCATGGCTCGGCTGTGCAGGAGGGTGACGAAGACCTCACCCTCCTCGCCTTCGCCGACCGGCTCGCCGTCGCAGAGCAGCTCGACCACCACGTTGTCATCACAGACATGGTAAAGGCCCGTCTCGGCGCACTGCCAAGCAAGCAGATTGGCCTCCGTCGAGCCGTACAGGTCGTACGCAGGTACTTCGAAAGCCTCCTCGATCGTCTGTCGCATCGCCGCCGACAGGCTCTCGCCGCCCGTCATGACGAAACGCGGCCGGATCCGCTCCCCCTCCGCCGTACCGACGCCCGCCGCGACCCGCGCCACGCTAGCGCCATACCCTGAAAGCACGTCAGGATCGAGCAGGGCGATCTGCTCCACCAGGTCCGCCACCGGGCCCACACAATCGATCGCATCCCTCCGCAGCACACCGAAGCACTGCCACGCCGGTCGCGGGTCGGGGGCCGCATCGTTCCAGATACCGTGAGGCGTGAAGAAGCTCACAGCGACCCCCCGGTCACGGATCCTCCCCCCCGTAGCCGAAGAAAGCCCGCAGGCGGAAGGCCTCGAGCAGACGGCTCTCGAGAGCAGTCCGAAGCACCGTCATGGGCTGCCCCGAAGAGCCGGTGGTGCAATACGCACCCAGTGTTGCACGCCGCGCAGAGTCGGCCAGAAGGTCCGCCTCCGGCTGACGCTGGTACCAAGCGCGATCCGTCGTCGTGATGCGGCCCAGATCGGCCAGCGACCGGGGCTCGATTGCCGAAGGGGACAACCCAGCGTAGAGCTGTCTGTAGGCCGAGACGTTGGAATGAGCGTGCGCGAGAATCCGCCGTAGGGCCCCAAGCTGGAACGTCTGGATCTCTGCGCTCGATCTTCCTGCGTTCGACAGAACGGCGCGCCACGCAGAGAACCAGCTCATCGATAGGCAACCAAACAGCGAGCCATCCGGGATGACGCCGATTCTACCCCTGCCGCTCTACCACTTGATTCTCGGTGTCGTGATCCACCGTAAAAGGCGACACAGACCTCCGCAAACGCCGCTAAACACTGGATTCTCGTTGCGACCAAAGGTGAAAAGGCGACAGATTGTCGTCTTTTTCGCCAAGGCCCGGCAACCCTCACCCGATTCTCGCGATCACCGCAACGCGGAGTCCTTCGCGGCGAACTCGAAGCCGACGAAAGAACTGCCGCGGAGGCTCGAGCTACTTCGGCTTCTGGCCCTTTTGTAGCCGGACCCAGGCGTCGCGCAGTGTCACCGTCCGGTTGAAGACGGGAGACTCGGGCGACGAGTCCGGGTCGAGACAGAAGTAGCCGAGGCGCTCGAACTGGAGCCGGTCGCCGACAACTGCCCTCGACAGCGCTGGCTCGAGCTTGCAGCTGTTCAGGATCTCCAGCGAGTCGGGGTTGAGATTGGCGAGAAAGTCGCCGCCCTCTTCCGGGTCAGCGGTGCGGAAGAGGCGATCGTAGAGCCGCACCTCGGCATCGATTGCGTGCTGAGCCGAAACCCAGTGCAGGGTCGCCCGGACCTTCCGGCCATCGGGAGCCGAGCCACCGCGGGTCTCGGGATCGAAGGTGCAGCGCAGCTCGACGATCTCGCCTGTGTCGTCTTTGACGGCCTCGCGACAGGTGAGGAAATAGCCGTAGCGCAGCCTCACTTCGCGGCCGGGCGCGAGACGGAAGAACTTCTTGGGCGGCTCTTCCATGAAGTCGTCGCGCTCGATGTAGAGCTCACGCGAGAACGGCACCTGGCGCGTCCCGGCCGTTTCATCCTCGGGGTTGTTGACGGCTTCGAGCGACTCTGACTCGCCCGCGGGGTAGTTCTCGATCACCACCTTTAGCGGCCGCAGCACGGCCATGCGGCGCTGCGCCCGGCGGTTGAGATCCTCGCGCAGGGCGTGCTCGAGCACGGCGATGTCGGTGACACTGTTCGACTTCGTTATCCCTACACGGGCACTCATGTCGCGGATCGCCTCGGGCGTGAAGCCGCGGCGGCGCAGTGCGGCCAGGGTCGGCATGCGGGGGTCGTCCCAGCCCTTGACGTGAGCCTCCTCAACCAGCTGGCGTAGCTTGCGCTTGGAGGTGATCGTGTAGTTGAGCCCGAAGCGCGCGAACTCGATCTGTCGCGGCCGGCTGGGTGTTTCGACGTTGTCGAGGATCCAGTCGTAGAGCGGGCGGTGGTCCTCGAACTCGAGCGTGCACAGTGAGTGGGTGATGCCCTCGATGGCGTCGGAGAGGGTGTGCGCCCAGTCGTACATCGGGTAGACGCACCAGGTGTCTCCCGTTCGATGATGCGGATCCTTGCGGATGCGCAGCAACGTCGGGTCGCGCAGGTTCATGTTGCCCGCGGCCATGTCGATCTTCGCTCGCACAACGTGCTCGCCGTCTTCGAACTCGCCGGCGCGCATGCGCTCGAGCAACTCGAGGCTCTCCTCTAAGGATCGATCGCGATATGGGCTCTCCCTCCCGGGCGCGTCCCAACCGCCGCGGTAGTCGCGGATCTCCTCCGCCGACAGCGAGTCGACGTAGGCCTTGCCGTCCCGGACCAGCTGTACGGTCCATTCGTAGATCTGTCCGAAGTAATCCGAGGCGTAGAGCACGCGATCCTCGAGGTCGAAGCCCAGCCAGCTAACGTCCTCGATGATCCCGTCGACGTACTCCACGTCTTCCCTGGCGGGGTTGGTGTCGTCGAAACGCAGGTTGCAGCGGCCGCCGGTCTCCGCCGCGACGCCGAAGTTCAAACAGACCGCGGTGGCGTGACCGATGTGCAGATAACCGTTTGGCTCAGGCGGAAAGCGCGTGATGATGCCGGCGTGCTTCCCCGACTCCACATCGTCGTGGACGATGGTGCGAATGAAGTCCAGCGACTCGCCGCCGTCGCCGGTCTCTTCGTGGTTCTCGTCGCTCATCGCTGCCCACCGAGGCGGCAGTATAGAGGCGTTCCCTAGGCCTATGACGCCTGCGTAGCCTTGAAGTAGGCACGCGCGTCATCGAACGGAGCGAGCGCGCCGACGATTCTCTTCGTCGAAGCGTGCGCCGGCGCCGGAAAGCTCGCGAGCCGGTCTGCAAGCGCACGGGCCTCGGAGAGAACTTCGGGGTCGGGCACGGTCTTCGTGGCAAGACCGAGCCGCACCAAGTCGGGACCGTAGTAGCGTTCGGCTCCCATTACGAGCTCGTAGGTGCGGGTCAGGCCGAGCTTGATTCGGAGCCACGCGACGTTCATCGGCGCCGCCATGCCGAGGCGCGCCTCCGCGACCTCGAGAAAGGCTCCGTCTCCGACCACCAACAGATCGCAGGCCAGGGCAAGGCCCGAGCCACCGGCGATCGCGAAACCCTCCAGCGCACCGACGATGGGCTTCGGGCACTCGAAGCAGGAAGCGTGAAACTCGCACCAGAGCTCGGAAAAGTTCGCACGCCACGCCGGCGGCGGATCGGCACGGAACTCCTTGACGTCGAGGCCGGCACAGAAGCCGCCCTCGGCACCGCGGATGACAATGGCGCCGATGTCCTCGTCGGCTTCGAGCTCGCGCAAGCCCGCGAGCAGCTCTTCGACCAGCGGGCCGATCAGCGAGTTCTTGCGCTGCGGGCGGTTCAGCACGAGCTCGCCTCGGCGACCGTCTCTCTCGATCAGGACGTTCGGCATGTCCTCATCCTCCTCTCTTCGGCGGGCAGGATATCGGTCGGTCATGCGAAAGGCCTAGCCTTGTATCGTGGACACGCACGACGGCGCTGCATGGGACGTCGAAGGAGGCGCACATGCAAAGGCCACCCAAGACCGAAACAGAAGTACCCGACAGCGCTGAGGCACCGACCCCCCAAAACACAACGGCCAGTTATATGCCGGGCTTCGGCAACGACTTCGAGACCGAGGCACTGCCAGGTGCTCTACCGCAGGCTCAGAACAGCCCACAGCGCTGCGCCTACGGGCTCTACGCCGAGCAGCTGTCGGGTACCCCCTTCAGGGCTCCTCAGGGCGAGAACGAGCGCAGTTGGTGCTATCGCATTCGCTCGTCGGTGAAGCACACCTCGCACTTCTCCACCCTCGATCTCCCTTACTGCGCAGTGCGCCTCACGTCGTCGACGACGTGATCTCGCTCGGCCAGTACCGGTGGAACCCGGTTCCGCACACTGACGATGAGCTCACCTTCCTCAGCGGCATGAGAACGATGACGACGGCCGGCGACATCAACACCCAGGTCGGCATGGCTGCCCACGTCTACTCGCAACCACCAGCATGGTCGACGACTACTTCTACTCCGCCGACTCGGAGCTCCTGGTAGTGCCGCAGGAAGGCCGGCTGCGCTTCGCGACCGAGCTGGGAGTGATCGACGTCGAGCCGCACGAGATCGCACTTGTGCCGCGCGGCCTGGTGTTCCTGGTCGACCTCACCGAGGGTCCCGCGCGCGGCTTCGTCTGCGAGAACTACGGCGCGAAGTTCCGGCTACCGGATCGAGGGCCATCGGCGCCGATTGCCTGGCCAACCCGCGCGACTTCAAAACTCCGGTCGACGCCTTCGAGGACCGCGAGACCCCATCACGCGTGGTGGTGAAGTGGTGCGGGCGCTTCCACGTTACCGAGATCGGGCAGTCGCCACTCGACGTGGTCGCGTGGCACGGCAACTACGCACCGTGCAAGTACGACTTGAAGACCTTCTCGCCGGTCGGCGCGATTCTCTTCGACCACCCGGACCCTTCGATCTTCACCGTCCTGACCGCCCCGTCGTCCTCGGCCCGCACCGCCAACATCGACTTCGTTCTCTTCCGCGACCGCTGGAACGTCGCCGAGCACACCTTCCGCCCGCCACGGTACCGCAAGAACATCATGCCGGAGCTCATGGGCAACATCCACGGCGTCTACGACTCCAAGCCCGAAGGCTTTGCGCCCGGCGGGCTGTCGCTACACAACATGATGCTGTCGCATGGTCCCGACGCCGATGCCTTCGAGAGCGCGACCGCTGCGGAGCTCGCGCCACGCAAGCTAGAAGACACCATGAGCTTCATGCTCGAGACCCGCTCTCCGCAGTACCCGACCGAGTTCGCGGCCCGCGAGGCTCCCCTGCAGTCGAACTACGTCGACTGCTGGGAGTCGCTCGAAAAGCGCTTTACGGGGCTGTCGAACGCCAGGTAACGAAACGGTCGGGCTCGAGACAGATCACCTCCGGCCCGACACTCACCTCGCCGTACTGCAGGTAGCACGCTCGAAGGTGCTCCAGTGCCGCGGCGGCATCGTTGCCCGCGATCAGCCGTGCACGACCTCGCACCTGAATCCACCAAAGCCGACGCCAATCCTCCTCGTAGTGATCGACGAGCAGCGTTGCGTTCGGGTTGCGCTCCAGGTCGCGAACCCGTCGCAGCCTGCGAGTGGTCTTCGGCTTGCCGTCGATAGGCGAGTAGATCCGCCCGTCGTGCAAAACGAAGCACACCGGCACCACCGTGGGCTCGACCGCCTCACCGCCTCCTGCCGTTGCCAGCCGTGCCACCCGAGCCTCGGCGAGCCGCTCCAAAGCCCAGGCCGGCGCCGCGAGCTCGCTCACGCCAGCAGCTTCGCGTACCGATCGAGGCGCGGCAGGAGATCTTCGCGCCCATCGGCAGGAAGCCACAAGAGCGCTCGCTCCGCACCCGCCGCCTCAAACCGGGCGAGCGCGTCTGGCTCCGGCGGTGCCGCGAAGACAGAAGTCGAGATCGTGGCCGGATCCCGACCCGCCTCGCGCGCGATCTCGCCCAGCTCCGCAAGCCCCTCGAGGACGCGTTGCGGATCGCGCCCGCGCGGCAGCCAGCCGTCGCAGAAGTCGACGACACGCCGCAGCGTGTAGGTGGTCTCGCCACCGAGCAGGATCGGCGGATGCGGCTTCTGGGTCGGCTTCGGCCACGACCAGATCGGATCGAAGTCGACGAACTCGCCGTGGTACTCGGCCTCGTCCTCGGTCCAGATCTGCTGCATCGCCTTGGCCTGCTCTTCGAGGAGCCGGAATCGCGTCTCGTAGTCGGCGCCGTGATTCTCCATCTCCTCTCGGTTCCAGCCGCCGCCGAGACCGAGCTCGAACCGGCCGTGTGAGATCAGATCCAAGGACGCGACCTCCTTGGCCAAAACGATCGGATCACGCTCGATGATGAGACAGATCCCCGTCCCCAGGCGCAGCGTCGTCGTCGTCGCTGCCGCGGCGGCCAGGCCGACGAAGGGATCCACCGTGTGGGAGTACTCCTTCGGCAGTTCGCCGCCACCCGGGTAGGGGCTTGTGCGGCTCGCGGGAATGTGGGTGTGCTCGGGCACGAAAAGCGACTCGAAGCCGCGAGACTCGATCTCGGGAGCCAGCTCATCGAGCGGCATGGCGTAGTCGGTTGCGAACAGGAAGACACCGAGCTTCATGTCACGCTCCAACCAACGCTGCGTACGTGTCGAGAAGCGGCAGTACCTCGTCACGCGACGCCGACGGCAGCGACAAGATCGAGCGGTCGATGCCGGCATCGGCGAAACGCTTGACGTCCTCCGGGCCCCCGCGCACCCCGAACACACTGACGTTGATCGTCGAACGGTCGCGACCGGCCTCCGCCGCCCGCGCCTCGAGGTCCGCGAGGCCCTTGAGCACCGGCTCGGCCGCGAAGCCGATCGGCAGCCAGCCTTCACAGAAGTCGACTACTCGCTGGCGCGTGTAGCGCGTCCCGCCCCCCAAAAAGACCGGCGGGTGGGGATCCTGAGCCGGCTTCGGCCACGACCAGATCGGATCGAAGTCGACGTGCTCGCCGTGGTATTCCGGCTCCTCTTCGGTCCAGATCGTCTTCAGCGCTGCCACCTGCTCCTCAAGGCGGCGGAAACGGCTCGGATGGTCGGTACCGTGGTTCTCCATCTCCTCGCGGTTCCAACCGCCCCCGATACCGAAGAGGAAGCGACCGTTGGACAGAAAGTCGAGGCTCGCCACCTCTTTCGCAAGGGTGATGGTGTCGCGTTCGATCAACAGGCAGATGCCGGTCCCCACCTTGAGCCTCTCTGTCGCGGCGGCCGCGGCCATGAGCGACACGAAGGGGTCGTGGGTGTGCCAGTACTGTTTCGGCAGATCAGTGCCGCCGGGAAAGGGCGTCGCCCGGCTGGTCGGGATGTGGGTGTGCTCGGGAACCCACAGCGATTCGAAGCCGCGGGCTTCTGCCTCACGGGCAAGCTCGTCGATGCGGATCGCGTAGTCGGTCGCGAAGATGCTCAGGCCGATGTCCATACCGCTCCCCTTTCGTGAAGAGGCGTAGCTTACCCCTCCGGGAACGGCGCCGACTCGGGGATCGCGGCCTCTATCTCGTGCAGGAAAGCAGCACGTGAGATCGAGCGTGCGCCCAGCGAGGCGAGGTGGTCGGTCTCCTGCTGGCAGTCGACGAGGCGGTAGCCAAGGGCGCGCAGGTCTTCAACCAGTTGCGCGAACACCACCTTCGAAGCGTCGGTCTCGCGGTGAAACATCGACTCGCCAAAAAACACCCTACCAAGGGCCAGGCCGTACAGGCCGCCGACCAGCCGACCCGCGACCCAGGCTTCCGCCGAGTGAGCGATGCCGAGCTGGTGAAGATCGACGTAGGCGGCCTCGAGGCTCGGTGTGATCCAGGTCCCCGCGGCCCCCGGGCGCGGAGTCTGCCGGCAGCCCTCGATGACGTCCTCGAACGCCCAGTCGTAGTGCACCTCGAAGGCTCCCGAGCGCCGGCGCCGCGCTAGTGACCGACCGACGTGCAGCTCCGAGGGGTAGAGGACGAAGCGCGGATCGGGCGAGAACCAGTACAGCGCATCGTCGTCGTCGCCGAGTGGCCAGGGAAAGATGCCGTTCGAATACGCGGCCAGCAACCGCTCGACCGACAGATCGCCGCCCACAGCGAGCAGACCCGACTCGTGCGCCAGCTCAGGGTGCGGAAACACCGGATCGGGGCCCAGTAGGAAGGGTCCGCGCAACTTCATGCAGCGAATCTACACTCCGCGGCGCCCGCATCGAGAAGCTCCCTCCGTGATCACGCTGCTCGACTACAATCGGTCGCTCGCACTCTGACGGCTCGACAATCTGATGTTCGCGGAGGAATAATGAAGATCGGAATCATGATCGGAGCGACTGGCGGCCCGACCCTGGACGGCCTGGTCGAGAAGGCCCGGGCGCTCGAAAAGGCGGGCTTCGACACGGTCTGGCTCGCCAACATCTTCGGCCACGACGCGATCGGCGCACTCGGCATCGTCGGCCGCGAGACCTCGAAGGTCGAGCTCGGTACCGCGGTCGTGCCGACCTACCCACGCCATCCAATGGCGATCGGGCAGCAGGCGCTTACCACGCAGGCAGCCGCCAAAGGTCGGTTCGCGCTCGGCATCGGGCTATCGCACAAGATGGTGATCGAGGGCATGCTGGGGATGTCCTACGACAAGCCTGCCAACCATATGCGCGAGTACCTCGAAGTGCTCGGTCCACTGCTGCGTGGCGAAGAAGTCCACTATGAAGGCGAGCAATACCGGGTCAACGGGCAGCTCGACGTGCCGGACGCGACCCCGCCGCAGCTTCTGGTCGCGGCCCTCGGTCCCGTGATGCTGTCTCTGACCGGCAGGTTGGCGGACGGCACCATCACCTGGATGTGCGGTCCACGCACCCTGGGCGAGCACATCGGTCCGCGGCTGCGCCAAGCAGCTGCCGACGCCGGCCGCCCCCAGCCCCGCGTGGTTGCGGGCCTGCCGGTCGTCCTGACCGACGACGAGGCGGGCACGCGAGCGAAGATCAGCGAGTTGCTCACCATCTACGGTCAGCTGCCTTCGTACCGGGCCATGTTGGATCGGGAGGGCGTCGCGGACCCAGCCGACATTGCGGTCGTCGGTAACGAGGCGGCGATCCGCGCCGCATTTGATACCTACCGCGATCTAGGGGTCACCGACCTAGACGCCGCAGTCATCCCCGTCGACGAGGGGGCCGAAGCGCGTACCACTGACTTTCTCGCCTCCCTGCTCTGAGCATGAGCGAAGCCGCACCGACGGTAGAAGGCATCGACACAGCGGGGGTCACGGACTGGCTGGAGGCCGAGATCGAAGGGGCCCGCCCGCCCTTCGAGTTCGAGTTGATCCCCGCGGGGCACTCGAACATGACGTTTCGCGTCTCCGACGCGGCCAGTCATCTCTACGTGCTGCGCCGACCCCCGCTGGGGGCCGTGCTTAAGACCGCCCACGATATGGGACGGGAGCACCGCATCATCGCCGCTCTCGCCCCTACCGCGGTCCCGGTCCCGCCGGCACTCGGCATGTGTGAAGACGAAGAGGTCAACGGGGCGCCGTTCTACGTGATGGCCTTCGTTGCGGGCCACGTCCTGGTCAACGCGACACACTCCGAAGAGCACACCGATGTCGCTCAACGCGGCCGGATCTCCGACTCGCTGGCCTCGGTGCTGGCGGCGTTGCACGCGGTCGACCCCGACAACGTCGGCCTTGGCACGCTCGGCAAGAAGGAGGCCTACATCGCGCGGCAGCTGCGCCGCTGGCGTCGGCAGTGGGAAAGCTCCAAGACCCGCGAGCTCGAGACAATGGAGACGGTTGCCCAGATTCTCGAGGACCGCATGCCCGAACAGATCGGTGCCGCGATCGTTCACGGTGACTACCGGTTGGGCAACTGCATCACGGGATCCGACTCGCGTATCGCCGCAGTGCTGGACTGGGAGCTCTGCACGCTCGGCGACCCGCTCGCCGACGTCGGCTATCTGATGAACGACTGGGTCGCTCCGGGCCAGGCGCCCTTCGGCTCGCTGACCGAGCCGGGGCCGTCGGGGGCGCCGGGATACCGGTCGCGGGAGCAGATGCTCGAGCGCTACCAGGAGCTGAGCGGGCGCACTGTCTCGGACATCGACTACTACCGCGCGTTCCAGTACTGGCGCCTGGCGGCCATCGTCGAGGGTGTGCTGGCTCGGTTCCTCCAGGGCGTCATGGGTAAGGAGGCCGACACCGACGGGATGCGCCTGCGGGTCGAGATCCTGGCCAATTCAGCTCTCGAGCGACTGAGAGGCAGCGAATGATCCGTCACCTGACGCATTTGGCGGCGACTTTCATGCTCGTCGCGACCGCCGCCACCGGACAAATCGCACAACCCGGGTCCCCATACACGGGCGACGACCGGATCGAGGGCTGGCGCGGCAAGACGATCCTCGCCATCACGCCCCACCCTGACGACGAGACCTTCACCTCGGGCGGCACGCTCGCCATGCTCGCCGAGCACAACGACATCCACGTCGTGATCTACACCAGCGACAACGCCGGGTCGCGCGACCCTGAGATGACGCACGAGCGATTGGCGTCGATCCGCAAGAGTGAAGAAGAAGAGGCCTGCCGCGCGCTTGGCATCCCGATCGAGAACATCACCTGGCTCGGCCACGACGACGGCATGCTCGAGTACGTCGATCCGCGCGCACTCACCCGCCAGGTCGCGCGCGAGATCCGCAGGCGGCGGCCCGACGTGATCTTCAGTGTCGATCCCGGTGCGCCCTACGAGCAGTACCACAAGAGCGACCACCGCGCCGGTGCCTTCATCACCGTCGACGCCATTCGCGCCGCACGCTGGCGGCTGTACTTCCCCGAGCTCGAAGAGGCGGGTTTCGAGGCCTACAACGTGCCGCTGGTCTTCTTCTACTACTCGGCGCAGCCCAACTACACCGTCGACATCACCGACACGATCGACAAGAAGGTCCGCGCCGCGGCGGCGCACTCGAGCCAGTTCGGCGACCTGGTCAATCGCTATACGAAGGAACGGGCCGATGCCAAGCGTGCCACGGTGGCGGCAAGCCTGAAGGGACGAGCGCTGCAGGAGGACGGCCGCTACGTCGAGCACTTCCGGCGTTCGGAGTCCTACTGATGAGAGAGATCGCCACAGGCCTGCAGTTCCCGGAAGGCCCCATCGCGGTGCCGGACGGCTCGGTGGTGCTGGTCGAGATCCGCCGCCGAACGCTGAGCCGTGTGCAGCCCGATGGCACGGTCGAGGTCATCGCCGAGTTGGGCGGGGGTCCGAACGGCGCTGCGATCGGTCCCGACGGTCGGTGCTACGTGTGCAACAACGGCGGTTTCGAGTGGGAGGAGATCCGAGGCCGGAAGTTCCCGTCGGGGCCCGCCGTCGACTACACGAGCGGCAGCATCCAGGCGGTGGATCTCGAGACCGGCGAGTTCGAGACCCTCTACACTGAGTGCGAGGGACACCCGCTCAAGGGCCCCAACGATCTCGTCTTCGACTCGGCCGGCGGATTCTGGTTCACCGACCACGGCAAGGTCCGAGAGCGCGACAAGGACCGCACCGGAATCTTCTACGCACGCCCGGACGGCTCACACATCGTCGAGGCCGCGTTCCCTGTCGAGTCGCCGAACGGCATCGGCCTCTCACCCGAGGGCGACAGAGTCTACGCCGCCGAGACGCCGACCGGCCGGGTCTTCTACTGGGACATCGCCGAGCCGGGCGTCATCGCCACCAACGAGCTTTCGCCGAACGGCGGCCACTTCCTGGCCGGCGTCGGCGGCCTGCAGATGTTCGACTCGCTCGCCATCGACGGCGACGGCAACGTCTGCGTCGCGACGCTCATCAACGGTGGCGTGACCTCGATCTCACCCAACGGGGAAATCCTCGAGCACTTCCCCACCGGCGACTCGATGACCACCAACGTCTGCTTCGGCGGTGGCGACCTGCGCACCGCCTACATCACACTCTCGGGCCGGGGCGCTCTGGTCGCCGTCGACTGGCCACGTGCGGGGCTGAAACTCGAGTTCTAGCCGCCCTGCGCGGCGGCCCACTCGTGGGAGTTGGCGAAGCCGGGCACGTAGGTCTCATTCTGAGAGACGGCGTCGCGGATCTCGAACCAGGGCGCCTTCGAGCCGACGAAGATGTGGACTTGAGGCAGGGTGCCCGGGTCGGTGTCGAGACTGCCGCCCGGCACCACGGCGAACGGAGCTGTCCCCGGATCGCGCGGCAGCCCTCCACCGCACACCGCGCAGAAGGCGGTGGTGAACATCTCCGCCTCCGGCACCTTGTAAGTCGTCACCAGGTCGGCGCCTCGGGCGTAGACGAAGCCCTGCGCACGGCACATCACGTTCGAGGCATGTGCCGCGCTTCGGCTCTTGCGGCAGCGCGAGCAGTGGCAGTGCACGATGCCGACGCCGGGACCGACCTCGTACGCGACGGCGCCGCAGAGACAGCCTCCGCGCAACAGGCCGGGCCGCGACAGCTCCGGCAGCTCAGGTGTCGGAGACCTTTGTGCCTCCGCGATCGGCTGCGCGTACGCACCGTGACGGGCCAGGTCATCTTCAGGGATCTCGTACCACGACGCCCGGGAATCTACGAAGATGTGCCGGTCTGGCCGCAACTGCGGGTCGGCATCGAGGCACCCGGCGGCCATGAACGCCACCTCTCCCATCCGATCGGGCGAAACCGAGCCACAAGTCGAGCAGAAGTGGCGGTGGAAGCCGGGTGAAGACTCGTACGAGCCGGTCTGGGCTTCACCGGCCACCCACCGGAAGCTGTCGGCGGGGCCAACTACGTAGGTTGCAAAGACAGAGCCGTGAGATCGGCGACAGATGGAGCAGTGACAGTGCGTGGCCCAATCGAGCGGCAGATCGATCTCCCACCGCAGCTCGCCACACAGGCAGCAGCCCTGAACACTAGAGGTAGCCAAGCGCACGCAGCCTCGCCAGTTCCTCGGGGCTGGCACTGGCGGCGAGATCCTCGTCGCTCGGAAGCTTCGCGTTCTCGGCGAACTGCAACCAGTTGTCGAGCTGCTTCGACATCCGCTCGACGATCTCGGGGTTGGCATTTGCGAGGTTCTGCTTGTTCAGCGGATCGTTGCCGTGGTCGTACAGCTCGAACTCGGGATGCCCCTCGGGACGCCCCGCATCGTCGGGGTTGCGGATCAACTTCCAGCCCTCGGAAATGATCGCGTACGAACCGAAGCCGCTGGGACCGCGAAACGCTAGCTGCGCCTTCTCGGTGATCGCAGGCGTTCGCCGAAAACCGCCTTCGGTTGCCGCCGACTCGTCGCCACCGGCGTCGAACCAGGGCACCAGGCTCTGGCCCTGAGCCCGCTCAGGCAAGGCGATCCCGGCCACGTCGAGAACCGTTGGCATGAAGTCGATGTTCTGGATCGTTCCTGGGATCTTTACGCCCGACGGCACGAAGCCTGGTCCCCAGAAGAACATCGGCACGCGGTTCAGCTCTCCGTACACGCTCTGGCCGTGGAAGTGGGCATCGTGGTCGAGAAACTCGGTGCCGTGGTCGCTGATGAAGGCGATCAGTACCTTGTCGCGCAGGCCCAGGGCCTCGATGCGCTCGATCAGGCGGGCGATCTCATCGTCCGTCGATCGAATGAGCCCGTCGTAGGCGTCGTACTCCATCGCCACGTAGGCTTCCGGATCGACTCCCGCGGCGGTCAGATCTTCCGTCCACGGCATGCCGAACTGCTTCATGATCGGCGAGTCGATGTGCTCGCGCGACTTGTTCTGCCACTCCGTGTAGGTAGCGGCGTCACCGGGTCCGCCCCAGATGGTCGCGTAGGGCGGCGGCGCGAAGTAGGGGCTGTGCGGATCTTCGACGTGGAGGAAGGCGAAGAAGGGGACGTCCTTGTGCTCTTCGATCCAAGGCAGGAGCTTGTTCAGGTATCCCTTGGCAGCCTTGTCGGCGAGCCCTCCCGTGGCGACCAGATCCTGAGAGCGCTCGGTGAAGACCTCGTAGCCCTGGTGGAGGTTGGTCATCTTCCCCGTGAAGGGAATCGCCGAGACGCCAAAGGTGGCATAGCCTGCCGCGCGAAACGCCTCGGCCATGGTCTCCGCGGAAGCCGGCAGCAGATCGGGGAGATCTTCGATGCCATGACTCGTCGGGTAGAGAGAAGTGAAGATCGACGGTACCGAGACCTTGGTCCAGGTCGCCTGCGAGATCGGGTCCTCGACCAGCGCACCCTCGGAAACCAGCCTGGCGAGGGTCGGCGCGGTGTCGCGGTCGTGGCCGTACATCGGCAGCCGGTCTCGGCGCAGGGTATCGATCAGAACGGCGATCACGGCCTGTGGACGGTCACCCAGACCGTTGACGCGGCTGCGCACGACTGGAGCGCCCCAAAGACCAATGATGCCTTCGCGCGGACCTTCCACACTCAGCGTGATCCGCACCGACTCCCCGCCCAGTCCATCGAGAGGCACCTGCAGAGGCTGCCACTCCTGTGGCTCGGTCACCGTGCGCCGCACCGCAACCGCCGACCCGCCGACAGGCTCAACCGAGATGCCGAAGCGCACCGCTCCGTTCTCGAGCGTACCGACGGCCACGTCGAGGACCGGTTCGGCGGGTAGATCGACTTCGAAGGTCAACGCCTCAGGGGCGCGAACCACCAGGCTCTCCCGGTACTCGCTGCCGAGACCCTGCCAGTTAACGCCGGCCGGAATCGAGGCCAGGTGCTCACGCTCAAAGATCACCCGTAGCGAGTCGATCTCGAAGTCGATCTCCGGTGCGTCCACGGGCTTGAAAAGCAGATGCTGGATCGCGCCCGCCGCGAACGGACGCACGGGCCGCAGGGTGTAGCTCTGAAAGTCGTCTCCCGGCAGAATCGGACTCGTCATCGACCAGGCAAACGGATTGCCAGGTGCCAGAAACGGGCCGACCACCAACTCCTCGTCGTTACTAGTCGTGAACGACATCGTGCCGCCGCCCGTGGTCTTCAATCGCAGTTCGATCGAGTGCAGGAAGTCGCCGCGATGCTCCTCCGGCGGCTGCCAGGCGACGTGAACGACGGAGCTCGGCCCCTTGCTCATGCCGACGAGATGACCCCCCGCGGCGCGTACGCCGACGGCGCTGCCGGCGCCCGTCCAGCCGGTGGCGTCCTCGTCGAACGAGAACACCGTGGGCTCCGGCGGCTGCGCGTTGACGCTTCCCGTCACCGTCGCGTCGGCGAAGTGATCCACCAGGCGAACGGCTGACACCTCTTCGCCCGTGCCTCCCCCGCCGCCGCCGGCGCAGCCGGCCATCGCCGCGACCAACACGAAGACAAGCACTATCGAACCCAGGCTACGAAACATCAAAATCCCTCCGCAAACCGTCAATCGAAGCGCGGCAGGACCTCTGTCCAGAGGCGCTCGATGGTCTTCATCAGTATCGGATGGGGAGCGAGGCCATTATAGATCCAGGCATACAGCCAATGGACCGGCAAACGTTCGCACAAACCTTCCATCTGACCCAGCACCGTGTCCACCGAACCGACTAGCGCCAGGTTGTCGCGGATCACGTCGGCCTCTTCGCCGGTCTCGGGATCGGTCATCCCACGGGTGAACCCGAAGGGCTCGAACCACGCGGCACCGCAGAAGGCGCCGGAGGATCGCCAGATGGCGTGGGCCTCTTCATCGGTGTCGGCGATGATGACGTCGCGCAAAACACCGATCCCTTCGCCGAGCGGGCGACCCGAGGACTCGGCGTAGAGATCGAACAACGCGCGCTCTCGCCGCGGGTGCAGCGGCGGCAGGATCGCGGTCACGCCCTCCTGGGCACACCATCGGATCGAGGCCTCCGAAGAGGCGAAGGGCTGAAAGATCGGCGGGTGCGGCTTCTGCACCGGCTTCGGCACGACCGCGACCTGGCGCACGACGTCGTCGACGACACCGGCACCCCACTTGCGAGTGGCGTCGAGGGTCCACGGGGTCGGCCCCGGCGGTACCTTCCAGTACTCGCCGTCGAAGTCGAGCATGTCCTCGGTCCACGCCTTCTTGACGATCCGGAAGCACTCCTCGAACGCCGCCCGGTTGGCGGCATCGATGGCATCGTGCTGGTGGGGCTGGGCGCCGTGGATGCCATGGGTCTGCTGTGCCATGACATCGACCCAGCGGCGCTGATAGCCGCGGGCGAAGCCGGCGTTGGCGCGACCGCCCGTCATGTGGTCGAGCATCGCGATGTCTTCGGCGACTCGGATCGGGTTCTGAGCCGGCAGCACGATCCCGAGCTGCCCGACCCGGATGCGCTTGGTCTGCATGCCGACGAAGAGGTCCAGGAGCACCGGGTTGTTCGAGAGTTCGAAGCCTTCCATGTGGAAGTGATGCTCGGTGAAGCTGATCGAGTCGTAGCCGAGATCGTCGGCCAGGCGAGCCTGTTCACCGACTTCGGCGAGCATCTGCTGATAAAGCTCGCCGCGTAGGCCGGCGCCGCCCTTCTCGATGTCGGCGCGCGAGCCGACCGAGGGCAAGTAGAAGACGGAGGTCTTCACTCGCTACTCGACCACCCGCTGGAAGGCGGTCGACCAGGTGTGCTCGCCCCAGGTGAAGACCAGAGAGCCGCCGCTCTCGCCCTCCTCCATCTTTGCCATCAGAGTCTCCGAAGGCTCCGCCGCACTCCCCTCTTCGAGCGGCACCTCGCCGAGGTCGCTGTCGGGGTCGTACTGAGTGCCCCAAACATCGGCCTTGTGGTTGAAGACCAGGCTCCAGCCCTTGCCGGTACGCTTGAGCCACAGCCCATAGACACCCGCATAGTCGGCGGCGATGTTCTCGGTGGGAACGGCGAGGTCGCCGAAACGCAGCTCGTACTCGGTCGTCAGCTTGATGACAGCGTGCTCGAGAAACTGAACGACCTCGCCCGGTGCGAGGCTCGCGATCTGCTCGTAGTCACGCTCTCCGGTTTTCGGGCGGGCGAAGCGCAACCGCACCATCTTGTCGCCGTCACCCTGAATGCGGGTCTCGTTTTCCGGCGTGGTGAAACGCAGGAAGGCCTGCCGATCTGACAGCGTGCCCTTGAAGTCGGCGGCCAGGCGACCCTGATCGTCCGCGAGATGGCCCGCGATCGCGTTCTTGCCGCCGATCTCGACATCGACGGTGATCTGGCCGAAGGCGGCGTTGACGTCGAAGCTGAGCGCCTCACCCTCCTTGCGGAGGTTGCCGCCTTCGAGCTCACCGAAGAAGCTCGATACGACCTTGGCTGCGGCTCCACCGCTACCGTCGCGCCGACGCTCGACGATGAGCCCCATACGCACGTCGTTGTCGCCGAACTTCATCTCCAGCATCCAGTAGCCCATGAAAGGGGCGACCTCACTCGCCGAGACCGGCTGCGCAGCAGGCTCTGCCCCCGTGGCGGTGGGCTCCTGGGCGATCAGCGTGGCAGGCATGAGCAGTGCCAGGCACACGGTTCCTATCCCTAGAGCAAAGAGCTTCCTCGGCATCCATATCCTCCTAGTGGCGGTCATTGTACTTGCCTTCGCCCTCTTGCTAGCGTGGCTCGAGATGAGCGTTCAAGCCGCGATCGAAGCCAAGCTCAGCTCCTCTCTCGCGCCATCGCACCTCGAGGTCATCAACGAGAGTCACATGCACAGCGTGGCTCCTGGATCGGAGTCGCATTTCCGGGTGCGTGTCGTCTCGGAGACTTTCGCTGGCAAGCGCTTGGTGGCCCGCCATCGCGCCGTGAACCAGCTCTTGAACGACGAGCTGGCCGGACCGATTCACGCGCTTGCGCTAGAGACGTTGACCGAAGAGGAATGGGTCGCCCGGGGGGGCGTCGGCCGCGAGTCTCCAGACTGCCAGGGCGGCGACGGAGGTTCCCATGCGTAGCTTTTCGACCGTCATGTGCTGTGGGCTCGCCTCCACATGCCTACTGTCTACGTGCGCCGGCCCGGATTCTCCTGCTCCTGAAGCCGAGGCGATCGATCGCCCCAGCCAGCTGTACTCGATTCAGGAGTTTCTCGGAACCACCCGCTTCAGCGGCGCCTCGTTCTCGCCTGACGCCTCAAAGATCCTGGTTTCGTCGAACGCCACCGGCATCGTCAACGCCTACTCGATCCCGGTCGGGGGCGGCGAACCGACCGCCCTGACCCAGTCGAGAGACGAGTCGATCTTCAGCCTCTCCTACTTCCCAGACGACGAGCGCTTCCTCTACACGGCCGACCAAGGCGGCAACGAGCTCAACCATGTCTTCGTCAAGGAAACTAGCGGCACGGTCGTGGATCTCACTCCTGGCGAGGACCTCAAGGCCACTTTCTACGGCTTCGCGCACGACGACCAGACGTTCTTCGTCGGATCGACGGAGCGCGATCCCCGCTTCGTCGACATCTACGAGTACCAGACCTCCGACTACTCGAGGGAGCTCTTCTACCGCAACGAGGAAGGCATGAACCTCGGTGGAGTCGCCCCGGATCGGCGTCATCTGGTGCTGTCGAAGATCGTCAGCAACGCCGATATCGACCTCTATCTGCACGACCGATCGAGCGGCGAGACGGAGCTCGTCACCGGCGATCCCGAGGAGGTCATAAACCGGTCGAGCGGCTTCAGCCCCGACGGCAAATACCTGTACTACACCACCGATCGCGACCGTGAGTTCACCTATCTGGCACGCCTCGATCTCGAGACCGGCGACAGTGAGAAGGTGCTCGAGGCCGACTGGGACATCTCGTTCTCGACCTTCTCCAAGACCGGCCGCTACCTCACCGTCGGCATCAACGCCGACGCGCGCACCGAGCTGCGCTTCTACGAAGCCGCCACGATGACCCCGGTCCCGCTGCCGGAGCTCCCGGACGCGGAGATCTCCTCCGTCAGGCTCGCCGACGACGAGAAGAACATGGCCTTCTACGCCTCGAGCGGCCGCATTCCGCGCGACCTCTTCTACGCGGAGATCGGCGGTAGCGCAGCAACCCAGCTCACAACTTCGCTGCCGAGCGCCATCGACGAGCAGAACCTGGTCGAGGGTACGGTCGCCCGTTTCGCGTCCTACGACGGACTCGATGTTCCCGGCATCCTCTATCGACCCCACCAGGCGAGCACAGACAATCCGGTGCCTGCCCTCGTCTGGGTCCACGGAGGTCCCGGGGGCCAGAGCCGACTTGGTTACATCGACGTCATCCAGTATCTGGTCAACCACGGCGTCGCCATCTACGCGATCAACAACCGCGGCTCGAGCGGATACGGCAAGACCTTCTACCACCTCGACGATCGCAAGCACGGCGACGCCGATCTCGACGACGTCGTGGCCTCCAAGCAGATGCTCATCGACACCGGTTGGGTCGACCCCGAGGCGATCGGCATCATCGGCGGCAGCTACGGCGGCTACATGACCCTGGCGGCCCTCACCTTCCGCCCCGATGCGTTTGCGCTCGGCGTCGACCTCTTCGGCATCTCGAACTGGTACCGAACGGTGCAGAACATCCCGCCCTGGTGGGAGGCCCAACGGACCCTGCTGGAGCGCGAGATGGGCGATTTCGACGACGAAGAGTTCTTCCGTGCCAAATCACCGCTCTTTCATGCCTCGAACATCACCAAGCCGCTCATGGTGCTCCAGGGCGCCAACGACCCGCGCGTGTTGAAGGTCGAGTCGGACGAGATCGTCGAGGCGGTCCGCGCCAACGGAGTGCCGGTCGAGTACGTCTTGTTCGACGACGAGGGGCACGGTTTCGTCAAGAAGCAGAATCAGGCGAAGGCCTACGAGGCCATCCTGAGCTTCCTCGACGAGCACCTAGCGAAGCCCGTCGACCCCTCTGCCGACGTGTAGCCGCTAACCGACGGCAGTAGCGAGGTAGCGCTCGGCCATCCCCCCGACCGTCTCGAGGAAGCCCTCCATCGTTTCCGACAGGATATCGGCCACCGGCTTGACCTCGTCGATCCGCCCCATGACCTGCCCACCCAGGGCGATCGAGGCCTCCATATCGCCACCGAAGTACAGCTCCATCGCGCTACCGAACTGATCCATGCCGACGTGCTCCTCTTTCTCGAGCCGTGTCGTACGCTCGGTGCGCAGGGCGCGGAGTCCGGGACGGGAGAAGCGGTTGAGAAATACGGTGTCGGTCTCGGCGGCGCCGACAATTGCGTTCTTCCAGTTCTCATGCACCGGCGACTCGGCTGCCGAGACCATTCGCGTCCCCATCTGCACGCCCTCTGCGCCGAGCGCGAAAGCAGCAGCCATCGTCGGGCCATCGGTGATGCCGCCGGCGGCGACAATCGGCACGTCGGTCTTCGAGCGCACCAACGGCAACAGCACCATCGAAGCCACGTCCTGCGGGTTCTTGAATCCGCCGCCCTCGCCGCCTTCGACCACCAGGCCATCCACCCCGGCCTCGATCGCCTTGAGCGCGCCGCGCAGTGTCGGAATGACGTGAAAGACCACGAGACCCGCCGCCTTGAGTGACGCGGTGTACTTCGACGGGTCGCCCGCCGAAGTAGTCACGAACTTCACCCCCTGCTCGACCACGAAGTCGACGATCCCCGGGTCGCGAACGAAGGCCTGGGCGATGTTCACGCCGAAGGGCTTGTCGGTAAGATCGCGCATCTTGCGGATCTCGTCCTTGATCTCGTCCAGTCGCCCCGACGACGTCTCGATGATCCCCATCGCACCCGCGTTCGATACCGCCGATGCGAGCTGAGCGCGCGCGATCCACCCCATCGGCGCCTGCACGATCGGTACATCGACCCCCAGAAGCTCCGTCACTCGATTGCGAACCTGCACATCCGTCTCCTTTAATCGAGAGCGGCGATCTTACTCACAAGCAGAGACGCCTTCCTCGACATGCGCAGCACGCTCTCCTCCGCGGTGAACGTCTCGAGCTGGGCCAGCGACACCCAGCGCACTTCCTCGGACTCGTGGCTGGAGACGGGTTTCTCGGACGGATCAGCGAAAAGCAGATGGCGGAGGTCGTAATGCAAGTGAGCTGGCTCACTGGAGCATGCGGGAATCTGGTGGATGTCGATGTCGAAGGGAACGACTGCTGAGGCAACGTAGGCGCGGAGGCTCTCAAGTCCCGACTCCTCCCGCGCCTCCCGCAAGGCAACTGTGAGTGTGTCGGGCTCGCCGTCCGTATGCCCGCCAGGCTGGAGCCACATTCCAAGCTTACGATGCCGAACCAGCAGCACTGACGCGCCGTCGTCCGAAGTCACCCAGGCGGACGCCGTGACGTGGCCCTCGGCACAGCCTCGCTCGAAGGCGTCGGGCCTGCGACTCAAGAACTCGGCGATGCGCTCGACTGTGGCCGATTCGCCGGGCCAACGCCGGCCGTACTCGGCCAGTCCATGGAGATGTTGCTCGAATGTCACCGCCTGCAGTGCCTGTCAATAGCCGTAGTCGTAGGCCGAGCCACGCTCAAGAAAGTCGGCGGCCGTACTGGCCAGCGCCGGTGCCTGAACGAAAGCGACAGCCAGCAGCGCGCCAGCCACGCGAAGTCGGGCTGGGCGTCCCTGGAGTCTGCGCAGCGCCACGATCCCCGCAGCCGGCGCCGCGAACAGAAGCCCTGCGCGCCACAGGCCGAGATCCGCGTAATAGGCGCCACCGGCGGTCAGCGCCGCCAGCGAGACGATCCAGAGGCGGTGCGGAGGCGAAAACCGCGCCTTCGAGCCACCAAGCGCTGCCACGGCAACCGTCAGCAGGCCACAGAGCGCTGCCAGTTGGGCGAGAAGGGCCGTCGATGAAAGCCCCAGACCCACCGACGTGCCGGCAAAGCCGCCGGCCCACACCAGGCTATCGAGCGCCGCGGAACCGTCGACGGGCCGCGTCGCCAGCCAGACTCCAGCGAGCAGCGCCAACACTGCAGACAGCGAAACGGCCGCCTCACGGCCGGTCCAATGCACCTGAATCATCGGTCGCAGGGTGAGCCATACCAGAAGGACCACGAGTGCCACCTCGAAGAGCGCGCCGCGGACGCGGCTGGCCGCTCTCGCGCCGACCAGCTGCGATCTCAATCCCACGACCGCCGCCAGCACGACGATGTAGAACAGACCCTGAACGCTGGTCAGCGGTGGCCATGCGGGTACCCCAGCGATGCCTCCATGGGCCACCAGATAGCCGGCCGCCCAGGCAACGTAGGCGCCCCACGCCGACCGTTCGAGCCGCCCCGACAGCCAGAGTACCGCCGCCACCACGACAGTCGGCGCCGCAACGGTCCACAGCAGGAGCCCGAAGATCAGTCCGCTGCCGTCGTCCTGCGCCATCCTACGCCGACGTTACTTCGCTACGCCGTGGATCGCGATACGAATGTCGATCTGATCCCCGATCGGACCCTGCATGAACGCCATGCTGAAGTCGCTGCGCTTGAGCGAAAACGACCCGTCGAACCCGATGAGGCTCGCCCCGGAGCGCGGATCCTTGCCGCTGCCGACCCGCTCCATCGGAATGGTCACCTCCTTCGTCACCCCGTGCAGACTGAGCTTGCCGAGCACGTCGAGAGTATCGGCGCCGGTCTTGGTCACTTTGGTCGACTCGAAGGTCATGAGTGGAAGCTCGGTGGCGTTGAGGAAGTCGGGGCTGCGCAGGTGGTTGTCGCGCCGCTCGTTGCCAGAGTCGACGCTGGCCGTCTTGACCTCGATCATGACCTTCCCGGAGCCCAGATCGTCGCCGGGGATGTCGATCGAGCCTGAGACGTCGTTGAAGCGGCCATAGACGTACACCGTTCCCATCCGCTTGGCGCGAAAGATCAGCGTCGAGTGGATGCCGTCGATCTCGTAGCTTGCCGCGGCCACTATGCTCGGCAGCATGAAGGCGGCGAGGCCTACGATCACCAGGGCGGTGGGAGCCATCCTGAAACGTTGTGACCTGCGACTGATGTGAACCATGGCGCCTCCTTTGGAGATGGTTCGGATCGAGAAGCGTACGGAACTGAGACGGACAGGTCCGCTAGCATGTTTCGATGCCGGCCCCGGCCCCATTGCTGGCCGTGCTCCTGGTGGTGGCCCAGGTGCCCGAGGACACGGTCGCAGACCCAGAGATTCTCGGCACTCCCGCGGACTGGTCGATCCGCGGCGTTGCCGCCACGCGTCCGACGCTCGAGCTGCCGGCGGCGACAAAGGTGTTCGAAGAACCGTCATCGGGCTCGACCGTTGTCATGACCTTCGCGGGGGGACGGGTTCCGGTCTGGACGACGCGCCTCGGATGGGCCCAGATTCTCGTGGGCGACAGCGTCGGCTGGGTGGAGATCGAACCGACCGGCGAGCTGGAGGTACGCCCTTTTCCTCCCGAGCCGGCCCAGGCCCCACCACCGGTCCCCTATCCCGACCCCGAGCTGGTCGCCGCGGCGAGGCAACAACTGTCCCCGCAAGCGACACATACGAGGGCCGGCGGCCTCGAGCTCCATATCGACGCCGACGATCGCAAGCTGGTCGCCACGTTCGTCACCATCGCGCAGCAGATGGCCACCGTCTACCGCAATCGCTACGGCATCGGCTCCGACCACGACCTGACCGGTGTGGTCTTCGCCTTCGTCGACGCCGCCGCCTTCGACGCAGCACGGACGCAGATACTGTCGACCGAGGCCCGGTCCCTCGCCGGCGTCGCCAGCGGCGGCGTGGCGATCGTGCATATCGATCGGCTACGCAGCCCTCAGGTGCCACGCACCTTCCTCCACGAGTTGGCACACCTGTGGAATCACCACCTGTTCGGCGGCGAGGTACCGGTTTGGCTGGAAGAGGGTATCGCGGAGGATCTCGCCCTTTCGACGATGACCAGCGACGGAAAAATCAACACCGAACGGGTCGCGAAGCAGGTCCACCGCGACGGCCCACTCACTATCGTCCCCGCGACCACGGCGATTATCGCGACACTTACCAGACAGGCCCAGCGCGACGAACTCACCTCGAGCGCTGAGCTCTTGGAGATGGACCAGGCCAGCTTCATGAGCTCGGACCGCCGGCTCTCGCACTACGTGCAGAGCGGCCTCCTGGTGCGCTTTCTACTCGAAGAACGCGACTTCGCAGCCACGTTCCGTACCTTCCTCGCACAAGTCGCAGCGGGCGGCAATGCCAGTGGGTCACACCTCTTGGACGCGCTTGGCAAGATCGACGCGATATCGAGCCTCGACCGACGCTTCCGCGACTGGGTGCTGGATCTCCGCGTCCCCGTGGACTGGGCCCGGCCTTAAGGCAGCAGGATCGCGCCGAGCCTGCCCCAGGGCGATGCCCGCCGCAAAACCAGAAAGAAGGCGAGGCCCGCGACCGCACCGAAGATCGACATCTGGCCCACCGGAAAGGTGACCATGCGAAAGATCGCGGGCATGTCGAGCACCGAGCCGGGAAACGAGACGATGAGCGCCCCGTAGAGGTTGTTTGCCGCGTGAGCTCCGATCGCGAGCTCGAGCCCGCCGTCGAGCAGGGTGACGAGGGCAAGCAGCAACCCCATCCCGATGTAGTACAGCAGAAACGTCTGCCCGAACTGCTCCATCTCGGGATTCGCACCGTGGAGCAGGCCGAAACCTACCGAGGTGATCAGCACCGCCGCCCAGGGTCGCCCCAGGACCACCCCGAGCCCCTGCAGCAGGTAGCCGCGAAAGAAGAGCTCTTCGGCCGCGCTCTGAATCGGCACCAACAGAATCGCGACGACGGCGACTGGCCAGAAGCGGGCGGCTTCGAAGCTGAACCCGTAGTTGCCCGGGTCGAGGGCGAAGGCGACGAGTTCGAGAGCCGCGGTGAGGCCGGCCCACAGCGCCGCGCCGAGGGCCACGCGCGACCACCGGATGGTGGCCGCGCCAGTGAACACCGAGCGCATGGATCGGCGGTGGAGAAAGAGCACCACCACCATCGTTCCGATCAGCAGGCCCACCGCGGGCAGCATGACGAGCGCCAGGAGCTGCTCGGCCGGAAGCGTGTCGCTGTCGAACAGAACCTCGACATCAAATGATCCGCCGCTGAGCAGAAACATCGCGATGACCGACACGGCCGACGCGCCGAGGTAGACCAAGGCCACCAAGACCGCGCCGACCGCGTAGCGCCAGAAGCCGTTCAGGCCAGAGCGACCCGCATCGACGAACGACGGCGAACCGGTGGCGGCGACCGAAGGCTCGGCCTCTACCTCAGTCATCACCCGACTCCTTCTCCCGCTCCTGCTCGAGCTTCGCTTCGGCGTTCGCCCGCAGCTCGGGCAACCAGGCCTGGAAGGCCTCGGGATCGACGAACGGATGAGGGTCGCCGGCATGCCGGCTAGCGAGACGCTCGGCTCGCTCGAAGATGCCTCCCATCGAGGCATGGTTGGTGATCGAGACCTCGATCCCCTCCATGGCCTCGAGCCGGCCGACGCTCGAGAGATACTGCAGGGTCCGATCCACGCCCTCGAAGTTCAGTCCCACTCCGCCGAAGGTGAAGGCCCTATGCGAAGTGCCGCCGTCGTTGACGGTGAACTCCATCGACAGCACACCCTCCGTGTGACCTGGCGTAACGAAGAACCGGAACTCCTTGTCGCCGACCTGAAGCGTGTCGCCGTCGGCGATCACCAGATCCTGGTTCGGAACGTCATAGGCGAAGTTGCCCGTCGAACCGGACTCGCTCATCGTCCAGTCGGCGGCCGTCATCGCCACCTGGGCCCCGAACTCTCTCTGGAAGTAGGCAGCGCCGCCGTTGTGGTCGAAGTGCCCGTGCGTTACCAGCACGTACTTCAGATCTGCCGGGTCGAGCCCGACGCTGCGGATGCCGGCAACCGCGTGCTCGATGAAGTCACCGTAGAGCGAGTCGATCAGGACCAGCCCTTCGCTGGTCTCGACCACCCAGCAGCTGACCCACTCCATCCCGACGTAGGACAGATCGTCGAACACCCGGAAGGCGGGTACGTTCTGCACCTCTGGGTCGTTCATCCGGCTCAGGTCGATACCGACCTGGCGCAGCGCAGCGTTATCGTCATCGGAGACCGGAGGGTCGGCCGACGGCTCCGCGACCGACTCCGCAGAGCCCCCACACCCGGCCAGGACCACAACCCCGATTGCGACCCACGTGCTCCACAGCTTCATTCGCTTCTCCCCATGTCGGTGGATCGGCCGATCATACTCTTGGACCTACGGCGCAGGCCCGGTGTAGCGCGCCAGGTGCCGGATAGACTCCGCGCTCACTAGAAACGGAGGTTAGGGTATGCCAGGTCCCCTTGATGGATATCGCATCGTCGAGCTGGCCACGATGGTGTCGGGGCCGCTCGCCACCCTTCTCCTGGGCGATCAGGGGGCCGACGTCATCAAGGTCGAGCAGCCGGGCATGGGCGATCTGATGCGCCACCTCGGGCCGAAGCGTGGCGGCATGACCGCCATTTGGACGACCGCCAATCGCAACAAGCGGTCGATCGCCCTGAACCTCAAGTCCGAGGGTGGCCAGAAGGTCTTCCGCGAGCTGATCGCCGAAGCCGACGTCTTCCTGCAAAACTTCCGACCCGGAGCGATGGAGCGCATGGGCTTCGGCTACGACGCGCTCAAGCAGATCCGACCGGATCTCGTCTACGTCTCGATCTCGGGCTTCGGCGAGAGTGGGCCGTACTCGCAAAAGCGGGTCTACGACCCGATCATCCAAGCGCTGTCGGGCCTCGCCGCCATTCAGGCCGATCGCGGCACCACCCGCCCCAAAATGGTGCGCACGATCGTCCCGGACAAGATCACAGCGATGACCGCCGCGCAGTCGATAACTGCTGCCCTGCTGGAACGGGCCAAGAGCGGCGAGGGACAACACATTCGTCTTGCCATGCTCGACGCCGCGCTGTCGTTCATCTGGCCCGAAGGCATGGTCACGAAGACCTTCCGCGGCGGAGACATTGCCGAACCGAAGCCGGGAAGCACGTCGGACCTGGTCTATGAAACCGCGGACGGCTACGTCACGGCATCGACGATGTCGGACTCGGAGTGGGAGGGCATGGCGAAAGCCACCGGGCACCTCGAGTGGCTACAAGACGAGCGCTACAAGACTCCAGGCGGCCGGGTCGCGAACTCCGACGCACGCCTCGGAATGGTCGGCGAGGTGCTGCGCACCGACACCTCCGACGCCTGGATCGAAAAGCTCGAGCGCGAGGACGTACCGTGCGCCAAGATCCTCACCCGCGACGAGGTTGTCGAAGACGCGCAGGTCCTGCACAACGAGATGCTGGTCGAGGATGAACACCCCGTCGCCGGTCCGATCCGCTACGCACGGCCCGCGGCCCGTTTCGGCCGCACCCCAGCCGAGGTGCGCTCGCCGGCACCGACTCTGGGTGAGCACACCGACGACATCCTCGGAGAGCTCGGCTACGCAGGCGACGCCATCTCGACCCTGCGCGACGGCGGCGCGGTCGCCTAGAGTCCCAAGCCGCTAACATCCTGAGCTCCGCGAAAGGAGCCTCGATATGGCCTACGACTATGAGCTGATTCACACCCGGCTTGATGAGGGCGCGCTCTTCGCCACCATCGACAACCCGCCGATCAACCTCTTCTCGGTCGAGCTCTACGACGAGATGGCTGCCTTCACCAAGCAGGTCGAGGACGACAGTGGTGTCCGGGTCTTGGTTCTGCAGAGTGCCAACGCCGATTTCTTCATCGCCCACTTCGACGTCGAGGCGATTCTCGCCTTCCCCACCGACGGCATGGCACAGCCTCAGGAGGAGCTCAACCCCTTCCACCAGATGTGCGAGCGGCTACGCACCATGCCCAAGGCCACGATCGCCAAGGTCGCGGGCCGCGTCGGCGGCGGAGGTAGCGAGCTCGTCGCCTCGTGCGACATGCGCTACGGCGCTCTGGGCCTCGCCAGGGTGAACCAGATGGAGGTCGCCCTCGGCATCCTCCCGGGCGGCACCGGCACCCAGCGGCTGCCGCGACTCCTCGGACGCGGCCGGGCGATGGAGGTGATCCTCGGCAGCGACGATCTCGATGCTGCTACCGCGGAGCGCTGGGGCTATTTCAACCGCGCCATGCCGCCAGTGGAGCTCGACACCTTCGTGGACGGACTCGCGCACCGCATTGCGGCCTTCCCCGCGGAGGCCATCGCGCTGGCAAAGGAATCAGTCAACAACGCCGAGCTCCCTCTGGAGGAGGGTCTCCGCCAGGAGGCCTACCTATTCCAGAAGACTCTTCGTACCGAGAGCGCCCAGCGCAACATGCGTCAGTTCGTCGCCCGTGGCGGGCAGACCCGGCTGGGTGAGCTGCGCATGGGCGCGCTCGCGCTCGAGCTCACCGAGGACCCGTGAGCGCGGCCCCGATCAGGCGGTGGTGCGGGTAGGAGTCCGGCCCTGGGTGAGTGCGCGCACCGCGGCTGCCGTGAGGATCAGGGCTCCGCCTCCGACCGCCCATCCCGAAAGGGCCTCACCGTGGATCCACCACGCCCAGACGGCGTTCAGCACCGGTTCGATAAGAACGAAAAGCGAGACTTCGAGCGCTGTCAGCCGCTGCACAGCTTTGGTCAGGAGCACGTAGGCGACGCCGATCTGAAAGACGCCCAAGAAGCCAACCAGACCCCAATCGAGTGCCGTGGCGCCGACGACGGGGAGTGCGGCGGGCAAACCGACCAGGCAAGCCATGAAATTGCCAGAGATCGCCACGACCGCGGCACTGGCCCTGCCAGTGCCGCCGCGTTGAACCCAACGCAGACCAAGAATCGTCAGCGCCCAGGTCAGTCCCGACAGCGTTCCGAGCAGGTTGCCGGTCGCAGGGTCGGGCGCGGTTGCAAGCGGTTGCGGCAAGCCCACGAAGAAGGCTGCGCCGCCCACCGCCAGCGCGCCCATGAAGGCGATCTCGCGCGCGTGCGGTTTCTCTCCCAGGAACAGCGTTCCCAGGACCGCGACGTAGAGCGGCGCCGTCCCCTGCAGGAATATCGCGTCCGCCGCGGTGGTCAGCGTGTTGGCGTGCACGTAGAGCACGAACGTGGCTCCCAACGCCGCGCCGCCGATCAGCGCCGGCCGGGTCCAAGCCACGCGACGGCGAGCCGCCGGGATCAGGGCGAGGAGCGCGATGACCGCGATCCCCGATCGGAACGACGAGATCTGCCACGCGGTGAGGGTCGAGGCCTTGATGGCAGCCCCGCCGGTCGAGAACAGAAACGCCGCTCCTACGATCTGTAGGTACGGGATCAGCCGGTGCGGCGGCCGCGCAGTCACACGGACCTCTTGCCGATCAGAAGCCCGGCGGTGGCTGAAAGCCACCCATCCGATCCGCGAGCCCGCGCGCAACGGCAAGCGTCGTACGGTCTTCCAGATAGGGCCCGGCGATCTGGATCCCGACCGGAAGCCCCGCCCTCGTCACCCCCACCGGCACTACCGTGGCGGGCAGATAGGACACGCCCGTCAGTCCCATCCAGCGGATCTGCTCGCCATAGTCGCGCTCGGCACCGTCGATCTTGATCTTGCGTCCCCACTGCGGCTCCGAGTGGTCGTGCGGAATCGCCGTCGTCGGCGACACCGGCATCAGCACCACGTCGTAGCTCTTGAAGAACTCGAACCACTTCCTACGCATCTGCAGCCGTCGCTCGTTGGCCGACAACCACGCCCGGTGGCGCAGCACCGCGTTCTCGGCGCCAGTGATGGTATTGCCCGATTCAATGTCGGCCGCCAGCTTCTCGATGTCCTTCAGCGAGTAGCCACCGCACATGGCCGCGCCGATGAGTTGGCTGAATACGCCGTTTGCGTACGCGAATTCGAAGTCGGGCCGCGCGTGCCGATCGACGGCCGCTCCAGCCCTTTCCACCTCGTCGACGGCTCGGTTCAAGAGGGTCGAAACCTCGCTGGCGAGAGGGCAGAAATCATCGTCGATCCAGGCCGCGACCTTGAAGTCGGAAAGGGCCTTGCCGCGCGCAGTGGGCAGATCCAGCTTGTAGCCGACCCCCTCCCAATCGTCGGGCCCGGCCATGACGTCGAGACCGAGCTCCAGGTCGTCGACCGTGCGCGCCATCGGCCCTGCTACAGCGATGTCGGCCTGGGTCAGAGTGCCCGGAGGCCCGGGAATCTGGCCGAGGGCCGGTACTAGCCGAAACGACGACTTATGCCCCATCACCCCATTGCAATGCGCCGGATTGCGGATCGACCCGCCGATGTCGCTACCGAGCTCGAGCGGCGTGAAGCCAGCCGCCAGGGCTGCACCCGACCCTCCCGAAGAACCTCCCACCGCGTACTCGACGTTCCATGGATTGTTCGACGTGCCGAAGACCTCGTTGTAGCTCTGTACGTCGCCGGCATAGATCGGCAGATTGGTCTTCGCGAAGATCACCGCCCCCGCGCCGCGTAGTCGCGCGACGGGCACCGCGTCGTTCTCGGCAATGTGGTCGGAGAGCTCAGGGGCCCCGGACGTCGTGCGTACCCCCTTGGTACAGAACGAGTCTTTGATCGTCATCGGCACACCGTGAAGCGGCCCCCGCGACTCACCCCGCGCGGTCTCCTCGTCAGCGGCCTCGGCATCGGCTCGGGCCCGCTCCTCGTCCAGCGTCACGACGATATTCAGCGGCCCATCCCGCTCCCCGATCCGCGCCAAGAGACCCTCCAACGCCTCGGCGCTCGAGAGACTCTTCTCCCGGATGGCCGCCGCCATCTCGATCGCCGACATGTACTGCAGATCGCTCATCGGAACCTCCCGCTATTCTTCCGGCTCGTTGAAGTTCTCGACCATATACGCGTAGTACGGCCCGCGCAGAAAGCCGTGGAAGATCTCGTTCACCAGCGAGATCGCCTTGCGAGTCGCGTAGTCGAAGTCTCCGCCTACTGCGGTCACGACGAGAGAGGCGCTGCCCTTCCGATTCCGGCAGCGCACCTGCGCCAGATCGCGGTCGATTCGCCGGTGGGCAGGCAGTTGCTCGGACGTGCACTCGCGCACGAAGCTCCGAAAGGCGCGATCCATCGCCGAGCGGTAGGGCACGTTCGGCAGCAGATCGGAAAACGTCAGCGTTCCGGCTAAGGCATCCAGCCTCAGGTGAAAGGTGGCGTCCGTCAGCCAGCGAAACTCGAAGTGCCTGCCGCGCGCGACCTCCCTGACGGAAAAGCCCCGGAACACCCCGCGGTTCGCATGCCCCTGAAGCACGCACATGACCGCGGCGATGGCAAATTCCGTCTCACTCGAGCACCGCTTTCCCGTTGCCAAGGTGTCGCAGTTTCGCAGAAATCACGAGACTGTGTCGCCTTCTCCATTTCGGGGAGCCGCGCTTGCGGCACGGAAACGTGACGCGCTCCCGACGGAAGGCTCGATAGAATCTTGAGAGCCTCCTGAGGAGACGAGAATCGATTCGGTACCGAATCCTGGGCGCACTCTGTTTCTGGATAGCGGTCCGTCCTGCCGCCACATCGGCCGACATCGACGATGCCTGTGAGCTCTGCGTGAGGGACGGATCGAGGAAGCACACCAGCTGACCGGGGAGATGCTGAGCGAGGACGCCGACGACGCTCGTGCGCGTCATCTGCGAGGGGTCACGGCATTCGTCAAAGGCGCTTGGGAAGAGAGCCTCGACCGGCTCATGACCGACGCGAGGCTTCATCTCGAGGTCCTCGGGGTCCCGGGCTGTAGTGTCGTTTGAGCCACGTGCCCAGGTCGTGGAGCCCTGGGAACAAGACACGCTCGTTGATGTTCGCTTGGTCGAGCTTGTCTCGGAGCTCCCAGCGCAGACCCTGGAGGGTCACAAGCCGCGCCGTCGGGCTCGCTGGGACAGGATCCCGGAGCCGATCTGCCCCGCCTTCACAGGGCAGCGTACCGCTGGGGCCGAGGCAGACTCGCCAGCCTGAGCGACCGTGCCGCCCTACTGATCGATCCCGTCGACCGAGATGGCCCCTAGCGTGGCGCCTCGTCACCGCGGCTGAGCTGGATCCCTGACGACCCCCACTCTCAGACACTCTGGTACGTTCTCAGATCCCGCTCCACCAGAGCGATCACACAGATCTCGAGGACTTCGCTATGACGTGTCGACGACGCCGTGCCAATGAGCTGCGACTGCACGCTCCGATTGACCTTGCTACGAGCCCGCGCGGACTCTGCCTACACGCGGTACTGATCGTCGCCCTCTTGTCCGCGGACGTCGGGACCGCGGTCGCAGGTGCGCAGACGGACGACTTCGTTGGGGTCACGGACGCCATGCTCCAGAACCCGAGCGATGACGACTGGCTCATGTGGCGGCGAACGCTCGACGGCTGGGCCTACAGCCCGCTCGACGAGATCACACGCGAAAACGTGAAGGACCTGCGCCTGGTCTGGTCTCGTGGCATGAGTGAGGGCCGCCAGCAGGGGACGCCGCTCGTCTACGACGGCGTGATGTACATGCCAAACCCGGCAGACGTCATCCAGGCGATCGACGCCGTGACCGGAGACCTCATCTGGGAGTATCGCCGCGAGGTACACGAAGACGTGAGTCGTCGGGGTACCAGCGCGCTGACCGCCAACAACCGCAACCTCGCCATTTACGGCGAGCTGATCATCGACACCAGCGGCGACGGCTTCGTATTCGCCCTCGACGCGACCACGGGCGAGCTGGTCTGGGAGACGCTGATTCTCGACTACGAGACGCATCCGACGATGCAGAGCTCGGGCCCGATCATCGCTAACGGCAAGGTGATCTCGGGTCGAAGCTGCTTGCCCAAGGGCGGTCCCGACTCCTGCATCATCGCTGCCCACGACGCGAACACCGGGGCCGAGCTCTGGCGGCGTCGTACGATTCCGGGCCCGGGAGAGCCGGGCGACGAAACCTGGGGCGACATCCCGTTCGAAGATCGCAAGCACGTTGGCACCTGGATGGTGCCGAGCTACGACCCGGACCTGGACCTCATCTACATAGGCACCTCGGTAACCTCACCGGCGCCGAAGTTCCTGCTCGGTAGCGCGGACCGCAAGCACCTCTACCACAACTCGACGCTGGCACTTCGTGGGGAGACCGGAGAGATCGCCTGGTACTACCAACATCTCAACGATCACTGGGATCTCGACCATCCGTTCGAGCGGCTCTTGGTCGACACCGCAGTGGCCCCCAACGCCGACGAGGTGAAGTGGATCAATCCCCGCGTGCAGCCGGGTGAGATGCGCAAGGTGGTCACCGGGGTTCCCGGGAAGACCGGAGTGGTCTACACCCTCGACCGCGAGACCGGAGAGTTTCTGTGGGCCACGCCGACGGTCTTTCAGAACGTCATCATCTCGATCGACGGTGCCACCGGCGAGGTGACCGAGAACCCGGAGGTGGTCTTCCAGGAGTTGGAGCAGAAGGCGCTCGTCTGTCCCACGTTCATCGGCGGAAAAGACTGGCAGGCGGGTGCCTATAGTCCCTTGACCAACGCGATGTACTTGCCGATGCGCAACGCGTGTGCCGTCATGACGGCGACGCGGGGTGGCCGACTTCCGATCTACGCCCTGGACGCCGAGCACCAGATCACACCTGGCACCGACCTCAGCGGCGTCGTGCATGCCGTATCCGCCGAGACGGGCGAAGCGCTATGGACCTACGAGCAGAGGGCCTCGACCCAATCGCTGTTCGTGACCGGCGGCGGGCTGGTCTTCGTCGGCGACGGAAACGGCAGATTCCGGGCCTTGGATCAAGACACCGGCGAGATCCTCTGGGAGATCAACCTTGGATCACCGGTCACCGGCTTCCCTATCGCCTTCGGCCTCGACGGGCGTCAGTACGTCGTCGCGAGCACCGGCAATACGTCGGCGGCCCTCTCGATCGGGCTCACGCCTGAGCTTCGCCCCAGCTCTGGCAACAACCTCTTCGTGTTCGCCTTGCCAGACCGGCAACGCTAACGGGCGATCAACGTCGTCACTCGATGGGGCTCGGTCCCCGGTGGCTGTTTCGCAGCCCCGTGGGGAGTTGTCAAGGTGAACGGGTGGTGCTGGAGGATGTCCTGCTTGCCATCGCCGTTCAGGTCCACCAGCCAGATGTACTCCTCGTCGAACAGGGTGACCTTGACCTTTTGAGGCTTCGCCGCGAATAGCTCCGGGCCCGCAACGCCGACGTGCACGTGGAGATCCTGGAACTCCGCTTCGATCAACAGGTCTGAGCGGCCGTCGCCGGTCACGTCCCCGATGAGCAGCGTCCGGTTGAACGCGCGCAGCCAACTTTCTCGAGTCCTTCGGCTCTCGTGCGTGCGGCCCCGAAGGGCGATATCCAGGGGCACCGACCCCGGTTCTCGATGGCTGGGCACACCGTCCAGAGCAATTCTGTAGGTGGCGTTGGGTTCGTTGCGATAGACGCCGCCCACTGTCTGATGGAACTCGAGCTCCAACCAGACATCATCTCCCATGGCCCCTTTGATTCTCTTCCAGAGGTTGCCGCCGAGGAACCGGTTCTCGAGGGTGGTGAACATCAATGCGACCTGGCCGTCGCCACGCAGGACGTGGGGATCCATGCCGAGTTGGATGCGGCCCTTGGACCGAAACGCTGCACCGACCTTGCCGGCGAACACCAACCCGCCATCCTCTGAGGGCTCTCCGAAATACACCTCGAACACCGAACGCTTCTGGGAGTTGCGCCGACCCTCGAGCGAAAGCACGACCAGATCGGCGGTGCCATCGACGTTCAAATCGGCAAGCGAATGCAGCACCCTGCCCGTCATGTCTTCCGACGCGAGGAAAAGGACATCGTCGGAGTCGAACTCCACTTCCGTCACGTACGACTCGGTAACATCGGAGAACATCCCGCGCTCGTCCTGCAGATGAGCCTCGAAGTGGTCCTCGTTCCAGAACGCGAGGTCGCGGCGCCCATCCAGGTCGATGTCCACCTCGTAGATGCGGCCCACACTCCAGGGGGCGTACCGATAGCCGTCGGCCCCCAAGATGCCACTCATGTCCGTGGGCGGGCCGAGCATCACGGGATCAGCGAACGTGCCCCCGTCCGTCTGGATGAACACCCAGAAACCGCGCTCGTCGGGAACGACCAGATCGTCGCGGCCGTCGCCATTCACGTCCCGAGTCACGTCGACGTGCGGAATCTCGTCTGCTCGCGGCGGCTGGAAGCTGGAAGTGACCGCTACAAGTTCGCTTACGGTCCCTGATTCAGGATCGAACCAGCTAAGGCGACCTAGAGAGGACAGGGACGCGGGATGGCTGTGCTCATAGGCGATCACTCGGTCGTGGCCGCCGACCTTGGCCACG